>CAIZGR010000607.1 GCA_903932535.1 uncultured Hyphomicrobiales bacterium | reverse complement strand
TGACGGCGTTGGTCTTGGCGATCGTCGCATAGGTCAGGCCATAGACATGCGAAGAATAAGTAACGCTGCATGTCGCCCCGACGACGGAGCCAACAACAGTAATGTCGGCGGCGCCGACGCCGCCATTCACAACGCCGGAAATACTATAGGGCTGAGATGCCTTAACCGTAGGGCTTTTTTGAAATACGACGCTTGATAACGGTCCCGTTGCACCTATATGATTATTTGCAAAAGCATTTGGGCCAAGGGTCGCATATGAACTTCCACCCGCTCCGGTAGCCTCCGCATAGCCGTAATTCTGAACAATGGCGCCACCTGTATAGGCCGCAGTGTTACCAACATACGCAGAACCAAATCCATTATAAGACGCACTGCCCATTTGCGTAACATAACCAGTGCCACCATTATTGACAGCGATATTTCCAGAAACAGACGTATATTGTCCTCCATTGGTAACACCGCTGCCGCAATTGTATGTCACACGATTTCCCGAGATAACACTGTAGGCTCCCCAGTTTTCAATCCCAACAGGGCAAGTATCATTAACGTCAACAGTCGTGTAACCCGAACTAATCACGTTAAGCGCTATTATATAGTTTCCAGACGTTGGAGACTGCTCTGTCGTTACCCCCCCGCCAAAGCCAAACCCTATTATTGTGTTGTTTACAATACTCGCGCCGAGTATCGCAAGATCAAACCCAACGCCATACGCGCGGTTATTTTCTATCATAAAATTTGATGCTGTTCCTGCTGAATTACTAACAAGTATTGCCTCATTTATTTCCTGTAATGGCGCAGCTATAGTTATATCGTTATTTAAAATACGGGCGTTTGAGCCTCCATTAAAAACAATGCCGTACTTACCAAAGTTGGTGAGCGCTAAATCCTGATAGACTGCGTTCGTGCAAAGGCCGCAGGCGACCATTCCGTCTCCGGCTTCCCAAAAACCGCCACCATTTATGCCGAGGTTGAGCACCTTCGGCCCAGCGACAGAATTGCTTTGAACAACTGCGCTCTTGATAAGACCGGTCGTCAATACGAGACTGGCGCAATATTTGGAGTAGCCGGCCAAGGTCTGACCCGCGCCAAGCCGGATACCGGCGCCGCTGATCGGATATGCAGCCCCGCAATTAACCCACACCATGTTTGACGCAGCAAATGCGGCGGCGAAATTCGGCGAGTTGTCATGTGTGATCGTCGTTCCCGACACCGTTTGCGATGCTGCGATCAAGAGCGTTATCGCCGTCGTCGTTCCGCCGCTCGTCACCGTCGTGATTAGCCAATCTGCGCCGGCGGCGGCGGGCGGTGTCGTAGGCAACCAGTCCTCAGCTTGCCGAGCAGAATGTCCATAATCGTTCCACGTCGTGCCGAAAACGTAGTCGAGCAGCACTTGGCCGCCGATCGTCGGGCCACCGTAGATCGCATACGCCGCCGGAACCGGGCCAGACGATGGCGCAGGCCAGGACAGGGCCTCAAAATTCTGGATAGACAGCACGGGCGTGCTGGGGGTGTATGTCGTGTAGGCCGCGCCATATCCACCCTGCCCGTCGAGGGCCACCACGGAATAATAGCGCGCACCGCCGCCCGTCGAGACGCAATTGCCAAACGGATTTGTCCCGCAAGGCGTCACCGTCACGGTGGCCGGATTGCCAAGCCCCGACGCCGGTCCAGCGTGATTGATCCGCAACCCGGCGCCATTCGCGAAATCGTTCGCCGCCGTGCAGGTCATCACGGCGCTTCCGGCTGTGGTCGAACACGTCGCCGTCGCCGTGCTGCGTGATCCGCCGAAATCGTCGATATTGACGAAATCTGAAAGTTTTGATGTGGTGGTGCGAGAGACGCTGCCGCTAGCAGGGTTTTGAAAAGTCGTTGCGGCGCCAAGCTGGTTGTAAGTGGCAAAGCCGCCAGCCGCGCCCGCCGTGTTACTAAGGGCCGTCAGCACGCCGGTCCCGGTCGTCGCTCCAGCAACCGAAGTCCCGGACGATGGGTAAATTGCGATCTGGCCAGCAGTGGCCGCCGTTACCGTGCCGCCGCCGCCGCCGACAGTGCATGTGCCGCCCGCATCGATGAAGTTGCCGCTCGCGTCGATCGACACGCAATGGCCATTTACGAGCGTCCCGGTGGCCGTGGCGAATGTGGTGGTGCTGCCTGACCGGGCGAAGGTCGCAAGGCCCGTCCCGCCGTTTGCCGGCGGAAGCTGGCCAGCCAGAAAGTTTGGCATGTTGGCGAAAGTCTGCGCGCCGCTCCATGTGTTGGTGGTCGAGAGCAAAGGGACATTGGCGCCGGCTGTCCCGATGTTCTGAAGCGCCGCGGTGCCGAGGCCCAGGTTCGCGCGCGCGATCGGGATGTTGGCGAGATCAGCCAGATTGTTTTGCGGGTTGAGCGTCAGGCTGGTGAACACGGTGGAGATCGGCGTTTGCTTCGTGACCCACTTCCCGGCGGTCATCTGGTCGATCAGGATCAGCTCAGATCCAGAGAGAGGCAGAGCGGCCGGTTGCTGCGAGATCGCGTTCGAGTGCTGCGCGAATGCTGGCGCCGCAGCCAGCGTGAGAAGCATGGGAAGGATTTTGCGCATGTCAGCAGCCCGTTACGTTGGTGATGATGCCGCTGGAAATGGTCAGCACGCACGAGCCGGCGGTTTTCGTGCCGGTGAAGCCAGCGACGCCGGCGACTGAATAGTTCGGCGCATCTACGCCTCCGATCAAATGATATCCGCCGTATTGATCGAAATAAGCAGCCAAGAGGGGGGTTGCCGACGCGGCGGCGCCGCTGGAATTATTGGTCGCGCGCCAGAATTCGATCGGGTGTTTGGTTCCCGTGTTGTTTATGTCGCCGCCAGGAATGATCGCGCCGGCGCCGCCGTTGGCGTAATATTTCCAGCCGCCTGAATAATAGAGGTTGCCATAGAAACCGGCCCCCGGCGTTTTCACCGTGATTGAACCGCCAACCGTGGCGATCTCCCCAGCCGCCGAAACGGCCCCGGACGTGGTGACCGCCCCGGCCGCTGCGATCGGCCCCAAGGTCGAAATGCCCGATAACTGCCCTGCAGCGCCTCGGCAATTATAGGCGAAGCTGGCGGCGACGTAATTCGCTCCGCTGTAGCAGGCGCCCTGAATCGACGTGACCGACAGCGCAATGCTCGACGCCGGATAGGATGACCCGGTGAAAGTCACGAACGGCGTCGCATTGAACGCAAAAGTTCCGCCATCGATCGAAATGCCGTTGGACGCGCTGGTTCCATTCGGCCCGATCTGGATCATGCCAGCCAGCGCGCCGCTGGTGGTCGACCAATACGATCCGCTCTCCGTCCACGCCCCGACGCCGTTCAGCACCATGTGCGCGGAATTGGCGTAATGATTCGCTGACGTCACGATTTGCGAGCAATTGGTGCAGACAATGCCGGCTGTCGCGGATGAGCTGACGAATTCATTGCCCGTCAGGATCGACAGCCCAACGCCGGTCCAGTTGACGTCGTAACCGTTGCCTTCAAAGTGGTTGTCGTGAAGCGTCCAGTAGGATGGATTCATGCTCGCGCCCGCGCCGTTCACCAGGATCGCGCTGCCGGGGTTCTGATCGAAATCGTTACCGTCGATATGCAGCCAGCCGACCGCGCCTTGCGCTTCTATGGCCGCGTTCTGCGCGTGCCAGAAATAGTTCCGCTTCTCGAAGAAAATATCGGCGACCTGCGCGGGCGTGCCCGAGCACTGAATTTCCACGTTGTCATGCTTGGCGCCGAAAACATTGCCCTCAAAATACATTTCGAGGACTGATCCGGCGCCGGTGGCGCCGCAGTCCAGCAGAACTCCATCCCACGCCATTGTGGTCGAGGACGAACCAATCGTGTTGTCGCGGATGCGGACCAATCCCGTGCCGTGAATATGAATAAGCGCCCCGGCCGATCCTTGCTGCGCCGTCGCGCGGTCAATATTGCAGCCGGTCATGGTGACCGAATTGTCGATCACGATGGAATTGCCGACGTTGACCGTGAACATGTCGGACGCGCCGCTGGCGTCATCGAGCCGGATGAAGGTATTTTCCTGCCCGCCGCATTCGATCGTTGTCCCTGCCGCGATGCGAATTGCGCCCATGATTCGATATGTGCCGGGCGCGATCGTGACCTTGTTCCAGCCAACCGCAAGCGCGGCGCGGAACGCTGTCGTGCTGTCCGTCCCGACGCCCACGGCGCCCGTCGCGTCAGGCTTTGCGCCCCACCATTCAGGATAGACGCCATCGGCCAATCGCTGCGGGATGACCGGCGTGCAGCCTGACGCGAAAATCTGCGAGCGCGGCGCAATCAGCACATTGGCGAAAGCGACATTGGCGCCAGAACAAGACAGAACCGCGCCGGCCTTGAATTCGACAGGGGTCGAGAGCGTGAGCGTCACGCCGACGTAGGAATAATTTCCGGCAGGGAACGTCAACGGCAGATTGCCCGCGTTCGCTGCGGCGACTGCCGCCGCGACCGTGGGATAGCTGGCGGCGTTGATGGACTGGCCCAGCAACGCGCCGTTGGCCAAGTTCGAGGATGTGACGTTGCGCGTGTGGTAAAAACCGTCTGGCCCGATCTGCTCAATCGGCACAAGCTCCGTCCCGGTCAGCGGCGTGAGCGCGCGCTGGAGCCCAGGAATAGCTGTCTGCTGCGCTTGCGCGGCGGTGGCGCACAGCAGCATGGAGAGCGCAAGGGCGATAGCTTTAATCGACCGCAATTGTCTCTCCTGCATCCGTCACAAGGTTGAGCCCATCGCTGGTGGCGAGTATCGGATTGGCGGCGACGTCGTTCGTCGTGATCCCGAACCCATATTCGTCGGTGATCACATTGCCGTCGTTGTCGGTGAGATACCGGCGCGTGTCGCCATAGGCGCCCGCGATCGTGGGGTTCACATAGAAGCGGCGACCGTTGTATCCGCCTTGGAAATCGTAGGCGAGTTCCCGGCGACGATCCCGGTCAAAATCAGGATCGGCCTGGCGGATGAGATAGAGCCATGAGACGTCGATGTTGCGGACACCCATCGGGTTTGCTTTCAGATCAGCCCGGCGAAATGCCAGGCGGTGGCGATCGGTGCGGTGAATGCGATGGCTTTGAACACGACGGACTCCCAGGCTTCAGCAAAGACGATAACCGAATTGCGCCATCCGCGCGCCAGAGACCCAGCACACGGAGCCATCAAGGCAATGGGCGATGACATAGGCGCGAAGGCGAGTTTTGTAGCTCCAGAGAAGCTGCCGCGTGGCGAGCGCATCGGTGGCGCGGTGGAATCCGAGAACAGCATCAGGGGCGATGCAGCGCGCGCGTGACAGGCGCACTGTGCAAGCTGAGGCGCACACGCCTTCAATCGGTCGCGTATCATGCTGCGCCGCCGCCCATCTATCCATGACATTTCCGCCAAGGTCGATCATAGAGTCACTGCACCGGAGCGATTGCGGCATCAGCAGCAGCGCGGGCCTGCTGACGCTGGTAGCTGGTCGCGTTGACTTGCCAACCGGTCCAGACCGATGCGCCCATGGCGTCGGTAATTTCCTGCCCGGTCGGCGCGCGATAGACGGCCGGGGTTTTACCATCGGCGGAGGCAGGAGTGACGAGCACGCCTTGGGGGAGGAGGAGCGCAGCGCCAGCTTGGGCTACAGCATTGATTTCGGAGTCGGACACGGTCTGGCAGAACGTGAACGGTGCAGCGTCGGTTGAGCGTTGGGAGGAAAGGCAGAACTGACCTGCGTGGGCGGGGGCAGCGAGGACCAGAGCGAGGAGGGCAAGGCGTTTCATTTCGTGTCTTCCTTCTTCAGATCAGGCTTGGGCGCTTTTAGGGCTTCGATCTCACGCATGAGCTTGATGATTTGTGCAGCGGCCTGAGCGAGAGCATCGGCATTCTGGTCGCGTTGCTGGCGGACTGCGGTGATGAGGGCGTTGGCTTCGGCGCGGACTTCGTCGGCGGAGGGGGCTGATGTTTGCGCCCATGCGTCCAGCCCACACAACGCCGGATAGTTGATGAAGATTACGCTTGCAAAGATAAGTCTTGCGACGGTTTTGGGGGTCATGTTGCTTACCATGCCGGGATGTACCTTGTAGTGCCGTTGTCGTTAATCGGAACCCATTTCGTGGGATTGCCTGCGATCGGGGCGTTGGTGAGGGTGCCAATCGCTGCTGCTGCACCGTTGGTAAGTGTGACGGAAGATGCGTGGAGAACGGACTGCGCAAAGGTCCATGTACTTGCATTCGTAATGCCATAATCAAGCTTATTCACACCCCCCACAAGGATCTGCACATTCCTCACCACGCCCGTTCCGCCCTCTGTCGTGCCGTAGGAGCAGACATTCGTCAGCCATGAGCCGCCGTAGCAACCTTCGTAATTTGTGCCCGCGCTCGACCAGTTTTGATATTCAGTGAGCGTTGTTGCGCTTACCCCATTCTGGATAGCAACATTTCCCCCAAGAAGGCTTGTCCCCACCACCGCCAGCGCATTGCTCCCCAGCGTCGCCCCGCCAAGCGCAAGGCTCGTACCTGTCGCCGCGCCGATGTTCGGCGTCGTCGTCTCGCCATACACCCCGTTGTGGTCATAGGCGAGCGCGCCATTTGTCCCGCCGGTAATGACCGTGGATCCAACCACGAGGCCGCTGGAGCCGCCGCCGGAACTGCCAGGGATGATGCTCTGAGCGAACGATTGTGCGGGCAGGAGCGCCAGCAGCGCGGCGAGGATGAACTTGATCATGACGCCGACCCTCACTGGAATGCTGCCGTGAAGGCGTCGCCGGCAGTTCCGGTAATCTCGATCTTGTCGGAGACGGAAATCGGGCCGTTGACGCACGAGAATTGCCAACCAGCGGGAACGTTCCATGCCGACACGCCAGCCGTGCGCACGATCATATTGTGCGTACCGTTGTTCTGGATCGTGCAGCCAGATCGGTTCGGGTCGAACGATTTGACGAGCTGATAGGTACTGGTAACGGCGATGGTGCCTGATGCGTCCTGGCTCTGGACCGGAGCGGCGCCGGCGGCGAACGCCTGTTCAGCGAGCGTGACAAGGAAGACCGCAACGGTGAATGAGAAAACCGGGAAGCGCATGGAAACCCTCTTGGATCGGTTCGAGCGAATCCAGCGGAGGGTAGGCCGGGCGAGCGCAATATATCAGCGCACAAAAAAACCCGCAACAGCTAAGCCGCGCGGGTTAAGTCAGGGAGGAACGTGGAAGTCTTGCCGTCCACTGCATACGACGATTCGTGGGCAAAAGAAAAGGCCCTGCGGCATAGGTCGTAGGGCCTTTTCCCATAATCGCTGGCCCCAATCGGTCTTGCTGCCATCTTTTGAGGGCAGGGAACGTGCTCAGCGATAGCGCGTCACCGGGCCAAGATTGCTCTTGGTTGAGCCGGAAAATGGTGAAACCGGCCGGCCGCGCCTCCAGGGGTTACGTTGCCACTCCCTGGTTGGCAAAACTCTCGGCAATCATTCCAGCGGAACGCTTACCGATCTGCGCAAAACCATGACGACAATCCCGGCTTTACGCTTTGACTACTCTCACCATGTGGGCGGCGCCAGTCCATCCGTGGTCGCCGCCCGCTCGGGGTGTTGTGTCCATCCTATATCGCAGGGCGGGACTTAGTGTCAAGCCTACGCGTCCTCATAGGTTGGTGTTTCAACGCTGTCATCACCCACATGCTCAGATGGATCGGGCGCGACCGGGTTCATATCGTAGATGCGCGACATCACGTCAACGAAGTCATCTCGCGGCGAAAACGGGAAAAAAATCATTTCGTCCACAAGCTCGCGCGTCGCGTCATACGATTTCCCGTCTTCGTTGCGCCGCTCGATGGGCTTGGCGATCAGATGGCCGAATCCGCCTTCCTGCATCTGCCGCATGTTGCGGGAGACGCCGTAGATCGTGCGCCCGTCAACCACGCGTTTCAGCGGCTCGGTCTTGATGAGATTGTTCGTCGTGTCGATGCTCCAATAGCTCGGCCCCTCGCCTGGCACAGAGATCAGCGCCGGCAGGAGCAGAACGCCATTGCGCACGTCGGGCTCGAGTCTCGACACGCGGGTTTTCTTGCCCTGGTTGCCGACGCCATCGCTGGTGATGTTGACCTCGACGATTTCAAACTGCGGCTCGCCCGGACGGACCATCTCGCCCTTGAAATGCTCAATGTCCGCTTGCAGGCCGTACCGCTCATACCCGACCTTCAGCAGCCGCACGCCGCGCTCGGCAGACCATTTGAGCCACAGCATACGCAGCATCAGCCAGCGCTCGGACAGGCTCATGCGGTGGCAAGCGCCGTCGAGCAGGTATTTCTTGCCGTTCGAGGCAATGCCGATCACGGCCATGGCTGTGCGATCGTTTCTCTTGTGCTTGCCGCTCGCGGGGTCGACGAGGATATAGACATTGAGGATCGAGGGGCGGACCTCCCAGCGGCATATCCATTGCGGATGGAACATATTCTCTTTACCGGAGAGCGGGTTCTGGAGCATCTGCGCAGCCAGCGTGGACCGCTGCTTCTTCACCTTGTCGGCCCAGCGCTCGCGAGACATGAACACCAGATTGCCGTCCATGCGTCCGTTGTCGGTCGCGGGATAGATGCGAGGCGTCAGCACCTTGCGTTCGAGCATTTGCCCGTAGGTATCGCCATAATGGTAGCGCGTTCCTGGCGTCCAGATGCGGACGTTGCCGGCGCCCAAATTGTCAGAGAGTTCCCAAGCCTCGGTCGTGGCCGCGATCATTTCCGGGTTGGTCACGCTCTTGTCGGTCACGACGTCATCGTAGACCATCAAGTTGAAATGGCCACCGGTGGGCATACCGTCGACAAGGCCAGACGCGAGGATTGTCGGGTCGGACGGGTTGCCCTGCCGCTTGACTACGATCCCATCGGCCTTGCTCCACGTCGGCGCCTCGACGCGCGGGCGCGTCCACAGCACGTCTTCGAACACGCGTTTCAGTTCCAGATTACGCTCGAAGTCCCGCATGATCTGCGCGAGGAACTTTTGGGCGATTGACTTCCTGAATGAAAATATGCAAACACATATTTCAGGATCAGCCAACACTTCTTGAATTATCCCAGAATAGGTTATTATTGTACTTTTGTAGTGCTCTCTTGCCCATAGGTCAAGGTAGCCGTCTGGCTCAGACTCTACTTCGCGACACCTATCATAAAGCCAAGGGTGCGCCACGTCCGCGCGCCCAAGCAGGCAGCGCAGCAGGAAAAATCGGTCATTGCAGGCCAGCAGCGCCTTGTCCTGGTCGCGCATGGACGGCCAGATGCGGGCGTAAAACGCGAGCGCGCCGTCCATATCCTCGAAGGGCAGCACATGGATGGCGTAGTCGGCCAGCCACTGGCTTGCTGCATCGAGGTATCGGGCGGCGCGGAGCGGTCGAACCATCAGGCGAAGCGCGGCGTCGGCCAGAAGGCGGTCCCGACTTTGGCGGTCACTTCATCGACGCCGGGCACAACAAGGACATTCATCCTGGCGATGGTGGCGCCGCCGTTGTCGGGGATGCAGACGCCATTGACGGTGCGATCATTGATGATGGACGTGACGACAAACGGCTGGATTTCCTGCCCGTTGATCTTCTCGCCGGCATTGGCTGCGCGGTAGAGCATCCAGCAGCCTCGGTAGGGGATATGAGTTGACATGCGTAATCTTCCTTATTCGGTCGGCGCCGGCCCAACAGTATGCGGCCATTTAGTGGCGGTGAGGTTGGAGAACATGCCGATGGCCGGGCCGTTCTGCAAGTGATTGGCGACGTCCGCAGGGACACTGCTGTAGGTGTAGAGCTTACCGTCGCGGGCGATGATGAAAAGCGTCTGTGTTCCAGCGTCGTACGCGCAGGACGTGACAGTGGGCGGGCCGTCGAAGGGGCGGGCGAACGAGGCGAGGGGTGGCGTGGGGGTCGTCATCTTCCAATCCTTGCTCTGCGCGCGCGGCTCTTGCGGGCGGCGCGCTCCATCTGCGTGTAGGCTTCGTCGGTGATCTGCGGCGGCTCGGCGTCCAGTCTGCGGTCGCGCAAGATTGCTGCGCGCAAGCCGCACCCAACGGCGGCCAGCCAGATCAACGGGAGTATGGCCAAGAGCAAAAAATGATCCCCTCTCATTGGTGGGCTGTCCTTTCATCGAGAGCATTGAGCCGGAGCAGCTCGGCAATCTCGGCGTCGCCCGGAGCCGGCAGGCCGCGCTCCGCGTGAAAGCGCACGATCCATTCGGTGAGCGTTTCCGTCTGGAGCGCGGCAATGCGCTGGGCGGTAGGATCAGTTGTCATTGAGTATTGCTTTCCTCACCCCGAAGAAATACGCACGAGGCGTCCACCCCAAGTCTGGGTCTGGGACAACGCGGTAACATCGCCGCGGCTTCTCCCGGTCGAAAATAGTGTGCCGCGTCTCGCCTTTCGAGCCGCACCACGCAATCAGGAAGAACCGACCGTCATCCATGATCTTTTGCCCTGGCGGCGCGAACGGCGGTAACGGATATTCCTTGCCCACGTGTTCAGCGTCATACTCTGCTGACAACTCATTGTAAGAACGGTGGTCAGTCATCGTACACACCTTCCCGCAGAAAAATCCCTTCCCGCAGCAAAAAGAAACACGCCCTCGGCGTCCAGCCTATTTCCTCGTTTGGCGTGAATTGCTGGAACGGCAGCGGATGCTCGCGGTCAAGAAAAAAATATCGCTTGGCCCCAGTCACGGGATGCGGCCAATAAACGACGGCAAAGCGCCCGTCGTCCATAACTATTTGGTCCATGGTCTCCAGCCCGGCTCCATTCACATGGAATGGCGGCGACGGTGGCAAGGGATATTCCTTGCCTGCATGCTCGGCGTCGTATTCCGCCGACAGCTCGTTATAGGAGCGGCGGTCAGTCATCCAGGTCACTCAGTGCGGCGCGGATGTTGTTGACGGCTGTGCGAAGATCGGCGTTGCACTCCGAAAGCGTCGTGTTCGCTCGGGTAAGCTTCGCGATCTCCCTTTGGAGCGCCTCGACATGGAGCTTGGAGGATTCTTCCATCTCCGCAATCCGCTCTCGATAGACCTGCGCCATCGGCTTCTTCAGCCTGTGGCTGTTCTCGATCCCAATCAGGGTCTCGACGTCTTCCGCAGGCTCGCCCTTGAGATACTCGCGGATGGCTTCGTCGACGACGCGATAGATGTCATGTTCATTCAGTTTGATGCCGTGTTCCTTCAGTTTGATGGTCATGGTGTCGAATCCTCCTTCTGGAAGCTGAACTTCGGGAGCGAAACTTTTGCGACAGCTTTCTTGGCGGCCTGCCCACTCAGCTCTTCTCGCAGTGCTTGAGCCTTTTGCTTCTGGCGCAGCGTCACAAGGACAGGCGGCGGCGCGTCCATCTGAGATGTGCAAGCTCCTAACATCCCCATTTTCTTTTGGGGCCGGCGTTTAGGCATATTCACCTCTCCTTGCGTCTCAGCCCAATGTAAAGCCCAACAGCCTCAGTGCGAGGCCCAACAGCGCGGATCGCCGCCGAGACCTCGCGGATCATGGCGTCAATTTCTGCCGGGGTCGAGTAAATCTCGGCCTCGCTGGCGTTGGTCTGCGGGGCCTGCCAATCCATGATGCCATGGGGTGCCCAGCCGGGAGCGCAGTTGAAGGGATATGCTTCAACATTGGGCGGATTCGTGAAGTGCATTTCACGGAGCGTCATGTGATCCTCCTGACGGTAATGAGCTTCTGCGCGAATTCCTCGGCCGCGCGCTGGATGGCCGGAATTTCCGCGTGGTCGATGGTCACCGCACCGGGGGCGTTGGGCCCCTCGATCTCGGACTTAAGTTTGTCCTTGCGGCGCTGAACTTCGGCGTCGATCGCCGCGCAATAGGTGAACAGCGAGCCCAGCTTTTCGATAATGATTCCGGCGTCTTTGAACTGGATTTGCTCTGGTTTCACAGTCTCAACCCATGACCTGAGCTTCTGCGCAAGGATGCCGGCGGTCTGGAGCAAATCGTCGGAGGCATCGCCCAATCGCTCAACGCGATCGAGTTCCGCCATTTTCTCGACCTTGGGCTGGATCAACATCCGCTCAAGGCCAATGATACCAGCGCCTTTGGAGCCTTTGGGGACTTTCTTCAGCCACTTGTCGCGGGATTTCCAGACGCTGATGTTTTTGTCGGTGCATTGGTAGCCCTCGGCCGTCAGGTGGGCAAGGATTTCCAGATTGGGGATGCGCCCGCCCGACGCCTTGAAAATGTCGAAGGCGCGCGTTCTGGCGTTGGGGCGGTCTGATGGCGAGTCGGTCATGAAGGGATAGGCTACACGTTTTTGAAGGGATTTTGAAGGGGTTTCCGCGCAATCTCCTTATTTATCTAGGTGAAGGAATGAAATTCCAATCCCTTCACTTGGCCCCGGCAATTTTTCTTAACCATCTGATAACTCTACAATTCAAAAAAATAATCCTAAAAATATGATTTTCATATTGCATCATAAATTTAGGGTGGTATTGTTTGTTCATGGGCGAGAGAGAAACGCCCCAATTTCAGGAGCAAGACGATGGCCAAAATCACACGAATCTTTTTGTCCAACCAGATGACTTGGCATGGCTTTGAAAAATCCGATGAATTAGCCGCTGTTGGCTTCATCGCCATCAAATCGGGCCTGCGCCGCACCGATCTTCGACGCGAAATCGAAATCTGCGGCGACGCGCGATCCGGCTATTATGTCACGGGCTTGGACGGCAAAAGCGCGCCAGCGGAATTTCGCTTCACGCAAGACCCGGATTACGTAAACCTTTCGCGCGAGCGGAATAAAGGCGGCACGGCTGGCGGCGCTTACGTGGAACGCGTCCACCCAGAGACTTTCGAATATTTTGTGACCCGCGCTCAGCGCGCCTTCGACATGCACATAGGTCGCGTCGATGCCTGACGCCACCACCCCCTTCGCCCGCTGGTGCGCTCGCATGGGCGAGCGCCTCGGCAAGACCAAACCAATCTCACGCAGATATGCTGCGGCCCTGCTCGACACCCACGAAGACACTGTGGGCCGCTATTATTCCGGCGCTAAAAAACCACCACGCGCCATTGCTCTGGCCTGTGCGGCGATTGAGGCTGGAATTGAACCTATCAAATAGTGCTGGTTGGGCGCGTCCTGGCGCGGTCGTCCTGCCAATCGTCGTACATGCCGTAGAACGCCTGTGCGAGCACGTAGAGCAGCGCGCCGAATGTTCCAAGGCCCCCGCACCATAGGAGCATGGGCCAGTCGATGTGCGTCATTTCTTCCTCCACAAAACCCGCTTGCAAGCCCTCGCCGCTCCGCCAGCGAGACACAGCAGCGCGGCGGCGATCATATCGATTGTGGGCATGGGGCGGGTTCCTTGTTGGCGTCAATCGCCAAGCATCTCGTGAGCTTGCCGGTCTCGGCGTCGAATCTCCACGACTCGTCTGTCCAGGTGTAGAAGGACAGCAGGTGACTGTCGCCCGGAAGAGCGTCGTCGTTGTCGCGCAGGAAGTCGACGAGTTCGCCAACATCGCCGGCCATGGTGTCGGGCTCGCCCACGATCATGACCTGTTCCGCGCCAGCCGGGGCTGGGGGCTCGACTGTATAGCCGCCGTTTTCCCGGAATGTGAGTGTGGCGTGGGGCCACGCGTATAGCCGCATGAAGGGGACAATTTCGGCGTGCGCGAGGCGATGGACGCCGTCGTCGGGATCGTCGGTTCTCAGGCAGAAGCCGCCATCGGGGCCGAAGTCAACCCATGCATCGGGGTGGGGCCTTGGCGGCGGGGTCACTTCATCGACAAATACCGTGGGGACGACGCCTTTGTCGGTTCCTTGGATTTGGTCAGTCATTGGCAAACCCTCGCGCCACCACAACGGGCCTCGTCGATCGCCACGCGGGCGATGGTGCATCCAGCCATGAGAAGAACCGCGATCAGGACCACGATCACGCTGATGGTTTTGTTCTCATTCGTCATCTTCGTCTCCCTCGTCGCGCGGCCATGGGTCTGAGACTTCGCCCGTTCCATGGCATGACGGGCAGTCGATTGCATACCAACGGCGCGCGTCTTCTGGGACCGGGCCTGGAACCTCAGCGCTGGAGCAGAAGCGATTACGAACGCCGAGTTCTCCTGAGCCATTGCAGCGATCGCAGTTAGCCATTGGGGAACTCCTTGTGCTCGCGCCCGTCCAGCATAGAACCAGCAGATCGCTTGCCGACCCTAGTCCCATACGAAAATTCGCCCCATTGTTTGAAAAAGAAGGAAACGCCAGCCTCCGCGACGGTATCGGAAAACCGAACGTGGCTCATGCCCTGCTCCTGTGCTCATGCTCGACAAGAAGGGTTACTGCCTCGGGGAAGGAGAATTGCCCGGTGGCGTAGAGCGCGTTGATGCGCGCGGGAAACGCCATGCCGACGGTGGCGGAGAGTGTCGGGGCGGCATGATCCAGAAGGCACGCCATGTTCCACGCTTCGTCGGCGCGCTCGTGAGAGTCTTCCATGAAATTTGAATAGGTGGCGCTCATGTCCGCACCGCCTCGACGTAAAGCTCCGGGTTGATCCCATAGCTGGCCGCGATCACTTGATGAGGCGTCGCACCCGGCATGGCGCCCAAAAGGAATTTCCGGCGTGACCCATCAGGCTCCAGCGAGCCGTTCTGGACCTCAACAATGCGGATTTCGTCGCCCTTGATATTCGCCGTCAGCAGGCGGCGAGGGTGGCCGTTGCCGTCAGCGTCCTCGGAAATAACCTTCCCAATGGTGCGGATCGGCTCAAACTCAGTGACCTCACACATGACCCGCCGCAGCTCGGCGTTCGGCTCCGACATGATGGCGTCGGCCGTGATGCGCGCCTTGTCCGTGATGATCCAGGAATGATCGTCGGGGATGCGGTAGCCGTGCCAGTAGAACAATCCCCATTGGTCGCGGAACTGAACGGCAGGGCCGTCCGCGTTGTGAAGCCTGAAAGGCAGTCCAGCGCGATTGCGCGATTCGTCCCATTTGACCGAAAGAAATCGATCCGAAACAAGACAAACTCCATCGCGCGGGTACCAAAACCCACAAGATGCGGCAATCCGCTCCATGATCGAAAGGCGACGAAGCAAGTCGGCTTTTTGTGCGCAGCCTAGATCAGAACCAAATCGATAATAAGCAAGCCAATACGTGTCCATTTGGCCCCACCAGTAGGTATAAGCCAGGTCCCCCAAGCCGGCCCCCAAGCCGGCCCACAAGCCGGCCCCCAAGCCGTCCCCCAAGCCGTCTCCCAAGCCGTCCCCCAAGCCGGCCCACAAGCCGTCCCGCAAGCCGGCCCACAAGCCGTCCCGCAAGCCGTCCCCCAAGCCGTCCCCCAAGCCGGCCAATCTCGGCTGATGTTCCGCGAGGCGCTGCAAGACATGCAGTCCGAGCGCGCATGTCATTGGAGATGACATCCAGAAAAATATAGGCGGCTTTCGGCCAATCTCCCGATAAGCGTCGCTGATCGCAGCCTCGGCTTCGGCGCGGTTGCAGGGCTCGCAACTTGTGCCCTGAGCCCACATGCGTTCGCGAAACTCAACAAGTTCACGTTCTTGTTTTTGCGTCAATTTTTCATTTTTTTTGGCCATTGGTTTTCTCCAATAAAACGTGGTTTGAATCGCCCACCACACGAATGATGGGCGCGCGCAAACAGCGCTTAGTCGACGACGACGCGCTCTTCCGCGCCAGCGCTTTCGATCTGGCGCCCGATCAAATATTTGCCGACGGGAATGCGGATGGTGTCGTGCTCCTCGTGACTCAGGCACATCGGCCCCGTCTCCACGATCAGGATGGCGACGGCGAGATCGACGCGAGTGATGATGCCGGCGCTTCGCATCGCTTCGACGGCGACAGAGTCGCGGTAGAGCTTCGCAGTCGGGATGGCGATCTTGCCGGCCTGGGCATCGCTCATCAGGTCTTGGACGGCCTTGGACGTTTTGACCGGCGATGCAGGCCGTTCGAGCAGCGTAATCGCGTGATGATGGCCGCTGACCTCGCCTTCCTGAAGGATCAACCGCCCATCGACCGGCGCGATCTCGTCGGACCGATTGATCTTGATGTTTTTCGGGATGGGAATAATCGACACATCCCCCTGAAAGGCCATCCCCTTGGACGGGTCGAAATCGTGAATCGTGGCTGAAATGTTGGTGTGCATGTGGTTGGCTCTTCTGGTTAAACGCTTGTGATCTGCGACTCCTTTCCTATATCGCGCGGCGGAATAAATCAAGAGCTAAATTAAACATGCCGCAAGGCGAGCCCCTATCCATGAAACGCAAGGGACAGCCCAGGAATTGCCGATCATCTTGTATTTTGGTCCGTCCGCTGCGACGCAATCCAAATATCCATCCGAGAATCCCTGGAGGCGAAGACACTCCTTGGGCGTAAGCCTGCGCACCGCCCATTGTTGGGCGATGTAGGACCGGCTCGACCCGCCCGAGGCCGCGCGAATGTTCGCCGTGTCGTGCGGTCCCTCGAATTGCGCGCCGCCCTCTCGCCCGCGAAGGTCGAAGGCTTGGGCGACCATCGGCGACGATCCGCTGGCGCGGTCGCTGTTGGTCTGCAATGTGCCGGAAATATCCGACCCGCATTCGATGTTTGAGCCATGCGTCTGGAACGCGACCGCCATTTGTCCGCCCGCGTTGGCGTGGCTTTCGCCGTGGCCCATTGCGCGCAGCGTCGGCGACAGGTCGGGCGTGGCGTCGCCGCCGTGGTCCTTGCAAGAGAACGCCAGCACATGCGAATTTGGATCGGTCGATGTGGTCAGCGCGTCGGTCCTGTCGCCGGTTTCCCATGCGCCGCAATTGCTGCTGGTGCGAAAGGCGACCGCCTGCACATGGTGGCGCGCCTCAAGCGTGTAAGCGACGCCCTCTTGTATGCCCATGCCCTGCGGGCCAGCGTCGGGGTTTTCCGAGACGGCGCGCTCTTGAATCGCAAAAGCCACGGGAATCATCAACCCCGCCGCCGCATGATCCGCGCTGTTGGATTGGCCACCTCCGCTTTCGCAAGATTTCAGTGTTCCGGCGCATTCGACGGGATAGGCGACCGACACAATTGGCGTGCCTCTGCCCGTTCCATCTTCGGATCCGTTGAAACCTTCGCCGCGAAGCGCATGGGTGACATAGGTTTCCAAATCGGCGGCATTTGCACAGGCTTTGCCGCGCGCCGCGGAGAGCGTGTGTGCGACCTGTTGCGCGACGAACGTCTCGACCTCGAAATCAATCCGCTGGCCTTTCGCCGTCAGGCAGGCGGCGGCGTCAATTGGTCCGCTGCGATTACCCCCCCCGAAACCGACTCCAGCGCCTGCTTGAGCAACGCGGGCAATTTTTTCCCTCTCTTTTCGGCCCTTCTCAGGATTCCAGTCGCCGCTTTTTCGCTCAAATAATACTTCGGCGGGATCGGCCCCGTTTCCAAAATCTGCGACAAGGAACACACGCTCGCGTCGTTGGGCCAAGCCGAAATATTGAGCGTCGAAAACCCGCCATGCAAGCCGTGCCCGTGGCCCGGCAACCATACCGACGTTTGGCCATCGGCAGAAATGGCCTTCTTCGCGCTCGACAAATTCGCCTGTTTCGACTCCGTCGTCGTCAAGGACCGGCCATTTTCCAGCGGCAACCCATTTCCAATGGTCGTTGGATTTCCCACGCTTTGGTTTTGGTGACGGTAGCAAGGCATCATCTGCTCCGACAAGCGCGCCCAAGAAACGCCCGAAGGCGTTATCGGCGGAATTGAGGACGCCGGGGACATTTTCCCAGAAGACGTTTCGCATTCCATGAGATTGAGCAAGTTCATGCGCCAGTTCCACAAATGCCAGAGTGAGATTGCCGCGAGCATCATCAAGGCCGCCGCGCTTGCCCGCGATTGAGAACGCTTGGCATGGAGTCCCGCCGCAGAGCAGATCGACGCGCCCAAGCTTCGAACAATCAATCGTTGTGAAATCGCCGTAGTTCGGCACGTCGGGATAATGATGCGCGAGAACGCGCGACGCCGCATTGTCGATTTCAGCGAAGCCCACCGCCTCAAACCCAAGGGGGTCGAGCGCGACGGACGCCGCTTCAATGCCGCTGCAAACACTCAAGAATCGCACAGCCATTTCAAATCATGCCGAAAAGCGAGCCGAGACTAGAAAGCCCGCTCGACACGCCAGAACTGATCGCGCCGCCCAGTCCCGCGCCGCCGGCGCCAGTCGCGCCACCGAACAGGCTTTGCAGCGCGGCGAGGCCTTTGGAATTCGCGAGAGGCGTTCCGGCGAGCGGTGTGCGAGCCAGTGGTGAACCAGCGGCGGAAGGATCGACGGCGGGCGACACGGACGGCGCTGGGGCGGCGGCGGTCGGCTGTTGGGTTACGAGCCCCGCCGACGGCGTGAACCCCGGGGTGCCGCCCGCGCTGGCCGCTGGAGCCACGCTTGCGGCCGGCGTCGAGCCGAACATACCGCCGAGCAACCCAGCGCCGTTGTTGGGCGTCGGGATCGCGCCGAGCAGGCCATTGACGCCGGAGCCGGCCTTGTCGCCCAGCAACAGGCGCGGGATCAGCGCAGGCTGTCCGTTTCCGGCGCCTTGCATCGCGCCGCTGGCGAGCGCGCCGAACGCACTGCCGTTGGTGTCGAGCTTCGGCGCAGCCGCGGCAGGTTGCGCGCCGGCCTGAAGCTGCTTCTGCTTCACGGCGTCGTCGCCAAAAATTTTAGCCCACGCGTCATGCGCGGATTGATCAATCGGATTGGTGGGGTCCACGGTTGCGCCTCCTGCGGCTGGCGCCGAGAAATTCCCGCCGCTGATGTTTTGGGTGAGCGCCAGGCGCTTGGAATAGTTGAGCCCGTTCTGCGGCGCATCGGCGGAAAACCCCTGCGGGCGTTCGTAATACATCTGCGCGATGGTCAGGTCCTTCGGCGTCTTCGCCTGGTTGACCAGCGCGGACTCTGGCCGATTGCGGAGGTCGGACAGCGCATATGCGGCCTGCTGCTGCCAGTTGGGCGCCGAAGTCCCTGCGAACTTGAACATCGCGTCGCGGCGGTCGAGGCGATGTCCCCACAGGCCATAGCCGGTTGGATTGCCGTTCTCGTCCTTGTCGTGGGTGGCCGTGGGCACATAACCGGATTCGACGCCGGCCGCCGCCGACAACATCGTGGCTTCGTTGCGCGTCGCGCCGATCTTGGTGAGGTAATTGAACAGGTCTTGCGGGTTGACGGCGCTCATAGCGCTTTCCCTTTCGGTTCTTGGTCGCGTTCGAGAGTGACCTTGAAGCCCACACGCGCGGCGATGTGCCAGATAATGACGCCTTCAGGCTTCATGAACCCGAGGGCGGCATGACTGCCGTTCACACGTAAATCTTCGAGCGCGGCGTTCACAGCGTCAGTAGTGAAAAGTCCTTGATAAAGCGTCGGGACAACATGGCAGCAACCTGGACGATCGCAAGATTTCCCCCACCGATCGATATTGAACAGCGAAAAACGCTTTTCGGCCAGCCCATAACGCCGCTGGATTCCCGCACCCCACCACTCGCCAAAATGCCGGCCAGGCCCGAGCTTGAGTAATTCTGGTTTGTTGTTTTCCACCCATGCGGCAAACCCAAAATTGTCATCTTTCGGCGTGATGATGCGCGACCTAGACGCCGCCGCAATCTTTCCGCTTTCGGAAATGATGATTTGCGCGTTCGTCCCGTCGATCTTCTCGGAAATCACGCACTCACGATTAAGGCGCGCGATCTTCGGAAATTCCTCGAATGTGATTTCATCGCTCATGGCTGCGCAACCTTCCTCGACGCCTTCGCAGGCTTGATCACGCGCGCAAGGTGCTGGCCCTTCGACGGCGCGGCCATGAACGCCTCGTGCTCCTCGGGCGACACATCGGCGTAGGCGTGGACGGTCCCGATGTGGAACCGCACATGCAACTCGCGCGCCTCCGGATCATAGGCGCATCCGTCCATGTTCGAGGAGGCTATCGGGGTGAATTCGAGAGGCATGGTGGGGTTTCCTTTGGTTGGTGGAATTTACAACAGATCAACGATTCGCCCAAACGTCCTGCCAGTCTGTCCCAAAATCTTCTGGAATGCGGACATCGACGTGAAAACCTTCCGTTGTCAGCCGGTAAGCCAGCCCGAAAGCGGCGGCCTGTCCAGTGAACGATTTGTCGCAATCCCCAAAAATGACGATATTTTTCGCCGTCTTCGGAGGCTGGAATTTTTGCAGAAGCCCGGCAGTCAGGCATGACCAAACCGGAATTCCAAATTGCAGCATTGCGGATAGGCACGTCTCAATGCCTTCGCCAACGCCCATGGTTTCCGCCGATGCTGCGAGGCGAACGGCTCCGCCCTGCGGAACTTTCCCCGGCGAAAGCCTGCGCACGTCTGAGACATCGGCCTTGGCGCCCTCTTGCGTCAAAAACGTGCGGTGAAGCGTGAAATCCCGGCCATCTGCGCTCATAAATTTCGCCAACATGGCCGGGTGATAGGTCCGCGACTTGTCGTCGTGGATATAGGGGCTGTCCATCTGGTCGCGAAGCTGCGTCGGCCACGCCTCCATCACGATCCCCCGCGAGCGCAAATAGCGAACCGATGCAGTGATGTCATCAAGCGGGCGCGCGCGCTTCCACGCTTCCGCCATGCGCTGCTTCATATCGCCTTCTGATCGTGAGGCTTTTGGAACGATGATCGGCGCCGTCCCAACGATTTTCTCAATCTCGCGTTTTGCCGTGATGAAATCCCAGCCTTTGAATTTCATCACGAAATCAACGCCAGACCCTGCCCCGCAACGCGAGCATATGAACGAGCCGTTCCCGGCCTTGTCATCAAACCGGAATCGATCGGCCTTCGCCCCACCGCCGCAAAACGGGCAAGGTCCATGTTTTTTCGTGAGATAATTCTGCGGGATGCCAAACGACGGGAGGATAGACTCCCATCGCCCGCGCGCTTGCTCGTGGATGTCCTGCCGGCTCATTCTGCTGCCTGCGCTTTCTTCGCTTTCGCAAAGGCGATGGAGCGCGACCGGATCCATGATCGAAGCTGCATGCACGGCTGGCGCGAGCTTTCATGCCGCACGGCATTCGGCCAAACACCAAAAATATCTCGGAAAGCATGGCTCGTGCGCCCGTCAGACCATCCCCCTTCAATCTGCATCCTGCGCAATTGCCCCCAAATTTCCGGTTTTCCCATCGCAACCAGATCGTCACAAACACCGTTCGGCTTCCCTTTCTTCCGCTTCCCGCCGCGTCCGAGTTCGGTGAGTTCGCCCGCCTCATGGATAACATCGCATTTAGGGCGCTTGCGGAAGCCACAGGCGGGACATTCACGCGCGGCTGGGGGTATGAGGCACCCACACACTGAACACGGCTCAGGGAGGCTTATTTCGGCTCTCTCGTCCTCATCGTCCGCGTTCGCCTTCCCGGCCTTTGCCGTCGAGAGCTTGTCGTGATCGATTTCGTCCACCATGCCGAGGCGTGTATGCGTGTCTGAATGGTCGAAAATCAGCAGAAATTCTTTGCCCGGAGCCGTACGAAGGCCCCGCCCGATGCTCTGGACGAACAGCGATTCCGATTTCGTCGGCCGCGCCAAAATGATGCAGCGCACGTCCCAATCAATCCCGGTCGTCAACGTGCCAATATTGCAAACAACCTTTACATCGCCGCTCGCCAGCCGACGTCCAATAGCCTCACGCTCCTCGCGCGGCGTGAACGCGTCGATGTAAGCGACCTCGACGTGCGATTCCGCGAATTGATCGTGGATCATTTTCGCATGGGCGCGATTCACCGCGAAGCAAAGCGTCTTTTCGCCTGGACCCTTTTCCATCCAGTTGGACACAATGTCCGCGACCAGCTTCGGCTTTCCCATGGCTTCCGCGAGTTGGCCTTCGTGGTAATCGCCGGCAACCGTTTTGACGCCGGTCAGATCGACATGGCCCGGCGCGAACACGCGGAATGGGCTGAGATAGCCTTGCTCGATCAATTCGCGCGTCGATGTCGGCTTGAGCAAATCGTCGTAGATCAGCCCAAGGCCCTTCGCAAACGGTGTCGCGGTCAGGCCGATAAACAACTTTCCAGCCATCGATTCTTCGGCCATCCAGCTTTGGTAAACCGAATGGCGCACATGACATTCATCGATAACTACCACATCGGCCATCGGCAAATCACGCCGCGCCAATGTTTGCGCCGTGGCAATCTGGATTGGCGCGTGGGGACGGCGCCACGGATGGTCTGCTTGGATCACGCCAATGTCGCCAGCGTCAACGCCGTCAGAAACGAACGCATCGAACGTTTGGTCGATCAAGCTCAGGGCCGGAACGCAAAAAACGACGCGGTTCCCTTTGGCGCGCGCTCCAAGAACGATCTCCGCACCGACGCGTGTCTTTCCGAAACCTGTCGGAGCCTGGAGGATAGGCCGCTTCCTACCAGAGCGAATGGATTGCTTGAGCAGATCGAGGGCGCGGACTTGGTGAGGGTAGAGGGGGCGCGCACTCATGATGCGGCTCCTACTCTCTCTATCCTGAAAGATTCTTCCTTCTTGGATGGATAAGAAAGGTTCAGAAAGAGACAACACACATCACACTTCACACAGAAACAAATCAAAATCAGATCAAACGGAAAACAAAAATCAATCATTTGATTGCTCCTTTTTGCCACCGTTGACGATCGCTAAAGCAGGCTTGCGCCACTCGCGCGCGCCCACGGCCTTGCGGCGCTTTGCGGAAATGTCTTCAATTTTTGTTAATTCCGCGTCGATCCTCTTGTGCCTCCACCCATCGTGGAAAAGGCATGACAGCGTGTCGCGCGCATCCTTCCATTCGCGGGCGTTCATGCGGGCGATGCGTGCAAGTTGGCGCTCGTTTTCTGGCAACCCGCCGTCTTGCCAATATTGCAAGATCAAAAGAAAATACGCGCCATGTTCAGCCGGGCTTAGATGCGTTGTATCTCTGAGATAATCCGCGATATAGAGCGGCATCCATGGCCGCTTCATGCTCATGCGCCCACCCCGTACCAGACGCCTTCAATCTTGAACGGGTCCACCATCACGGTCATGTGCGCGCCCCCTCCGGAACCATGCCCGCGCAAGGTTGTTGTTCCACCGTAAAATGTGCGCAGGCATGGCGCTGCATGGTGGATTTGTTGTCGGAATCAGGGTACAAAAACTTAAGCATGGCGCAGACCTCCTGTTTAGGCGCGTTGTGTTTCGGGCGGCTGGCGTAGTCGAATCCGTCAGCCGCCCACCTTTCTCAACCTTATCTGGCGAGTCGTCAAGATTTCTTGGCCTTGAGTTTGCGGCGGGCCTTCGCCTTGTATTTGCGGGCGGCGAGCGCGGACGATTCTGCGCATATGTCGCCGGCTGAACCTATGAAAGAATGCTCGGAGGGGCGCAGAGAGGCATAGGAGACGTAAGGAGTGCTCTCGGGAGGATTGTTCAATTCGGTCTGGAATCTGGAATGGCCGGCGCGCTTTAAGTCGGCCAGATGCCAGATGCACGCCGCCGCGACGTGGCGAAGGGCGCCGGTGGCCTTCAACGGCTTCCAGGGTCGCTCCATCCCGAAAGCATCGTAAAGCTCGTTGGGGCCGACCTCCAAAAGCTTCGCGATGCGCTCTATGGAAAAGCCCTTCTCCTGCATCGACGCGGCGGCGCGCAATTTCCGGTCTTGTTGAAAACTCTCGTCGACGAGCGCGGCGGCTGTCGTTTCGAGGTCGGAATCAGATAATATTTTCTCCATCAACATTGACGTGTCCTTCGCGTTGGTGTTGCCCGGCGGGGAGTGGTTGAGCCTGTTCCCCGCCGGTGCTCTCGTTGAATTTTGTGGTCTCATTTCCGACCGAGGCCCACCCGTCGCACGTCTCGCGCGCGAAAAGTTCGAGCCTCGGCCCATCACAATACGCCTCGATGCGCTTCCGCGTCTCGTCCGGCTTTCGTGAATGTTGCAGAACTGGCGAAACGATGACTTCGCGCACCGAAGCGGATTTGCGCATGGATTTCCCTTTGCGTCCGATCAGGCAAAATTCGGCGTTCTTCCGCGTTGTGAAACCGCCGCCCATGAAAATGTCGTCGTGGCTGAAAAGATTCCCCTCGCATTTTCGGTTGAGCTTGATCCAGGTGAAGCCAATGGCCGAGGGTTTGAACCCCCATGCCTTCATGATTGGAAAATGCGCGCCGATCACGAGCATCGGCCCTGTGATCCAAAGAAACAGCGTTGCATCCTGCGCGGTGATCTCTGCAACGCGCATCGCGGCGATGTCGGAAAGCGACATGCAGTCATAATGGCGGCGCGCGTTCCGCCCAGGCTTTTCGATGCTGTTGCTTTTGAAATTCCAAGGGGGGTCCGCATAAATGACCGGCCACCCTCCTGTCGTCGTAGGCAGATCAATGGCCATTCTGGAAGCCCTCAGATGAAAAGCGCCGCCCGGCGCGTCCTGCCGGGCGGCTGTGGCTTGTCGAGGTCAGGCCGTGATGGACTCGGGCTTGCCCTCATAGAGGGCCTTCCCGGTCTCGATGGCGACGGTTTTCAAATCTGTGTGTAGGGCATCCCGAACAAACACGTCGGGCCGGTAAAGGTGATAGGACCAGAGCAACGCCGCGCCTTCCTTCTTGTAACGCAGGCGTGCCGGAAGGCGGATGATTTCGCCGCAAGCGAACAACGGGATCGCCACCAGGAACAGGCCGGGGATGGTCAAAGGCTTGCCGTCGGCGCCGTTGTGGGTTTCCTCGAACTGAATGCTGGCCGTGCCGTTATCGAGCCTAACCGGGTTCGCGAACTTGGACGAGACCGTGATTTCCAGCCCGCGCGACAGGTTGAAGATTTGGTTTGGGGTGCCGAACTTGGTCTGTAACTCGGGCTCGAACCGCGTCTGCTCGTCGCCGGTCGCCGTCGCCAGCTCGGAAATGTGCGCCTCCAGGAACTCCGCGAATTCGCCCTGGCTAAACTTCACGCCGTCCTTGGCCTTCCAGATTTTCCATTCGTCGGACAGCGGCCATTGATAGACGCTGCGATGCTGGCCGAACCGGGCGGCGGTCGCGGCGCCGGACTCCTCGGGGCGGTGGTAATCAAAAACGGCAGTGATCGACGGCGACGGCGACAAGATGTCCGCGAACAGCGCGGAGTCGTCGTCGGCGTGGCGATGGACGAGGTCGATGAACGATTCCAGCGAGAAGGCGACGCTCGTTCCCTTGCGGCGCTCGGGCGCGGTGCGAAACCGGTCCAGTTCGGCCTTCACGTCGAACTGCTGGTATCCGGCGTTCGGCCCCTTATAAACCACGCCGAGAGCACCCGTCACAGTGCCGTCAGAAATGGGCATAACTTGAAGCGCCTGCGCCCGCGACAAGGCGTCGATGAGCAGGGAAAGATCAAAATCAGACATATGGATTTCCTTATATTGGGTTTGGGGAAAGGCGCCGGGTTATTCGCCCGCCGCCGTCTTCTTGATGTCGCGGAAGCCAAGGTCCATCTGCTTCGGATGCTGATCGGACAGGCCTTGGTCAGTGGCGAAGAACAGCGTCGGCGCGCGCTTGATCTTCGGCTTTTTGACGGCATAGTCGGCGTTGATCTCGGTCGAGACGCCGCTGGTGGTCAACTCAATCTTCAGGGTGATGATCGCTTTGGCTTTCCCCTTGTTGCCGGCGGCGTCGCGCGTCGCCTGCATCGCGTCGTTGATGTCGTGCATCAGATCGACGTTCAATTGCCCATCCTCCAGCAGCGCGAAAAGCTGCTGTGCGTCTCGAATAATCATTGCTTTTTAGCCTTTCTCGCCTGCTGCTTTTCATCTTTGATAGCACCAAGAGCGAGGCGCCCCTCAGCGTCGAAACAATGCGGAACGCCCAGCCGGTCACACATGGCGATGACCGCTGCATATTGCGGACGAGGGACCAAACCACCGCATCCGCCTTTTTCTTTCGGAGTTGACCAAAAACTCACGCGATGTTGCATAATTCCAATCTCGCGCGCGACTGCTGATGGCCCACCAAGAGCGCGGACCAATGAGTAAGATGGTTCGAGCCGCGCCAATCTCGGGCGTCCGGGGGGGAGATTTTGTGTCATTCGCGGATGCTAACCGCGAGGCGAGATAAATTCAAGCAAAATATTTGCGTTTTCCTGCTTGACTGAATACCGAAGCGCGATATAAATTTGTGGTCTTGATCCTGCAAGACGACGAAGGAGTCTTTGCTATGTATATCTCTTATTCCGAAATCAGAGGCGCGGTTAAGGGGCTGTTTTCCGACACGGTTTTTCCTGACAAGGCGTCGGCGCTCGAAAGCGACTTGCTCGACGCCGCCGCGATGATTTGCGCAGCCGATGAAGATTCCCTGATCGAGCAAGCTCTGATCGAGAAAGGGCCGCTCGTGGACGCAATGCGCTTCATGCTCGGTTGCGCTTGGGACATTGGCTATTACCGCGACCTGAAGGCCAAGGCCGACGCCAAAAAAGAGCAAGTGCTCGCTGATCTGGAGGCACAGCCCGCGGCTTCCCCTGTCGCTCCCATCGCGCCGCCGTCGCTCGCGGTCGTGAGCGACGCCCCAAGCGACGTCGAAATTGCATGACCACCGCGTTTTTCGTCTGCATGGCGCCCAGCATTGTGCTCGGAGCCCTGTCCATCTTCAACATCATCAAGGACAGGAGAGGTAAATGAACAAATCCCTGAGAAAGCAGCGGCCTTTCATCTGCAAAACCAGCGTGGCGTTGACCGCGCTGAAATACTGGCTGCGCGAGCGGCCCGAGTTCAACACCGTGATCGACGATCTGATGTCGCGGTCTGGCGAACCTGCCATTGGGCTGGGTTACGAGGCCCCGAACCATTGGGAGCGGTCTGGCTACATCATCTGCGCCGACGAAGCCATGCGTGAGGCGGCGGCGCTGCTGTGCGATGCCGAGATTGATCGGCGCAAGCTTGGGGAACAGGCGGCATGAGCGACACATTCGATTTTTGGCGAGCCCAGATGGCCGGCAAGAACCCACCCTTGCCGCCGCGCGCTGTCGCTGGCGAGGCTGATCCGCCGCAAGCCGGGTATTACCGAACGCGCGACGGGCGATCCGTTGCTTTCTGGCTCGACGGCGAAGAATGGCTCTGCGCCGTCTCGTCCGGCTACCAGCCGACAAAGGGCGACCAGATGGAAGAACTATTCGGCTCTGTGTGCCGAAACGCCGTCTCCTACGAGGATTATCAGACGTTCCAGCAAACCGGGCGCTGGGCTGATACCGTCACCGTCGATGTGTCGGCGCCGGCGGCGGATGACGAGCGCCCGCTGAACGAGAAGCTCAATGCGGAGATGGACGCGAAGCGCGCCGAAATCCTCGCATGGCTGAAAGAGCTTGGCCACCCGATCCAGACTCAGAAGGAAGCGGACCGCGCTGCGAACTTCGCCGCGGCGTTTGGCAAGATCGAGACGGCGGCCGAGAAAGCCCGCGAGGCCGAGAAAGACGAGTTCTTGAAGGCAGGGCGAGCAATCGACGAGAAGTGGAAGGCGGTCAAGGATCGCGCCGACAAGGCAAAGACCTGGACGAAAAGCCTGACGGTTGCATTTATCGAGGCTGAAACCGCGCGTCGCGCCGCCGAAGCCAAGGCCGAGAACGAACGTGTCGCCGCCGAACATGCCGCTGCCGTCGCTGCCGCCGAGAAGGAAAAGGCCGATCTGAAGGCAATGCTCCCAATCGGCGTTGATCTTCCCAAGATCGAACAGCCGAAGGCGCCGCCGAAAGAAAAGGAGCCCGAGCGCGTCAAGATCGGGACCGGCCCCAAGGCCATGTCGGCGCGCGAGCAAGAAATCTACGAGATCACGGACCAGCGTGCGCTGCTGGCCTATCTCTCGACGCTGAACACGCTTCCGGCGCGGCTGCTCGATGCCGCGCTCGACCACGCGGAAATGCTGGCGCGCGGCGGCATGGAAGTGCCTGGGATCAAAATGGCGACAAGAACGAAGGTGGTGTGATGGGACAAGAACTGATTACAGACGTCGAATTCAAAAACATGCGTCTCGCCTATATCCCTGACTTGGGCGAAACCTTCGGGATCGACAATGTTCGTTGGAAAGTGCTGATCGACGCCATTTTCCCGAACGCAACAATGGGCGAATCCGTCGTCATGGCGCTGACCTATTGCAAGGCGCGCAACCTCGACGTGTTCAAGCGCCCGGTCCATATCGTTCCGATGTACTCGACTGTCTTGAGAAGGATGGTCGACACGGTTTGGCCTTCGATCACAGAACTGCGCACGACGGCATTCAGGACCGGGCTCTATGCCGGAAAAGACCGGACAGAATTTGGGCCGATGATGAAAAGCAAAGTCGGAAAAGAGATCATCGAGCGTCCCGAATGGGCGCAGGTTACACTCTACCGACTTGTTGTCGGCCAGCGCTGCGCCTTTCCTGGTCCACAGGTTGATTGGTTGGAAGCCTACGCCAAGGCTGGGCGCGAGGACGAGACGCCCAATGCCCAATGGCAGAAGCGCCCACGCGGCCAGTTGGAGAAGTGCGCCGAGGCGGCGGCGTTGCGCGCGGCGTTTCCCGAGGAG
Organism: uncultured Hyphomicrobiales bacterium; assembly: GCA_903932535.1. Classification (GTDB taxonomy): domain Bacteria; phylum Pseudomonadota; class Alphaproteobacteria; order Rhizobiales; family Beijerinckiaceae; genus Roseiarcus. The sequence goes on along the minus strand of CAIZGR010000607.1, from coordinate 29,783 downwards.
ATCGGGAACGAGTATGCCGCTGAAGAAATGGAAGGCCAGCGGATTTATGAGGCGTCGGAGCCGCCCGCGCGCCGCGTCCCTCCGCCCCCGCCGCCCGCCACTATCGAACCGCCGAAGGACGAACCGGCGCCGTCCAACGGGATCGCCAGCCTGTTGCTGGACGCGCGCGACGCTGCCGCCCAGGGCCGGAAAATGTTCGACTCATTTTACAATGCGCTCACCGCCGATGGGCAGGCCGCGCTCAAGCCGCACATGCCGGCGCTGATGAAGCAGGCGGCGGACGCTGCGCACACGCAACCGGCGCAGGAACGCCGCGCGCCGCCGCCGCCGCCCGCCGCCAAGATCGACGCCGCCAAGGTCCGTGAAGACCTCGGCCACGCTCTTGCCTTCGCAGACAGCGAGGAAAGCGCGGAAGCGGCTTACACGCTGATCGTCGGGCCGATTGAAAAGGAACTGGCCGACGAGGATTTGACCGGGCTCGTGCAGATGTTGCGCGGGCGGGTTTCTGAGCTGGAGGGCTGAACAATGACGAACAATATTGACGACGGCGGCGCGGCTTTCCCGGTCATTCCGCCAGTTGACCCTTCCACCGGCCAGCAAGCCCCTGGCTACCCATTTCCCGAAATTGGGTTGTCTTGCCGGGATTGGTTCGCGGGACAGGCGTTGACTGGGCTTCTATCCTCACGGACCTCTGAATTGGCCAATAGATTTGCAGGGATGAGCAATGATCAGCGTGCGAAAATGATCGCGCGGGACTCTTATATGCTTGCTGATGCCATGATCGCCGCCAGCAAGCCAAAAGCGACGGCCGCCGACAGCACCGAAACCGGACGCCTGCGCGAGGCTCTGACGACCATTCGCGGTATGCACCTTGGCGATTGCCCGGCCAGCCAGGACCAGCACGCCCACGCGCTCAACCACATTACCGAAATGCGTCGGGTCGCCGTCAAGGCGCTCGAAGAAGCGGGGGGCTAAGCGATGGGCGATATTGCCGAAATGATGCTTTCCGGAATCATGTGCGAAAGATGCGGCGAATGGATGGACGATTTTCAAGAACCGGGGTATCCGCGCTATTGCCATGGATGCTCACCGATATTGACAGATCGCCGCAAAGCAAAGGGCCATAGCGCCTCGCCGCGCTAGACTCAGCCTGGCGTCATGCGCAAGGCTGACAAGAACTGGCTGGAACTCGCCGCCGTTCAGCCACGCGGCGCTGAATATCCCGGCGTCCAATGGGAGATGTGCGCGTCAGCATTCAGAAGGCTTTCCAAACTCGGGCTTGTCACATCTTGGGAGCCGCATAACCCAGCACACAAAAGACGCGCTGTCGCTACCGAACAAGGGCGCTCCATACTCAAACGAAAGGGCTGACGCCGTGACCAAGGACGAACTGCTGAAGCTGGCCGAGGCGTTTTCTATCGCACAGGTCGAACTTGATATTTGCGTCGCCCTGCGGCTTGCTCGTGATATTTATGAGAGCCGGTCAAGCGCGCTGGTTGATGCTCAGCGGCTCTACCGAGAAGGACTCCGCGCTTACCTGTCTACCCCGGAGGCGGAACGGTGACGAAAATTACGCTCGTGCTTCACACGGACGCAATACGCCGCAAGGCCGCCGACTGGTGCATGCGCGGGCGGCAGGATTCCCGCGTCACCTTCGAAGGCCCACGCCGCCGGCTCGACCAGAACGCGCGCATGTGGGCAATGCTCGGGCAAATATCCGAGCAAAAGGAACATGCCGGTCGAAAATACACGCCGTTCGAGTGGAAATCGCTGTTCCTCCATGCTCTTGGCCGCGAGGTCGATTTCCTTCCATCACTGGATGGCCAAGGAATCGTGACAATCGGCTACCAGTCCAGCGAATTGAGCGTCGAGGACATGGCGGCTCTGATCTCGCTTATTGAAGCCTGGTGCGCGCAGAATGGCGTTGTGCTCTATGACCCGCATGACCCAGAAGCTGTGCCGAAGAAAAAGAGGGTGAAGAAAAATGCTGACAAATGAGCAGAAATTGGCGGTAAAGGCCGCAGAAACCGCCATTCAAAAGATCGTCATTGACCTTTACAACGACCACGAATTGACGGTTACCGATGTGCAAGTCGATTGCCGTCCGCTCGCCAATTTTTACACGCAGGTTTTTGTTGAAGGGGATGATTTTATATGACGCTGAACATCAATGGCTCAGACCACGCCGCGCGCGGAACCATCGTCGCCACGCAACGCGGAAAAATCATCTGGCGCGGCGTCGGCAAGGAAGTGGGCGTTGCGCTCCAGATGGGCGCGGATCGCCTCCATGTACACACGGCTGACGTTCCTGTGCTGCGTGACGTGTTGAGCAAACGGTTTGAAGTGAGGGTGATGGGATGAGCGGGACCGTTGGAATTCTAAATGTTGGCGCCGGCGACACGAAACTGTTGTTCGACCCGAGCAACCCGGCTGATTGTATCCGCGCCGCCAGGATCGTGAAAGACATGATCCGCAGGGGTTACGCGCTGCTGGTCGACTCCGGGAAGCGCGATGCCGATGGGCGCCCCGTCTATGTCCGCGCCAAGGACTTCGACGAAAAAACCCACGAATACATCATCGCTGATTTTGACCCGATCACCGCCCAGGAGTCCGCCGCAAATGAACCTTCCGATGAACCGCCAGCAACGTCGAGCGATGGAGCGGGAGTTTCGGAAAAGCCAAGGCGCGGCCGGAAAAAGCGCGTCGAGGCTTCCACGGTTAGCGCCTACGCTGTCGCCCGCACCGCCGGAGGATAAGGCGCGCGCCGCCCAAGTGCTCGAACGGTTTGACGGCATGGCCGGGCTGCGAAACGGTCTGCGTTGGCTCGCCGCCGAACGGCAAGAATGGGCGGGAATTCCGATGCCGATGGATGGCCTGCGGCTAGTGGTTGAACCGACCTATCCGAAGGCGGCGGAACTGGCCGCGCTGGGCGCCGGGGCTGGCGAGGACGAAGCAGTAAAAGCCGAAAAGGCGAAGGTTCGGAATATCTTCTGGTCCTGGCGCTGGCACTGCGACATTTACGTCTGGAATGAGGGCGGCAGGATCGAATGGGGGAAAGTCCCCCGCGTTCATTCGCTGGGGATGGCTCTGGAAACGCTCACGGCCGCCGATGCTTGGGGGATCGAGCAGGAGCACAACGCCGTCCAGACCCTTGGCGGCATGATCCGCCACCGGCAATTGAAGCAATATCTACTGACCGGCATGTTTGTAGAATCGAGCCGTCGAAGCGGTGTAACCTATATTTTTCGGCGACTGCGCCCAACAGTGGCGTTCAAGGACGGAAGAATCCTCGCCGCTCTATGCCTTCACCCGATCGCTTATTATTCTGGATCGTGGGCGGGCGCCATGTGTCCGACCGATGACGTAATTGCACATTTGGCTCTCATGCGCGGCGATGAGCACATGCTTTGGAAGCGCAGCAATCAACATGCGCCTTATCGCCCAGAGGCTGGCCTATGACCGAAGACGTCTCTACCACGCGCCGCAAGCCCCTATCGAAACGCCAGCGCCTCGCCCTGTTCGAGCGCGAGAAGGGCCTATGCTGCGTGTGCGGGTTGAAGATCGTCGGGGATTTCATCGACGAGCACGTTCGCCCTTTGGGGCTGGGCGGGTCGAACGACGGGAAGAACCGCGGAATCGCACATCCGAAATGCGCCGCGGTGAAAACCCAAAAGCAGGATATGCCGGCGATCAACAAGGCCAAGCGCCAGAAGCAGGCCGCGCATGGGATCAAGGACGATCGCCGCGCCAAGATCAAGAGCGATCCTGACGCGCTCAAGGCGCCGGCGAAGGATCGGACGCCAAGCAGCAAAGAGCGGATTGGTGATGGTTCCGGGCGCTGGCTGTTCGGACGGTGGGTCGCGTATTTCAGGCCGTGATAAGGCTCTCGACGCCCGGCGCGCCGCGCCACACCTTGCAGGAATAGCAGGCTTCCGTGAACATGCGCTGAAGTTTCTGGCGTTCGGCCTGCTCGTCCTCCAGCTTCACCGACAGTTCGTCTATCTTCGTTTCCAGATCCTTGATCTGCGCTCGCAACAGCGCCTCGCGCGTCTCGGCGTGGCGCTCGCGCTCAATCGCGGCTTCCTCGCGCTCTTTGGAATTCTTCTGCATCGCCTCCAGCGAGTCCATGAGCATCTTGAGCGTGCGTTCTTCCGGCCCGATAATCTGCGACTCGGCCTGATGGGCCTGCGCGGTGAGCAGCGCGACCTCGGCGCGCTCCTTGCGCCAGCCGAAAAGGCGCTTCAGCCCTTCGGTGAGGGCTCCGCCAGTAATGAGTGTCGCCGCCGCTGTGGCCGCCAATTGGGTTAATGAAAATGTTGTCGGCGCGTCGGCCATGTGGTCCCCTCACGCGCCACCATTGGGCGCTGTTGCTTTTTGCGTGAGGCAGGGGCGAGAGGGTGGCGCCTCGGCTTCTATTGGACGGCGCCGGAACTTTCGCCCCGGCGCCGCGTTTCACTTGGTAGCTCCGACAGGAACCGCCGTCGCCACGCCGCCAGAGATCGCCGTGATTGAGGCTTGGGCGCCAACGGAACCCTGGAGCGCACCACAAACCGCCGTCGACGTCACGATAACGGTGTTGGTGATGTCGTAGACCTGAGCCAGCCCCGACTTGGGGTCGATGGTGGCGACATTGCCTTGAGCAATTCCAGTTTCGACAACCGCCGCCAGCTTGGCGATGGAGGAAATATTGCACACGAAAGCGATCGCGCCCGCCCGAAGGTTTGCCGCCGCCTGGGTGGCATTGGGGGAGCCAAGGGCGGCAGTGAGCGAGTTGATGCCGCTGGTGACCTGCGCGCATCCGGCGAGGGATGCAGCGAGCGCCAGAGCGACGATGGGTGGCTTGAACGGCATGCGGTCACTCCTTGATGATTTGATGGCCGAAGATGGTTTCCGGCATGTCAGGACCGCCGAAAACGGGTTTCAGCGGCCCATGGTGAACCTTGATGAACTGCCAGTTGGCCGGCAGCATTTCGTACACGGCGTCGAGCGCCTGCGCGGCCTCAAGGACCGTCAGGATTTGAGCCGCCGCTGGGACATACTGCGCGACGGCTTCCGCCGTCTTCACGCCCGCCGCAATCGCTTCCGAGATCGACGCCTTGTGCTTGGCGATGTCCTCGAACAGGTTGACGAGAGCTTTCGCCGCGGCTGTGTCCACGGCGAGAGGCCCCGATAGGTCAGGGAACTTGGTCATTTCGCGTTCTTGGCGTTGCCGAAATTGAACGCGATCGCGTCGATCACGGCGCGAACGAGGCCGTACACGCCGGGGCTGGTGGCCTTGGGCAGCGCGGCAGCGGCTGCGGAAACGAAACCAACAAAGGTCGCTGCGGTGAGTGTCCCATGGAGGATCGGCTGCGCGGCGGTCCAGATCGGGTCAATGGTGGTCCAGAGGTCAAGCATGATGGTGTCCTTGGTTATGCCGGTCAACCTGCGGGGGTTGCACCGACGAAGGGAGGCTGCGTCGCCGCCGCGTTCAGCCGCGACGTGAGTGTGGCGGTAGAAACCTGCGGCGCCGCAATCGGCGGGGCGTCGGCAGGCTTCGGCGCGACGAGATTGAAAAGCTCGCCCACCAGGTCAAAAACATCGCCGGGCGCGTGGCCGGCGATCAAAGCATTTTTGGCGAGCGCCGCCAAAGAAGGGATTGTCCTGTCATCCATGGTCATGTGTCCCAATGAGAACGGAGGAAATATACGCGATTCGTGTGTCAACTGCCTCCAGCGAGAAGCAGGGCTTTTTTCAGGATGTCCTTTTCTCGGTTGAGCCAGCCGGCTCCGGCGGCGATCCATTGCGGGCAATGCCTCCAATATCCGAGACGTTGCGCGTGGATGTACTGGATGCGCGGCGCCGGCGCGAGGTGCGCACTATCGGCCAGCCACTTCAGAATGCGGGAGCCGTTCACGATGCAGTCGAAAGCGATCAGATCGACGCCGGACGGAAGCACAGGGCCGCCGACAGGAACCCAATAATTGTCCGAATAGATCGCGTCGCGCTCGGCGTCGAGCATCTTGAACACGTCCTGAAGCGGGAGTTTCCGCGACCGGCGCCAGTGGTCATAGGCGGGTTGCGTCACGCCGTCTCGGGTGCGCTTGTCGCCCTTCTTATCCGTATTCGCGTGATCGCGCCCTGGGCCGATTTCCCAGCCAAGAACGATTTTGAGAATAAGTTCCTTGTTCCTGTTCATTGGTGCTCCAGAATCTTGCGCGCGCGGTTCACGGCGTCATATTCCACGCGAGTCTGATAATCCTGATATTGTTTTACGAGCTTGTCTTTCTGGTCGCTCGGCAGCGACGACTTATCCACAGCGCGGATTTTGGCCGACAGTTCTTTGCGCTTGGTCTCCGACGCCTTGAAGATATCCTCGGCCTGGATTTCGGGACCGTGGCGCTGCTGGATTTCAGAGATTGCGCTCGGGTCTCTGGCCTCAACGGCCTTCTTCATCGACGCGGCCACGGCGCTGATCTCGCGCTGCATTTCGAAATAGGTCTGCCGGTCGGACTTGTCGTAATCCGCCCGGCCGCCATTGAGGAACACGCGTGAGAACGGGATATGCCCGATTTCGGGTTTCTCGCCTTTGGCGAGAGATTTCCCGGTCGCCATGACGTTGCCGCCGAACCGCTCCATCGAGGATGAAATCTGGCCAAGGACTTCGCGGTAATCCTCCGGGTAATGGTCGATGAAGCCAGATTCGTATTCGTTGCCGCCGGTCGCCGAGTTGATGCCTTGCGCAAGGCCTTTCCAGAATGGCGACGTGTTGCGGAATCCCTGCGAGGCCGCCGACAGGCCTTTGACGGGATAGGGAGTATGGATCGGGCCGCCGAAGAAGTTTTTGTTGGCGTAGACGTGCATGAGCGGGCGGGTGATTTCAGGAACAGCCAACATTCCAATGGAATTTTCTTGCCCTACCGGAACGAAACCTTCGAACGCGGCCTGCATGATCTCGCCAAGAATCTTGCCTGGAGGTTCGCCAACCGTCGCGCCCTTCTCCCCCCGCACCCGGTCACTCATGCTGAGCGCGAGCTTCATCATGCCCGCGCCGAGAGCAAAGAAAGGCGCATGTGTGTACGGCAGCGCGAGGTCGAGATGCAGCGGGGCGCCGGTCGAGTCATCCGTGCCAGGGATCATGAAGACCGCGTTCAGCCGGCGTTGCCATTCGCCCACCTTCTCGATGAACGCCTTGCCGTCCTTGTCTTTGCCGCCGAACATATAATTGAACAGCGTCAGCGCGGCGGCAAACGAGACGATGCCGCCCAGCACCTTTCTGAACGCGGCAGAGCGGCCTTGCTTCCGATAGACATTTGACGCCGTTTGCAAGCCGGTGTTGGCGAACGGCCACATCAGATTGAGGTAGCGCGAATATTTCCCGCGCAATGAAAAATCGACCGTGGCGTTTCGGGCGATGAACGCGGCTTCCTCGTCGCTCTTGCCATGCTCGACGGCTTCGATGAAGAAGCCGAGACGCTGGGCGTTGTCCATGGCCGAAGTGAAACGATCGGTCGCCTGGTGCGCGCCGCGCGCGAGAGCGAGGGCCGTCTTGAGCGGGTTGCCCTGAAAGCGAGCCAGCGCCCGGTCAATCGTCTGCTTGGTGCCTTCCATGTCCGACCATGCGTGGAAATCCATCAGCATGCCGACGGCGCGCGCGCGGTGGTAATAATTTTGCAGCTTTTCAGTTTCGTTCGCGGTGCCGGCCGCTACCTTGGCGTCAATCGCCCGGCGCTGCGCTGTGGTGAAATCCTTGGCTTCGAGGACCGCTCGCATCATCTTGCCGCCGGGATAGGATTTGAACGAGCGTTTCATCGCGCCGGCGCCATATTCGCCTGCGTTGAAAAACCCTTCCATCGGATAGCGGATGCCAAAATGTCGCAACATGAATTCTGGGTTATTGTGGGTCCACGCGCTCTTGTAGAGATTGATGAGAGCGCCAATCGGGCGCAACGCCGCAACCAGCTGATCGCCGTCGAGTCGATTGAACGCCTCCGCCAGTTTCTTGTCGGCAAAGTTCATGTGGTGGCTCTTGCCGCCGATCTTGATCGACAGGAGGTTTTCAGGCGACGCCTCCGGGCGCTTTTCCTTAAGCACCATGAGGCCGGTCTTTTCGTCCAGCGCGCGAACGGTGTCGCCCTTGTCGAGCTTCACCAGCCCATCGAGAAGCTCGGGCGGCAGGCCCTTGAACAGCCGCCACGCGACCTTGCCCGCCTCATTGCGCTCGGCGCGCTCGATCGCTTTGAACCCGTCCGTGATGATGTTGGCGAAGGGATCACCAGAGATCGACCGGCGCCCGAAAGTCTTCTTACTCTCCGGGCCGCGCACCGAAAGTTTTTTTCCGAACCCAAAGGCGCGACCATCGGCGTGGTCGAGCGCCTCCGCGATGGAGTCGAACCCCTTGAGCGGAACGTAATGCTTGAACTTGTCGCGCCATGCCTGCGCCTGCGCCTTCGACAGCAGGCCAGAATTTTCCAGCGTCGAAATGGTCTCGGCGCGCATCGCATCGACCATGCCCCCGAGCTTTTCCAGCGCCGGCAGCTTGCCCTCGGCGGACAGGCGGTCGAGCACGCTCTGCGCCTGATCGTCGGTGCGGCCTGAACCGTCTTTCACGCCCGGGCGCATCTGCTCGATGGCCAAGTTGCGCTCTGGGGCATGCCGGGCATAGAGGAAATCCGCGATATCCACCCGGCTCAAACGATTGGCCTTGGCGAAGTCCAACATCGGGTCAACGTGATCGTTCTGGAAATCAGCCTGACGAGCGGAGGTCTTTCCCGGCAGAAGGCGCTTGGCGATATATGGGTCTTGCGCGGCAGGGATCGGGCCGGCTTCTCCGTTCAACCGTCCGACTAAACGCCGAACGCGCGCCGACACGTCGAGGAAATTTTCCTCTATCGTGGGCGCGAGGTCTTCGCGCGCGGCGGCGGCGCGCTCCTTCAGCCGGTCAGTGAACGACGTATCGGTGAAAATGTGGCTGTCATCGGGCGGCATGGACGGCATACGTAGTCCCGGCTCCCAGCCAGGAACTTGCGAGGGGCCTTCCTCGCGGTCACGGAAGCCGCCCTCGCGCCAATCCTTGAAGATGCTCTCCGCCGTGATCGGCTCGCCTTTGCCGCGCACCTTCGCCCACAGTTTGCGCAGCCAGTCCCAGAACCGGGAGAAAATGCCCTTGGCGCCCACATGAAGGTCAGGCTCAATCCCGGCTTCCTTCATCGCCTCGTAGGCGTCAACCGTGTACGCCTCAATCTCGTGGTCAGGTTCCTTCGACCAATCGCGCTGCGGGAAGTTCTTTTCGAGGAACCTGCGGAAGCGTGGGATGGAACGCTGAAGGACGAAATCCTCCTTCTCGGTCGCTAACCCAAGGACGCGGGTTGCGTGCCAAAGTTCATGGACCATCGTTCGCGTCAGGTTCTTGGCCTGAAGCGAAATCTCGATCACGCGGCGGTAGGCGTCAAAGGCGCCGTTCGCGCCCCGCGCTCCATTACTGTTGAGACCAGCCGCGCGCAACTCGTCGGGCGTCATGCCAATGAAATCGTGGATTTCCGAAGAGTTCAGCGCGTCTTTCGGCAGGATTTGCGCCACCATATCGTCAACAAGCTTTTTGACGTCCGCGAGGCGCTTGGGGCTTGCGGTCGAGATCGGGCTTTGCCCTGCCTGCTTCTGGAATAGGGGGAAGCCCTCATAGAGCGCGGCATTGCGCAGGGCCGGCGTGATCTGGATGGAATGGGCAGGGGCGTCGGGCGCTTCATGGAACACAGAATTCTCGCCGCTTTCCGCCGCCTGTACCGTTGAATTCTCAACCTTTGCGCCAAACTTCTTCACCAGTTTGTTGGCGGTAGCGGGCAACATCCGGTCATAGAACCCGGTCATGCCTTCGCCGCCCATCTTGAGGTCGGCGCCGTCAAGTGTGTGGTAGCGAACAGGGCTTCTCCCCTGCGTCTTCGCTTCGGCGGCAAGCAGGCGTTCAGCCGCTTCCTTACCGATGGCGTCGGGAAGGTCGGCTTCCTTTACGCCAAGCTTGTTGACAACGAGGTTGCTCTTGTGATCCCACGCCATCAGGCTTTCGGTGTCGGGCGACCACTGGACCGTCTGGACATGCTTCGATAGGTCGTAGCGGTCGGCGCTGGTCGCGCCAGTATCCCACGATAGCCGATCAAAGCCGTTCTCAGCAGCATATCGGATCATGCGCTTGAGGGCGAGTTCCGGCCATGTGGTTTTGAAGGGCGCCGAAGGGACCGCCTTGTTGTTGGCTTGCAAGCGGTTCATGATGTCCGCCCACTCTTGCTTTTCCTCCGTGGTCGCGTCTCTGCCCTTGCCGATTAGTTCTTCTCTGCGGCGCTCCAGCGTAGCAACTTCATTCTTTGGAAGCGCGTATCCCTTATGCCGGCCCTCCTGATGCATATCGCTCTGGACCTCAGCCAGATGCAACACACGCTCGCCATTTGGCCCGGTGCGCTCATCGAAGCGGACGTGGGCGACGATGTTGGGTTCGTCCCAATGGGTGGAACGGTAATTGCCCGCGCGTTCTTCGCGGCGCGCATCGTTGAGATACCGCGCCTGGCCTCCGCCGCCGATCCGCGCCCATGATCCCGGTCCATTCTCCGCGTCGGCAATCTGTTGCGCGCGCGCGGTCACGTCCATTTCCTTCGCCGGCAGCGTCAGCAGCAGTTCGCGGTAGTTCTCGCCTCCGGGGAGGGTGTAGGAGGCGTATTTTGCAGGAGCGCGGCTTTCGGATTTCTCATCAAGCGATTGCTGGATTTTGTACCACTCATCTGCAAGCGACTTCCAGTCTTTGGCTTCGGCTGGAATCCGCCCCGCTGCGATTTCGCGCTTTGAGATTTTGTCAAGCTTGTCGTCGATCTCCGCTTTGCGCGCGGCGAGCTTCTGCGGCTCTGGACCAAAGAGAGCGCCCTTTTCAACCTCCTGCACCTGGATATTGTTCGCCCGCACGAAATCCGCGATCTGCTCGCGCGTGACGGCGCCGGTCTGCGATTTCAGCCACGGTTCGAGGCCGAGCCAATCCAGTTCTTCCGGCTTGGTTCCGGGGGTGTTCTTGATCGTGGCAAGCCATTGGTCAGGGGAGGCTTTGGTCTGCTTCGCCTTGTCGATCGCGCGCATAACGGTCGAGTAGAACGGCGGCGCGAGTTGGGCGCTTTCGTAAGACGGCATACGCGGCGGCGCGGGCCGGTCCTCCCGCGACGCGCGGCGCTGGTTCTGGATCGCCTTCTTGATGACGGTCTCAATCTTCGCGCCGGGGCCGAGCTGCTCATTCGCTGTGGTGGAGAATGATTCCGCCTCGGCTTTCTTCCAGCCAAGGGCGCGGAGGGCTTCGACGGCTTCGGCGTGTTGGGGGTGCTTGGTGATGGCAGGCGCGGAGTCCGGCAACTCATCAGCTTTGCTTACAGGTTCGGACTTCGGCTCGGGCGCCTTGGCTGGCTTGTCGAACAACTGTGGCGCGGTCTGCGCTTCATCGAACATCCCGCCGACGCCTTCAGCCTGCGGCTTCTTCGGCTTCAGCTTTTCGTCGGCCTTCTTCTGCGCAAGGGCGGCGTCGGTGATCTTTTCGGCGCCGGGGATGACTCCTTGGGGTTTGCCTTCCGCTCCAGGTTCAGTCGTCAAGGATTCCTTGACAGGTGGCTTTACGCCCGCGCCTTCCCCCTGTCCCCCACTGCCTTGTGATGCCGGATTTTCGCCAGCACTTGCAGGTTCCGCGCGTCCGCCAGCAGCTTCGCCTTTCGCTCCGGGCGGGTTTCCTTCGACGCCAGCTCCGACAGTCGCCGCGCCATCGCCAACAGCTTCGCGGGCGGCAGATTGTGCAATTTCGACGTCCCAAGGATGGGGCTTACGAGACTTCCGGCCATCTGACTTCTCCCAAGGGACTTCGGCAATGTCGTACATGTCCTTGCGGACGGCGGTCGGTTCGCTCTCGATGCTCTGGATCGCGGCGCGCTCGAAAGCGTGTTCAATCGGAACGTCGTGCTCGACGTGGAGTTCCGCCGCGCGCGCGAGGGTCGCAGTGTCGAAATGCTGCGCGCCTATGCCCGCGTCGTCAAGGATCGCCTGCGTTGCATCATCCAGCGCGCGCGCGCGTTCATCGGCGATGATCTTGCCGTGCTCCATGTGCGCGACGCGGCCAAGATCGAAGTGCGAATAGCGCGGGTGCTGGTCGAGCGCGTTCAGGTAATCCGCGACCGTCGTATTGGCGACGGCGTGTTCCGGCTCGCCAAGATAGCCACGCTGCGCCACGAACTTGCGCGCGTCGTCGTGGTTCATGCCGGACCTGTTGTTGACAAGGCCGGGGAACCGTTTGTGGAAATCTCGAGCCTTGAGTTCGCCGCCCTGGTCGCGGATGCCTCCGGCGGCGCGAAGTGCTGCGATCATGGATTGCGGCGGGCGCGGCTTGGCCGGCTTCTTCGCGCGGTCGTCAATGGTCTGCTGGACCGGCTCGGGCGCGATGGTGGCGCCGGGGGCTTTGTCTGCCTCCATGGCCTTGATCTGCTCGGGCGCGGTCTGCTCCGTGCCGTAGGCTGTGCGAAGCTCCGTGCCGTCCTGATCGCGCTCAACCACGGCAACGGGCTTTTCGCCCTGCGCCACGCGCGCGTCAATCTCGGGCTTGGAATAGGGGCCAAGTCCGAGAAGTTCGTTCTCCTTGCCGTCGGCGCTGGCCTTCTTGATGTCCTCGGAGTCGATCTGATCCGGGTCATACCAGAATTCGCCGCGGGCGGTCTGCACCATTCCAACGCCGATGGGGCGTTCAGGCGGCGTTGTCCCTCGGGGGAACATCATCACCTTGCGCTGGCCGCTGGTGAGTTGCTTCACCTGTGCGTCGAGGGTCGCCTGCGTTTCGGGCGCGTTCTTTCCGGTGTCGAGCGCGGTCGGGGCCGGCGCTTCAGTCGTGGTGCTCGGGGGCGGGCTGCTGGAGATGGGTGTTGATGAACCTGATGGCGTAGAAGCCTCCAAGCTGGTTCCCGGCCTGCCAGAAGAAGCCAACGAAGCTGGCTCCGATGGTGGCGATGACGAAGAGGGAGACGGCAACGATGTAGACGGGGGGCTTTGCGACCATGGTTCACCTTTGGGTTGCGTGGCGGGGGCTGTGACGCCAGCGCGCTTGGCGGCGGCCAGTTCTGCGGCGCGCTCGCCATCGCTCATGCTGTCGATGGTGTCTTGATCGTAGACTTGGCGAAGAATCGCGTCTTCGGCGGCTTTGCCCGCCGGTGCGGCGGCGCGCGCGGGCGCGGTTTCGGCGGGCGGTGTCGGGCTGGCGGTGGGCGGCGGCGCGGCAGAAACGGCTTCGGACGGGCCGCGCGCGAATGTGCGTGATCCGGGCGGCTCGATCTGCGCGGTCTGTTGCGCGGTGTCCGTGGAAGGCGCGGTTTCATTGGGCTTCGCTTGCGCGGCCTGCTGCGGCTTCGCTTGCCCAGCCTTGTAAATCTCATAGGCGGCGTTCACCGCCTGCATGGCCTCGGTCGACCCGCCATTGTCAGGGTGCGCAGCCTTTGCGGCTTTGTAATAGGCGGCTCTCACTTCCTCGGGCGAGGCATTCGCGCTCACGTCGAGGGTTTCAGCCCATTTGAACTTTTCAGCGGCGGCGGCGATCTTCTGCCGGCCTGCTTCGGTCTGGTGATTGAACGCCGCGCCGCCCAGTCCGAGAAGGCCGCCGACAAACGCCGCCGTCTCTGCGGACTCGCGCACGCCAGCCATCAGGTCGCGGTCGCCATCGTACAGGCCTTTGGCGATGACGTTGTTCGCCAGCGTGGCGGCGCCTTGGATCGCTGAAAATTCCGCCGCCCCTTGCGCGGCCTGCCTGCCGATGTTGAACAGGGCGTTCGCGCCGGTCGGGCCGAGCGCGCGCTGAAAGAGCCGGGCGACGGGAGCCGCCTGCGCCATGCCAACGAGGAAACCGCCGGCGCCGGCCGCGATCTGCGCCGGGGGCGCGGCGTCGGCCTGTTGCGCGGCTTCAACCTGTCCGCCAGCATTGGCCAATCCGCCCGCGATCGCCATGGTTCGCATTCCGGCGCCAAACGCCCCGAGCGCGAGGTAAGGCGCCGCGCCGCCGCCCGCCGCCGCCACGCGCGCCGACATATCCTTGTCGCGGATCGCGTCGGTCGGCGGGAGCGCGCGTTCTTCCTGCTGCAATCTGTCCTGCAAGCCCGGCGCGCCGAACGCCGCCGCCGCCTGTCCGAATGGCTTGGCAACATCGAGCGCCGCGCCGCCGGCGCCTTTCAGCGCGCGGTTCGTCAGGTCGGTCGATTGGTTCTGCTGTGGGATCGCGGCTTGCTGGATCGCGGCAAGATCGGCGGTCGCCGCTTTCACAGCGGCGTCTTGCCTCGCCTTCAGCGTCTCGGCTGGAACATCGAACGCATATTCGCCTTGCGCCGCGATCTCCTGCGGCGTCATGAACTGGTTGATCTTGGCCGGGTCAGACGCAGCTTCGATTTTCTGTTGGGCGTCCGCGACGCGCGCGGCCTTTTCTGCGGCACCTTGTTCCGCCGTCATCGAAGGAACGGAGCCCAGCGGAGTCGGGTTTCCTGGCGCATAGAATTTGTCGCCAAACTGGACGACGCCGCCGCCAAGAATCGCGGCCTTCAATGCAGCCGCCGTCTCATCGCGGTGTTGAGAATTCAGCAAGCCGAGTTCAGCCTGCGGCGGGCGCGCGGGCGGCGACAGATTGTCAGGAAGCGCGCCCCATCCTGCCGCTTCCTCATGCGAGACCGGGATAAAACCATCGGGGAGCGTCGAGATGGTCTTCGGCGTGGCTGCGGGCGCAAGATTGGCCGGGCGCGCGGGCGGCGCCGGCGGCGTGGCCGGAAGTTGCGCCCAGCCGGCGGCGTCCTCTGCCGAGACAGGAACGAAGCCGCGCGGGAGCGTTGAAATGTCCTCGGTCATTATTCTTCCGCCCCGGCGTCAGGAGCCGCCGCGCCAAACGGGATCGTCTGGCGCGTCGTGGGATTGTGCAAGACCTTCTCGCCGGTCGTGGGGTTGATCGCCGCAATCCAGCCTTCGGGAATGGCCGGGTTTCCGGGTGCAGCGGTCGGGTCCGGAGCGGCGTCGGGCGCGGCGACGGGAGCGGGGGCGGCGGCGGCGGTCGGCGCGGGCGCGGCTCCGGTAGGATCGGGCGCCGGCGCGCCGCCATCGACTGGCGCAGTCGGCGCGGGCGCGGCTCCGGTAGGATCGGGCGCCGGCGCGCCGCCATCGACTGGCGCAGTCGGCGCGGGAGCGGCGGCCGGCGCTGGTTTCGCCGCCGCGCCATCGAGGCCGAGCGCCTTCTTCACGCCATGCCAGAAACCGCCGTTGCCATCCGGGTTTGCGGACGGCATGGGCGGCGGCGCTACGGGCTTCCCGGTCTTCGGGTCAATCGGATAATCCTTGCCGAAGTTCCATTTGAACAGCGCGCGGAACTGCGCTTCGGCTTCGGTTTTCTCTTCGGGCGTCTTGGCGTCCCATGCTTGTTTCACAATGGGGTCATTGGAATTCGGATCATACCCGGTCTGCTTGGCAATGGCCGCGAGCGCCTCCATCTTGCGATAGGGGTCAAATTCCTTGGCTTTATCAGGATTTGCGGCGTCGGCGGCGGTCTTCTTGGCGCTGGCGTCGGCCTGAGCGGCGAGCGCCTTCTTGTACGATGCGTCGGAATCCGCCTTCTGCTGCTCGATCTTGTTCTTCGCCGCTTCCTTCTGTTGCTCCCAAAGAAGTTTCATCTGCTGAAGCTGGCTGGCCTGCTGCGCCGTCGCGCGATCGTTCTGCGCCTTCTGCCCGGCGGCGAGGCCAGTAAAAAGTGCCGAACTCGCTGACTTGCCGACGACGTTGGGAAGCGCGCCGAGCGACGCCGCGATGGGGGAATTGGCGAAGTCGCTCTTGGCGTTGTTGTTCGCGCCGTTGCGCAGCCGCGCGATCACGGTTCCGAAGGGGCTATCATCGGCGGCAGGAGCCGGCGCGGCAGGTTGCCCGGCCTGCTGCTGCGCGGCTGCGGGCGCGATTGAGCCGAGCGCGGGCGCCACGCCCCAGAGTGAAGACAGATC
The DNA here is from genome assembly GCA_903932535.1 of uncultured Hyphomicrobiales bacterium. Taxonomy (GTDB): domain Bacteria; phylum Pseudomonadota; class Alphaproteobacteria; order Rhizobiales; family Beijerinckiaceae; genus Roseiarcus. The sequence goes on along the minus strand of CAIZGR010000607.1, from coordinate 13,788 downwards.
GCCAATGCCGGCCATGGTTCAAATCCTCAAAGCAAAGAGCCGAGCAGGGCAAGGCCTGAATTGTCGGGCGCCGTAGTGGTGCTCCCGCCACTGGTGTTCTTCGGAATCGCGCCGAGCAGGCTTGCCAGCGTCGCGTCCTGGCCAAGCTGGCCTGTGTTGGCCTGCTGGTTGACCGTCATGGCATTTGTGATGCCCTGCTGGCCGATGCTTTGCTGCTGGGCGCCGAGCGAGCCGAGCAGAGACGCGAGCGTGGTCCCCTGGTTCGATGCGCTCGTGCCGATATTCGAAAGCTGGTTGCCCGACGAAAGCAAGGTCGAGAGGTTCGCGTTCTTCTGCGCCTGCGCGGCATTATAGGCGGTGTTCATGCCCTGCGCCGTGGCGTTGCCGATGTTCTGCTGCTGTGCCTTGTCGATCAGTCCGCTTTGCACGCCCTGCGCCGAACCGCCAAAAGCGCCATTCATCGCCGCGTTGGCGCCGGTCTGCGCGCGCTGGGTCGCCGCCGTGTCGTTGATGCTTTGCAGCGTCGGCGCGAGCGCGGCCTGCGCATAGGGGTCCATCAGCGATTGGATGGACTCGTTCGGATTGATCGACCCCGCAACGCTCTGCGTCAGGTCGGCGGCCTGCGTCGTGTAGGGATTGGTCTGGCCAAGATTTTGCTGCGCGTAGTTGATCGCTGACGCCTGCGCGGGCGTTTCCGCCGCGCTCGTCGGCCCGGAATAGACATTGTACGGGTTCGCGCCAGCATAGCCAGCGGCCGAGTTATAGAGGTTTTGGCCTGCGGACGTGACCCACGGAGCGTAGGAGTTCGACGTATCCGTTTTGCTGGTCGATGTTCCGCACATATGTCAACCCTCGGTAACGGGAACGCCGGATAGAGGGTTGATCCGAGCAATCGTTCCGGCAGGATAATACACGGATTCGCTCCCAACAACCAATTTGCGCGCGGCCTCGCGCAGTTTCACTGGGTCGAAATATTTCAGGAAGACCGGCTTGCCGTGCTCGTCTGCTGCGGCGATCGCCGCCGCCTCCAGCATCTTGCGCGCCTCGCCGCCGCGCAGCGCCGGCAGGACGTAGAACCATTGTTCCGCCAGCACTCGCGCGCGCGGCGCATACCAGGGGTTCGACCACTGGAGCCCGAGCGACGCGACCACAAGGCCGCGCTCGTCCTGCACCATGAAGGCGCGGCCCTCTTTCACGATTTCAAGAACCTCGCTGTAGGCGTCGATGAAATCCTTTTCGCCCATGTGAACGCGGGCGACTTCCTGCGCCATTTCCACGAGCAGGCGCCCGATCTTGAAAGCGTCCTCGTTGCTTACGGCCTTGCGGCATGTGAGGGTTCGTTCAGCTTGCATCATCATCAACGTCCTTGGATGAGCATTGGAGCGCGTTCAGCAAATCGCCCTGCAAAAGAGCAACGGCGCCGAACAGTCGGAACGATGACGGTCCAAAATGGTAGGATGCGCGCACGGTATCATTGGGCCGACTGATGGCGAGCGCGATTCCGTCGATCTCGCCGCGCTTCGCCTCGTCCAAAAACCGTTCGAGCATGCTCACGATTTCGGGGATGACCGGGGATTCGTGATCCCGGTAACAGTCGAACAGCGCGACAACTTTTTTTTCGCTCATGATCATGTCCCCGTGTTCGGCCCGCGCGTCTTCAGATCGGTCAGGAATTGCGCGAGCACATCGGCAACGTCCGTCAAAGTGGCCGCGCCGGCATTAATCGAGCGCACAGGCGGCGACGGCGCGCCGGTGACGGTATAGGCGTCCGCGATGGTCAGCGCGTCCGTCTTTGCGTTGCGCTGGACCTCGGCGGCGAACTTCAGCAGCCAGTTCACCTTCGCATCCATCGAAGCAGTTTGCGGAGGCGGCAAGCCGCAATTGAAAATGGCTTTCATTTCGGTTTGCCGACATGCGGTGTCGTGAGCAGACGCGGGTCAAATTCGCCAATGCACTGTTGGCCGTTTGTGAACCAAGTGACGTTGACCATAAGTTCTCCGGACCAATCCTCGCATCGAACCACCGTCATTGCGGGCGATCCGCTTTTCAGATGAACGATAGTTCCGGGCGTGAAGATCGCGTGAAACGCTTCGGGAATCTTTGCGCGCGCAGCTTCGTCCCGCCGACGATGAGCGTCCTTTACAAAATCGGGGCCAGAGACAAATTTCAGGCCAGCGTTGGCAATCTCGTCTTCGTAGGAAATGTACCTGTCCTCCATAACCGTCTCCTTAGTTTCTTGCGCCATTCGGTTGAACTGCGGCCTTCAGCACGCCCATGCGGAAATCGCATCCGAGCCCGGAACCGGAATACCGCGCCTGAAGCTGGCGCCCGCACACACGAACGTCGGTCGTGCCGTCGGCGGGGTCGAACGTGACGGTCTGGCTGTCGATCACGGTGGCGGCGGCCGGCGTGCGGTCGTAGGCGCTGATCGTCACCGTGATCGTCCCCACCTGGCGTTCCATGTCGATGGCGATGTACTCGGTCCCGTAGGATTGAACGCCAAGCTGAATCTCCATCGGCGCGGTCAGGAGATACCAGTTTTGCGGTTCCGTGCCGCCCGGCGCAACCACGTCGAGGCCGTTATCCATCTGGTAAATGAAGCCGTCCGTCTTGGCGATGATCGGGCGGCTATCCGCGCCGGTAAATCGCGTCGAGGATGAATAAGGAATAGAATAAGACGTGTACCAAAACTGCCCTTCAATGTTGAACACAACGGCAATTGTCGGCTCGGTCCCGCCTGTCACAACAAATTCAAAGCGAACTTCTTTGTATTTTTCATTGTAATTCGCAACGGTCTTTATGCCGTAGTTCATAGGAATTTGACTAAACACCCAATCCAATATATCATTCTGGTTCGGAATTGGCGAAACGCTGCCGTTATACATATAGAAGCCGCTGTTCCCCGCCCAAAACGCGACGGTATCAACAATGACTTTGGCCAGAGGCCCGAGCAGCCCACACTCTTTGCCCACGCGCGAAATGTCGAACACGAATTGCGAGCCGGTGAACTGGAAGGCGTAGACGCTGGTGTCGGTCCAAACGAGCGTGATGTGAACGCCGAGATCGGACGCGGCGACGATCTCCGTCCCCTCCGAAAGAACGCCTGTCACTGACGGCGAGCCTTGCGGCCCGGCGAACTGCGTGACGTCCCAATTGGTGTAGTCGCCCTGCGCGCAGGCCCACCACTGCATGTAATTCTGGACGCCGCCATAATTCGTGCCGTAGGCGATCACGATATAGTCGCCCGTCCGCACAATGCCGGTGGCCGTCGTCGGCGCGTTCGGAACGATGGCCGCGCGCGGCGTCGGATAAACGGTCGGGTCCCATGAATAGATGCTGCCGCCCATCGGGCAGGCCAGCAGGATTTTGCCGAAATAATCCAAGCTCCAGTAGCGCGGCGTGAAGACGATGGAACTGGTCGCGCGCGGCGTTCCCCATGTTCCAACGCCCCAGGCCCCGGCTCCCCAGCCATAGCCTATGGTCGGATCAACCACGCCGGCAGACAGTTCGTTGCCTGCCGACACGGCGCCGCCGCCGGTGGCCGACGATGCTGCGGGCGCCGGCGCGATGATCGTGATGACGCCGCCCGAGACAACGGTGTTGATCGGGAACGTCCCATTCAGCGTCAATCCTCCGACTGCCGAGGCGCCCGAGAAATCGACATAGCTTCCAGCCGATCCGATCTGGCCTGGCCATGCGACCGTGACCACATTGCTTCCCGCCGTCGTGGTGAAGGGGTCGATCAGCGCCACGGACTGGATGAGCGGCGTGATGTCGAGCGGGACAAAGGAATCGTTGGGGATCGCGTAGAGCTTGACCGGAGTCCCAAGCCCGATGATCTGCCGCCCGGCGAGGTCAGACCAAGCGCACATGCCACGCGGCGCGCCAATGACGGGGATGGACGTCAATGCGAGTTGGCCGCCCAATTTCTCAGGTTTCCCTTGCCAGAAGCGCACGCCATCGCAGTCGATATACCGCCCCTTGGCCGCGAGCGCGGATTGCGTCTTGACGACGCCGGGCGGGAGATCGAGCGAAACGGGCGTGGACATCACTGCACCCGAATTATGCAATTAGCGACGACAGTTGGCGGCGTGATCGAATGAGCCGTTCCGCCGCCATTGTTGGCGACGGTGATGTTCGCTGTTCCTGACTGGATGGTAATCCCGGTGGTCGCAGAAGCGATAGTTCCGCCTGTGATATAGGGATCAAGCACGCCGGACGCGTAGCCGCCATATGGGCCACTCGCAGCCCCGCCGATCAAAAGTGATCCAGCCGGGCTGTAGCTATGGCTGTGCCCAGGATCAGTAATGGCGTGCGTGTGCCCGCTGTCGGTCGCCGTGTGATTGTGCGACGGCATTTCGCCCACGGTCAGCACATGCGTCGAGGCGCCGCCTGTCGCACCAAGCCCCCACGAGAACAGCCGCCCGGCGCCATTGTCCGGCGAGGCAATGAATCGGCCTTGGGTGTCAGGGATATTGAACGTCGAGACGCCATCGCCAGCGCCGTACGTCGTGCCGATGATCCCATAGAGTGCCGCGTAGGTCGTGCGTGAAATCGCCTGACCCTGGCACAGCAGCCACGAGGGGTTAGGCGCGGTCGATCCAGCGTAAGTCCACATGGTTCCGAGCGGAACGGGCGGGTCGCTGTTCGGTGTGCCCGCGATCGCGTTGGCGGAATCGATGTAGACCGGCTGCATCTTGCCTTGGACAAGGTTCGTCGTCTGCCCGGAACCGACGGCGCGAATGGTCAGCGCGTAATTTCCGGTGGTGAAATTGCCGACATTGTACGTTTTCGCGCCCAGGTTCGGCACGGTGACGGTTTCATTCGACGCGAGGTTTCCGGTGAACACAATGCTCGCGGCGGTCGCTTGCGCCGTCGACAAGGTGAGCGTTCCGCCCGTCACCACAACCGGAGTATAGCCGGCGACATAGGAGTCGATCTTGGTCAGATTGTTGTTGGTCTGCGTGCCCCAATCGTTCAGATGCAGGCCGGATCCCATGAGCAGCAGGCCAAGATTGGGGCTGGTGGCGTCCTGCGCGCTCGCCGGCGGCGCGGCGAGGCCAAGCGCGATCAGCAGCGCGGCAAAAAGGCGGATGACTATCGTCATGCTCTGCTCTCCGAATAGTCGGCATCCACCTGGGAACCGCGCATCGCCAAATCGTCGTTCACGTCGATGTCCTGGATCAGCGCCATCATGCGCTGTGTGTACCGCGTCACGCGCGCGTCATCGTTCAGGAAATCCGCAGCCGCGGCAAAGCAGGCCGTGCGCAGCAGCATCGGATAGCGGTCGGTCAGGAAGTTCGTTTGGTTGAGCGGCGCGAGCAGCGGCGGCGCGCCGAAATAATCCAGCAGATATGTCCCGGTTGCCGTCGCGTCGGCCGCGCAATTGAATTCGATCGTCGTCCCGGTAAGCGCGAACAGGAACGGTTGTCCCTGTCCGATGGCGCCGGTAGTGGCGTCGATCCAGCGCCGCGCTTTCACCGACGGGAGGTCGCGCGCTTTCATGCGGACAAAATATTGGTCTCGCATGGCGATCGGATCGAGAAACCGCGCCGGCAAGGGCTTGCTGTAATCCCCTTGCGCCATGACAAAAGCATAGTCCGAGACGATCATTTCTCGGACGCGCAAATGCTGGTAAATCAGCGCCTGCGCTTCCGACAAGATTGTGCCGACGTCGATCAGCGCATTGTTGATCCACAACTTGATGGAGCCGGGAACGGTCTTGTCCCCTATGAGCGAGTTGTAATCCATGCCCGGCCTCCAGATCAGACAGCCACTTCGTCTTCGCCAACCTTGCCTTCGTCGACGAGGAATTCAATTCCGGTCTTCTTGTCCGGAACGTCGATGGCGTATTGGTCCTTGAACGCCTTGCGCACCTGGCCGAACACGTATTTCTTCTGGCCGCGCGCCCACGCAACGAGGTCGATCGCCTTCGGGTCGGCTTCGATCGGCGCATCTTCGGCCTTCGCCTCCGCGATGGCTTCGGCCACTTCGGTTTCGTCCAGGCCCTGCGCGGCGAGTTCCTGCCGGTAGAGTTCTTCCTTGCGGCGGTCGGCGGCCACGCGCGCGGTGCGGCGCGCCAGCTTCTTCGTCGCGGCCTCGTCCAGCATTTCGCGGACCAGATCGCCGCTTGCGGTAAAATAGAACCCGTCCTGGAAAAAATGTGCGTTGTTCTCGGGCGGAAAGACGGTCCCGTAGGTCTTCGACTTGTCGAGTTTGATCAGGTCGGCGGCGTCGGGCGTGGTCGTGGTGGCGTCGGAGGTCATGTGTCCCTCAGTGGGTTGGAGGCAGGGAAAGGCGCGCTCGAAAGCGCGCCCTCATATTTGAGCTCGCAGCGTCAATCGGCGCTGGGATATTTCACGGTGTCCTTGCGGCCCTTGACGCCCCCGTTGTTCTCCTGAACAGCGGAAACGCCCTTGATGGAATGGCCGAGGTTCTCGATGCCGCCCTTGAACGTGCCTTCGGCAAACCCAATGGCCGACTGGCCTTTGATGCCGGCGCTCGAACGGTCAAGCGCCGTGTATTCCTTGATTTCCTGACCGCGCGCGGCCTTCGTGACCTTCTCTTCGTCGCCCATGTTGGGGATTCCTTCCTGGCTCAAGCCGGATAGATGGTGGTGGGGGCGTACAGCACGTCCCCATATTCATTGTTCGGGCGGTTCCGAACGGGCGGGGTCAGGCCCTGCCGGTTCGGGTTCCAGCCCATCGGGTCGGCGCGATCGAGGGTCTGTGAACCCTCGCGCGCGATATCGAGTCCGCTCGCGCCGATGGAGCGCGCCGGGTCTTCCTGAACGTAGGTCCGGCGGTCCTCGCGAACCGGCGTGAGCAGATTATTTCCAACGCGGTCAAAAGGCATATGCGAGACTCCTTCGGTTTAGAACCACTCGACTTTGATAACGACGTCCGCCGTGCCAGCCGGCGCACCGCCGGTGGGCGCCAGCAGCGTCACGATGATGGGGGTGTCCGCCGGCGCATAGGCGTAGGCGAACGGCGGCGTGGTGGACGACGCCAACTGCATGCCGGTCAGGCCGCCGACATAATCAGACGCGACGATCGGCACATTGACCGGGGCCGGCGTCGCGGCCGTTCCCATCGGGACGTTGGCGAATTTGGTCAACGCGCCCAACACGCCCAATTGCACGGCGCCGGGCGTGGTGGTGCCGACGAAAGCCACCGTCGGAGTCGCAAGGATCTGAGCCACGCGACCGCGCTTGCCTTTCGGCCCCTGGATGTACTTCGTGATCGTGCCACCGCCAAAGGCCTGGGCGTTGAAGTCGTAACTGATTTCTTGGGGTTGATCGTAGGACATGGAGAAAGACTCCTTGGATTAGCTTGCGGGATCAAGGGCGGCTCATGCCGCCCCTGTGTTTCTCCTGTCGATCAGGTCGCACTACTCCACTTCAAGATGCGAGCGTTGGCGGCGTCGGTATGCACTAACCCAAAGCCTCCCAAATAATACCAAGCGATACCGCGCGACCGGCCGTAATCGCCGGGAATCTTCGCGCGGATTTCTTCAGGCAGCGCGATCGCCTCGGTGACGGTATCGCCGCCGAAGAAGAACGCCCAGCTCGACAGACCGTTGGCCCATGCCTGCGCAGTGCCGGTGTAGGGGTTGAAGGTGGTCGCGTTGTCGGCGCCGCCCTTCGGGATGAAGTTCTGCTCGACAAAACGGGTGTTTTCGTAGCGCCCGATTTCGCCGGAGAAAATCTCCGCGATGCCCATCATCGTGTACTGCTTGACCGACTCCAATTGGTTCTTGAAGTTGCGGTAGGTGCTCGGGTGGCTGATGCAAAGGTAATCGTCGTCCTTGAACGGCGGAACATTCGCCTCCTTGAGATAGTCCGAGATCGCCTTCACATGGCCGGTGCCGAGGGCCACGTTGTTGGTGATGCCGCCAGCCGTGCCGTTGGTGGACACGGTGACAGAAGTGGCCGAGTTGCCGCCGGTGGGGGCGGCGACGAGCACCGTCGCGTTGAACTGCGTCCAGGCCGCGATGTCGAAATACTTCCTGGCGTCGTTCTTCAGCGTCTTGTCGATGATCGTCGTGACGTCGTGCTTGGCGAGGTCGGTGAGCTTGCCGGTGAAGGGCACGCTGTTGCCGGCTTCCACGATCTGCAACTGACGCTGCCCGATGGTGAAGCTGCTCTCCGGCATGGCCGTACGCTCGTCGAGAACGCCGCCCTGCGAGGACACGTCGCCGTAGACGTTCCAGTAGAACAGATCGCCACGGTTCAAGCCCTTTTCGGCGCCGTCCTGGGCGTCGCAGAACTGCCTGAACTTCGTCAGTGCCTGCGCCTTGATGCGGAGGTAGTCGGAAAGCTCCTGTTGGTACATGTACGTTCTTGTTACTACGGCCTCTCTGCCGCGCGCTGGTCATTTCTGCCAACGTCTCTGGCTCTCACCAGAAGTTCAGAGCACATCATCTCCGCTATGCGACAGCGGAGTCCTGCTCAAGCTCGTTGAGGACTCTCTCTACCGTGGCGACGTCTGCCCGTTTGCCACCTTTGGCAAACTGCAAGACCACACGAATGTCGTCGGCGTCGTATTTCGCGCGTTTGCCCAATGCATCATCCTCGAATTTGGCAAAGCGCCTTTCGAGAAATTCAATCATCAGGTCCGCTCGCGCTGATTTGTCGCCGAACAGCCACGGACGAATTGCCACCAGAACTTTATGGATCGTGTGCATCTTGCTGACCGTGATTGTCAGCATCGGCGCACTCGGCACATAAAAACCTTCACCACCAAATTTCCTCATCGCAGGCATGTCACGCTCACGAAGATGGAAACCGACAGCAAGTCTCTCAAAGATTTGAGATACTTTCCGCATGATGGCCGCATCAGAATTGTAGACCTTTATTTGAAGTCCAACCCTATGCGCGGCTTTGTCGTTCCGTTGTTGGAGTCCCATCATCAGCGTTCCTTCGCCTTCGATGATCCCCGCCAACCAAGCAATCTCGCCTTCTGTAGGAGTTGCCTGCTGATTGTCTCCATGATCCACTATTGTCACCCTATTGGTAAGTTGGATGTTGGGAGAGTTTCCAGCATATCGCAGGATTTAGAGGCGGCTACACATTAACCGCCTTCGGCTGCTACTGTCCAGATCAAACCTGCCATAACTGTATCCTTCCTATTTCGTATGGCCGGCGCGTTCATAAAGCGTTCAATCCTGAAATCGTGCCTTTCGCATCTTGGCGATGGTTTCGGACGGGTTTCGAGCATCGGGCGCGGGCTTACGCGCCTGTGCTTGGGAAAGATTGGCGGCTCCAGAACTTGCCGGCGATTGCGGCAATGCGCGCTTGATCGCAAGGCGATCCTGCGGCGCGGGGTTCGGGGTCGCGGAATTGCCAACGGGCGCCGCCATGTTGAGGCGAGCGCGGACGGTCTGGCCAGCGGAGGCGAACAGTTCAGCGGGTGAGCGAACCTGATAGCCCTTCATGCGCGCGCCATTATAGGCGCGGACGGCCAATTCGGGGTTGTTGAGCAATTGCGCACATTCATGTTCCGGCAGGCCGACACGCTCGCGCAGTTCGTTGACGGACTCGCGCACGGATAACGTGCGGAGAAGGTCGGCGGCGACGGGATCGTTGGCGATGTCCGGATTGGCGCGGCCAAAGCTTTCGATGGCGTCCCCGACTTCATGCTGCATGGAAGCGGCGATCTGCTGCTGCCGGTCGGCGCGCTGGCGCCGTGCAAACAATTCGTCGAAGGCCCGTCGGGCTTCGCTCGCGTCTCCCAGCTGAATCTTCTGGATCAGATCGTCTTCATCCTCGGACGGTTGGTCCTGGGTGAAGGTTTGCTGATCCTGCTGGGGTTGCGCATCCTGCGGGGTGTTGCCGGGGCGCGAAAGGGTCTTGGCTTCATCGAGGCGCATTTGGGCCGCAATGTTCTTCTGCGCGATGCGGATCAGCGCGGCGTCAGGAACGTCCTCCGCTTCTTCATCGCTCATTTCACAGGCGTCGAGGATTTGCCCCCACGTCAAATTGAGTTCTTGCCGGTTGACCTTGATAGTCCACGGCTTCGGAGAAGGGATAGGCGCGGTCTGGCGCTGCTGCGGCTGTTCGCTGGCCTGCTCGACAATGGCGGCTGCGGTCTCGTCCTGCTGGCCGGGTGTGCGCGCCTGGATCGGCGCGGAATCGGGGTCGATGTTCTCGGCTTCGGCATGAGCGGCGGCGCGGCGGGCGGCGGCGCGCGCGGCAATCGCGGCGCGCGGGTCTTCGATCAGGCGCGGCTCGGCGGGCTCCTCGGCCTTGGCTTCCTCGACGGGGGCGGATTCTCGGACGATGGCAACGGCGGGCTCGGCTGCGTCTTCGACGCCGGGAGAAACGGAGCGGTCGGCCAGATCGACTTCCGGCTCCGGGCCACGGAACTGCTCAAGGGTGGATGAGCTTGTTGCACCGTTCATTGCGAGTCGTCTCCAATCGAATCAATAATGGAGCTTTGAATGTCTTCACGTTCCGCGAAACTTTTCAAGGTCCAAGCCTCCTTGCCCTCGACTATCGCCTTACTTATCCAACGAACAATATCTCGGTTTCTTGCGATGTCGGATTGAAGCTGGAGGATCGTCTTGGCCTCTGCCGGGTCAACAGTCGCCAGTCCAAGATATGCGTCGGCGGCTTCGCTGGCCGCGCATCCGAGAATATAGGCGATCGGGCCGCCGGCCTTGAGGTCTACGAACGAACGCAGGATGTCGTTCGAGAGCCTGATGTCGGTCTCGTAGTTCTTCATCATGGTTGCGTGAAGACGGTTGGCTTCTGCCTGTTCGCTGCTCATTCGCTTGTGGCTCCAGATGTCGGGGCGGGTTCAGGGCGCAACGCGGCGGCGGCGCCGGCTTTCAAAATGTCGTGGAAGGTTCCCATCGCCGCGATGCCGCGTTGGTGGGCATGATCGCGGTATTGCATCCCGCGCGCCTCGTGCGCCTTCAGTTCGGCGGCGCGGATTTCCGCCAGGGCGCGCATGTGCTCGCGGTGGATCGCGGAAATGCGCTCAGCCTCGGCGTCGCGCGACTTGATGTCCGTCTCGCGCGCCTTGGCCTGCAATGCCGCCATCTTGGTCTGAGCGTCCATCTGCGCTTTCTGCGCGCTGACCTGCACCTGTTGCTGCTTGATCTGGTTGGCCTGCATCTGCGCCTGCGCCTTCGGATCGGGCTGCGGCGGTTGCGGCGGCTGCGGCTGGTCGAGCATTTCGATGTTCTGAAAGAAGCGTTCTCCGCCTTCCTGGATTGAGACGGCGCCGAAAACGAAGTCGATGATCTCTTTCGCCTTCGGCTGCGGCGGCTTCATCATTCCCATCTGGACATAGGGCGTGAAGAAGGCCGTCAAGGCGCCCATCGCCATCTGGAACTTCTGCAACTTCTCCATCGGGTGCGCGGCGCTGCCAACGCCGGCCTTGATGGTCAGCGTGGTCTCGGACATCAGCATCTTGTCCGTGATGACGTCGATGCCGAACTTTTCAAACAGCTTCGCGCGCTGGCCGCAAATCTCCAGCACAGTCGCGTCGGACTCGTACATTTCCTCCAGTTTCATAACCTGGGCGAGAACCGGGGCGATGAAGGTCTCCACGAAGATCGTCAGCGAGAACTCGCCCATGGTGGCCGCGCCATTGGCGAGCAGCGATAGGCCTCCGAACGTCTCGCTCGCGCCCTTGTTGCCCTGCTCGGTCCCAACGGGGTTGAAGGCTCCGGACAGATCGTCGAAGTCCTGGTTGAGATAGTTGTTCTCGACGAAGGCGGATTGCGGCACGTCGGGAATCTGGAACGTCTCGACGTCGGTCAAATCATTGACCATGATGACGCCGTTCGGCCCCATGCGCTGAAGCTGCGTCGTGTCCACCTTCTGCCCGCGCTTGACCTTGTTCGGCGGCGAGACGACGCGCTTCATGTGATCGAGGCGCAAGTTCAGCTGATCGTTGATCTCGCTCTGCATCGGTTGCCAGGAGGTCACCGGCGACATCGGGAACGCACGGTGCGATTCCAAAGCGCCGTACCCAATGACAATCGGGCGATCGCCGCCCTGCTCGGGGTAGGCCTCGCGGACGGGAACCGGATCGGAGAGCATGACGTCTTGGTTGATCGTCCAGAAGCACCAGTCCTCGCCCTCGTAGCGCATGAACCACTCGTTCAGCCAGAGGCGACCAAACGCGCCATTGGTCAACATGATCGGGTCTTTGCCGTCCTCGCGCGCGGCGCGGGAGCCGATAGAGTCGGTAGGCCCGGTCGAGTCCACATATTGCAGCAACTGCTCGCGCGTCATGGGGCGGAACGGGATGCGGTTGTTCTTCAGGTTGTCCTTGATGAACGTGGTCGCGTCTTCGGCCGACATGGGGTTGCGCAGCACGACGTATTGCGCGCTCTGCGCCGGGTTCGTCCAGTTGGCGTTCGGGTCGAACAGCACATTCTCAGGCGCGTAAAGATTGACGTCCGGCCGGTCGACAACGATCTCTGACGCTTGTTCCTCAACCGCGATGGGCTCTCCGGTCAGATCATCGAAGCCCTGAGACTTCTTGGTGAACTTCCGCTCTTTGAACTTCCAAGTCTGCTTGGCGACGCAAAGGCCGGTCAGGTCGGCGTCCTGCATGGCGCCAAGAGCGATCATGAACCAGCGGATGCCATTGCGCTGCGTCTGGCGCGAAAGCCTGTAATTCAGCAATTCCTGCTTCACGGAGGCGCTCGCCACCTGGAAATCATCGGCGCCGTTCTGCGCCGCCACCGACACAATATCCCCGGTCGAGAATAGCGCCTGTGCGGCCTGCGCCATGTGCTTGAGAACGGCGCTGCGCGTCTTGGGGCGGAACAGCTTCGACCGTCCGGCATATTCTGGCGCCGAATATTTCGAACCGTCGAAATGGTGATTGTGAAATGCCCGATAGGCGCGCACCCAGGCCGGGCGCACGGCGGTCATGTGATAGGTCGAACCCTGCGAATAGGCTTCCTTCGCCAGTTGCAAGAGCTTGTCGTCAAGATCGTAATCGCCTTCCCTCGGGAAATCGTCGTCGTCGTCGATGGAGCCTGCGGCGCGCGCGCTGTCCTGCATCAGCAAGTCAGCAGAAGCCAAACCCTTGTAGCCCGGCGTGCCGTGGGCGCTGCCGTCGAGGCCGCGAGCATCCATCAATGAAGGAACTGCCATCACTCTGCTCCAATAATTTGGTGCTTGGGTTGAAGCAGCCTGATTCGGATGGTAGCATAAATCAGGAGTTCAGGATGAATTTCGGCGGGGCGCCGGCGGGCTCAGGCTTCAGATCGAGAACCGGGCGCGGGCGCGCTTCCTCGAACTGGTCGAACACGATCCCGGAGCGCGACAGGTTGAACTGCTCCAGCAGTTCGCCGCCGGCAAACTTCACGGTCTTTTCCAGCAGCGGAAAGCCGTTCAACAGCCGGTTGAACGGAATGATGAAGTAGACATTCGGCGGCATGATCGGGAGCCGGATCATGCCAGCGGCGCGCTCGGCCTCAACCTTGATTTCCCAAGGGTAGCCGGGATACGCCTTCAGCAACACGGTGGCGATCTCATGCGCCAGGTCCTGCTCCTTGCGCATGCACTCCATCGCGGCGGCCTGCGTGGCCGCATCGACGCCGCACAGGTCTACATCGGCGGTCATTTCCATCGGGCGGTCTGCGTCTCTCATGTCGTCTTTCCTTCAATAGGCGGATGGAAGTTCGCACGTCACCGTCGCCGTCCCCGCGTTGGTGACCGTGGACCCGCTGTTGTTTGTGACATAGATACTGACGGCGTTGGTCTTGGCGATCGTCGCATAGGTCAGGCCATAGACATGCGAAGAATAAGTAACGCTGCAT
>CAIZGR010000606.1 GCA_903932535.1 uncultured Hyphomicrobiales bacterium | reverse complement strand
TACAGCGTGCAGAGAACAAAACCAAGCAACGGCAACAGCATATCGCAATATCCGGCAATCCGCAGCCGCAAGTCTCGCGCGGCATTGCGAGCGCGAACTGATCTACGTCATGCTGATGGCGGGGCGTCTCGCCGCAGGTCCGTTGACGCAGGAAATGCTTTCAAGGCACTTGCGCGCGTTTGAAAGTTATGGTTTCATCTAGAAACCGAAGCTTTCAGGACGCCCCCAAATGTCCGTTCCCCTCATCCGCCGGGTCTACAAAGCCGAACTGAGCCGCGAGATCGCGCGCCAGCACGCGTTCAACGCCGTCGCCTTCCGCGACATGGCCAAGCGCCACGCCGAGCGGCTGCGCAACCGCGCCGATCTCGCCAAGCGCCGCCTCGCCGCGCGCGCCGAAGCCGAGCCGCGCTCGTGATCACGCGCGAAACCGCCACCGCCATCGCCGCCGCGCACGAGCGCATCGAGCTGCTCGAATCGCTGTGGTCGGTGGTCGGCGATTTCGGCGCCAACGCGCGCATCGCCGTGCAGACCGACGCCGGCCGGTTCGATCTCGACATCGCCCGCGAGGACCTGATCGCGCTGCTCGTCGCGCGCCTCGAAGTCCGACGCGCCGAACTGCTCGCCCTCAACCAACAAGCCGCCGAGGAGGCGAAATCGTGAAGCGCGCCGTCAAAAAAACCCCGCCGCTGCCCGCTTTGCGCGCGCCCGTCGAACTCTGGTTCGATGACATCGCCGGCATCGACCCCTGCAACGTGCGCCGCATCGAGGCGAGCGACGAGCGCATCGCCGAGCTCGCGCACGACATCGCCGAGCGCGGCCTGCTCAATCCCATCATCGTGCGCGGCGTTCCCGGCGCCTGGCGCGTGCTCGCCGGCGGCTGCCGCTGGCGCGCGTTGAAACTCACCGCCAAGCCGGGCGACCTGGTGCGCGCCCGCGTGTTCGACGGCGACGACGAGGCCGCCGCCTCGCTGTCCTTCGCCGAGAACGTCGAGCGCCAGGACCTGCACGAATTGGAAGAGGCCGACCGCGTCGCCGAGATGGCGCTCAACCAAAGGCCCGAGGCGGTCGCGCGCCAGCTCGGCCGGCCCGAGCGCTATGTGCGCCGCTGCCTCGCGCTCTCCGCGCTGCCCGAGGTCGCCCGCGCCGCCTGGTTGGCGGGCGAGATCGAGGCCCCGCACGCCCGCGCCTTGAGCGCCGCGCCGCCCGCCGCCGTCGAGGCTCTGTTCGCCAACCCGCAGGCGAAGGCCATCCTGACCGACGTGCGCCTGATCCGCGCCGCGCTGCTGCCCAAAGGCGTGCCCGCCACGAGCCCGGCCGCGCGCTTCGTCGGCCTGCCCGACTATGTCGCCGCCGGCGGCGCGCTGCACGAGGATCTGTTCGGCGACGAGGCCTGGTGTCTCGATCCCGAGCTGCTGCGCAAGCTGGAGCGGCAAAAGCTCGCCCGCGCGGCCGACGACATCTGCCACGCCGAGGGCTGGGGCGTGCAATTGTTCGAGCCGGGCGAGGTCGAGCGCTGCGCCTCGGCCGATTTCACCGCCGACGAGATCGACCGGCTGCGCGCCATCGAGGCGGTCGGTTCGCCCGCCCTCGACGCGGAGGCCGACGCGATCCACCGCCGCGCGCTGCTGCGCGCGATCCCCGAATCCCACCGCGCCCGGTTTGGCGTCTACGTCGGCCTCGACAGCGAAGGCCGGCTCGACGTGGTGCGCGGCGTGATGCTCGACATGTCGAGCCAACCCATCGTCGAAGGTCCGGCCGTCTGCCCACAGACTCCGTCCGGGCCTATCGACGCGGCGGCCTCCGTTCAACCCCCCACGGAGGCCGCCGACCCCGTCACGCTGGTCACGTCGAAGACCAAGCTCGCCCTCACCCTGAGCTCGTCGAAGGGCGCCCCGAACTCGTCGAGGGACGCCCCGATCCTCAACGCCGACGCGCGCCGCCTCGCCGACATGGCGGCCTCGCGCGCGGCGGCCGAGGCGGTCGGCTTCCTGCTGGCCGGCGACGCGATGCGGATTGCGCTCGCCGCAATGCTGTCGAAGGCCGGCTCGCCGGTCGCGATGTCGCGCGTGCAGGGCCCCGGCGGCAAGCCGCTCGATCTGCTGCGCCGCCTGGCGAAACTCGATTTCGCCGCCGCCTTGCAGCTCGCCGGCGATTCCAGCGACGAGGACGTCGAGGAGGCGTTCGGCTTCGCGGTCGCCGCCAGCATCGATGCGCGCCGCGCCGACGAGGCCGGCGTGCGCGCCCTGATCGGCTTCATCGAGAAGTCCGACATGAACGGCTTCGACCCCGCGTTCGCGCGGCATTTCGATTACGCCGCCTTCTTCGCCGCCGCCGGCCGCCCCGCGAGCCTCGCCGCGATCCGCGACTGCGCCGGCCCCGCCGCGCAATCCGAGCGCGCCTGGATGAAGGACGACCAGCTCGCCGAAGAAGCCGCCCTGCTCGCCCGCGCGAAAGCCTGGACGCCCGACTACCTGCGAGCGACGCCATGAGCCCGGCCGACGAGGCGGAGGCCTTCGCCGCGATGCGCGAGATCGACGCCGATCTCGCGCTCGGCGACCTCACAACCAACCAACGCGCCGCCCTGCTCGCCCGCCGCAAGCGCCTACGGTCGATCTACGGCGAGCCGGAGCCCGTAGCCGGCAGTCGGCAGTCGGCGGTCGGCAGTCGGCAGTCGGCAAATGACCAACTGCCGTCGCCGTCCCCCTCTCCCCTTGCGGGAGAGGGCTGGGGTGAGGGGGGCGTTCGACTCCCTGCCCCCTCTCCCGCTCATCCTGAGCTTGTCGAAGGACAGGAGCTTGTCGAAGGAGCGGGAGAGGGTTGGGGTGAGGGGGCGCCTGAAGCTCCGCCGCCCTCCCCGCGTGAACTCTGGTCGATGCTCGCTCAAACAAACGCCGATCTCAAACGCGACGACCTCGAACCCGACCGCCGCCGCGCGCTCAACAACCAACTCAACCGCATCGCCCGCCGTTTGGGCATTGCCGCGTAAGGTTCAACCGAGGAGGCACGCATGAAACTGACCCTGGAATCGCAAGCCGTCGAGGTCCCGTTGTCCGACCCGCGTTTTCCGCTCGCCCGCGTCTGGAAAGGCGTGACGGACGACGGTCGCGAGATCATGGCGCTGATCGCCTGCGTCGACTCGCGCCGCGAGGCCGACCAGCCGCGCCTGCAGGCCGATCTCGCCGAGCTGCCGACCGAGCTCTACCTCAGCCCGCGCCAGGCCGAGTATCTGTTCGGCCAGCGGCGGGTCGCGTGAGAGACCCCGCCACATACCGCGCTGCGCGGCGCGAGGCGGCGCGCAAGCCCCGCTTCGCCGCCAAGCGAAAGGCCAAGCCATGATCGCCGCCTGGATCGTCGCCGCCTTCGTCGGCTTCGACGTGGTCTTCCTCATGGGCGGAATCGTCGGCTTCTGGTTCGGCCGGCTCAGCGCCGACGACGCGCGCGACGCCGCCGAGTCCGAGACCCCCTCGCGTTTGGAGTAATCCCGATGAGCTTTGCCAAGGAACGCCGCCGCCTGTTCAACCCCCACGCCCGCGCGGCCTGCGGCGCGCGCATGCGCGAGCGCCGCGACATCTTGCGCCGGCTGTCTCATCCCTGGTCGTCCGCGCTGCTGCGCCTCAATGTCGCCGCCGAGTTCGCCGTCGACGTCGAGCTGATGACGGGTCCGCGCAAGTTCCCCGAGCTGGTCGAGGCGCGCTGTGCCTGCGCGCTGGTCATGCGCCGCCGCTTCGGCTGGTCGACCACGCGCATCGGCCGCGCGCTCGGCGACCGCGATCACACGACGATCGGGCACGCCTTGCGCGAAGGCGCCCGGCGCGAATCCGCCGACCCCGATTTCGCCGCCCGCCTCGCCCGCATCGAGGCCGAGATGTGGCCGGTTGAACGAGAGGAGCAACCATGCGCCGCCTGACCATTCCGGAGTTCCGCGCCGAGCCGATGGCGCAAGGCGTGCCCGACGTGACGCACGCCGCCGTGAAATGCCCGATCTGCGGCACGGTGCAATCGATGGCCGATTTCGTCGCCGCCGGCGCGACGCCGGACGAGGCCGAACACGCGATCGCCTACGAATGTATCGGCCGTTACACCGGCGCGGGGCCGTTCAAGAAGTCCT
>CAIZGR010000605.1 GCA_903932535.1 uncultured Hyphomicrobiales bacterium | reverse complement strand
TTCCGCGACGCCCGCATCACCACGATCTACGAGGGCACGACCGGGATTCAGGCGATCGACCTGATCGGGCGCAAGCTCATTCGCGACAACGGCGCCAATGCGGCGGCGCTGATCGTCGATATCGAGGCGGAAGTCGCGGCGTTCGCGCCAACGAACGATCCCGATCTCTCGGCGATCGGCTCGGCCTTGAAGACCGGCCTGAAATCGTTCCAAGCAGCGACCGACTGGCTCCTCGCCAACGACGACAGAAGCCCGCGCGAGGCCGCCGCCGGCGCAGTTCCCTACCTCAAGCTGACGGGTGTGGTCGCCGGCGGGTGGCAGATGGCGCGCGCTGCGCGCATTGCCCGGGATCTGACGCAGGCGGGGGAATCCGGCGGCGCATTCCTGAGAGGCAAGATCGCGACGTCCCGCTTCTATGCCGAGCATGTGTTGCCGGAGGCCGAGGCATGGCGCCTCGAAATCACCGCCGGCGCCGCTTCGACCTTGGCGCTCGCGGAGGCATCGTTTTAGGCCCGTCCTCCCTGCTTCCCAGGGGGATCCGGTCTCAGCCCCGCAGCGACAGGAGACGCTTTCGCGATGGACACCACTGCTGACGTAGACCGTAAACGCCTCGCGACGATCGATGAGCGCGACCCGACAACGGCGAGCTTGCGCGCCACGCGAAAGCGCACGAGCAAGTCTGCCGGGGCGGCCCCGAGCGCGTCGCCGCAAGCCGATCCGCCGAATCCTCCCGAGGCGCCCAGGGCGACGCCGGCGCTGAAAGCCAGGCCCGCCGACCCGGAGTTCATACCCGCCGCTGCGAAGGACGAAAGTGCGGCGCCCGGCGCGCTGAACATGGTAGCGCCGCTTTCCGCGAGCGTTTCCAAACTATCCGTACACGCCGCGCCGCCGCCGCCCGCCCGCGCCGCCGTAGCAGGCGAGACTGACGTGCTCAGAGCCCGATTTCCAATTCCCGACGCGGAAGCGCTCGCCCGGAACATGGGTCAGGCCATGGAGGAGGGCGGAGAGGTGCTGGCCGCATATTTGAGGCCGCGCGAGACGGGCGAGATCAAGATGAATCCCGCTGACGATGGCGGCGAAATGATGCGATCGATCCGGCAGCTCGGCCAGTACTACATGTCCGACCCACTGGCGGCGATCGAGGTGCAAACCGCGCTGACCATGAAGTTCATCAATCTCTGGGCTTCCACGTTGCAGCGCTTGCTGGGCGCGCCGGCGGCGCTGGTCGCCACGCCCGGACGCCCGGACAAGCGGTTCTCCGACGCGGCATGGCGCGACAATCCCTACTTCGACTTCATAAAAAAGGCCTATGAGCTGACCACGCACTGGGCGGACGATCTCATCACCCGCGCCGACGAAATGGATCCGCACGAGCGCGACAAGGCGCAGTTCTATCTGCGGCAGGTGACCGCAGCGCTCTCACCCTCGAACTTCGTCGCAACGAATCCCGAGCTCTTGCGCATGACGCTTCGCGAGAGCGGCGAAAACATTGTGCGCGGCCTCAAGATGATGGCCGAGGACATCCAGACGGGGCATGGCGCCCTTCGCATCCGCCAGTCCGACG
>CAIZGR010000604.1 GCA_903932535.1 uncultured Hyphomicrobiales bacterium | reverse complement strand
GATCGCGGACGCCCCAACCGGCCAAGATAATTGTCGGTGAACCGGCCAACTTAATTGTCGCCGCGCACCGCAGCACGGTCCTCATTCGTTTTTTGGCCGGAGAGGAGGCGGCGAGGGCTTCGAGGAGGTCGGACCAGGAGGGGAAGACCGTGAAGGTCGTCAAGGCCGCGACATAGGCGAAGAAGCTCGTGCGCTTTTCGGCCGCTTTTCGGGCTCTTCGCCAGGGCGGCTCGACGAGGTCGAGTCCTGTGCGCCAGGCGAAGGCCGGCATGTTGAGGGCGGCGAGCGTCATGGCGAGATAGTTCTCGACATGGCCGAAATCGTGTTCGAACTCGCAGCCGAAATTTTTGAGGACGTTGAAGCTTTCGTTCTCGATTTTTCCCCTTGCGCGGCCGCAGGCGATGATCTCCGCGACGTCGGCCTTGCCGACCGGCAAAGAAGTGACCAGGGCCGTTCGGTCTTTCACAGTGCCTCAGCGTCCAGAATCTCGAAGCCGATCCAGTTGACCAGCACGGCTTCCGCGCCGTCGCGCAGCGGAACCTTGTCGATGAACCGACAGCGATTCGTTTCGCGCGTCTTGCCCTCGCGGACCTCGACCGCGCAGTGCTCGAATTCGTAGCCGTCGATGAAGTCGGTGAGCGCCTTCTTCCGAACTTTCCTTGCAGGTGAAGATAAAGTCGTCGCCGTTGTCGACGATTTTCTCGACCACGCTCTGACAAGCTGAGTGGTTGTCTCCCAGATACCCTGACATAATTGTCGGAGAGGATGTTCTCGATCCCGAACACGGTCTGGCAGTTCGAGCGCCCCCGGCCCCGCTCCAGCGTCCGCTGGAACGACAGAAACGACGCGCTCTGCATGAAGACCATGGCGAACGCCGACAACCCGAAATCCGCCACGGCGATATTGCCGCCCCGCCCCTTGCGAGGGTCCGGGAGCGCAGCGCAAACCGCCTTCAGGCCAGACAGAAGCGACGCCAAATTCTTCATCCCCGGCGTGAATCATGTTTCCGCTGATTTGCGAATCCGGAAAATACACTTCTGGCCTACTTTTAAATTGCGGTTCCGGCGAGCGTCTTTCAAAAAAGAACGATTTTCGTGATTTGTATCCGTTTTGTTCATTCTTCGACCCCGGTTCGAGTCGGGCAGAAGGCTTTTTTTTTTCAAAGTGGCTCTTAGGTGAGCGAAGCCCACCACGTCCGGGATGCGCGCGCAGCGGATCGGCCAAGCGGTCCTCCGATCCGTCTTCCCACAAGAAAGGGGCGGAGCCGAAGCCCCGCCCCTTTCCCATGTTTGCGTGCTTCCGGCTCAGCGCGCGAGGATCGCGAGCAGCAGGAGGGCGACGATGTTGGTGATCTTGATCGCCGGGTTGACGGCCGGGCCGGCGGTGTCCTTGTAGGGGTCGCCGACGGTGTCGCCGGTGACGGACGCCTTGTGCGCGTCCGAGCCCTTGAAGTGCTTGACGCCGTCCTTGTCGACGAAGCCGTCCTCGAAGCTCTTCTTGGCGTTGTCCCACGCGCCGCCGCCCGAGGTCATCGAGATCGCGACGAAGAGGCCGTTGACGATCACGCCGAGCAGGGAAGCCCCGAGCGCCGCAAACGCCGCCGCCTTCGATCCGGAGATCCACAGCGCGGCGAAATAGACGACGAAGGGCGCGAGCACCGGCAGCAGCGAGGGAATGATCATTTCCCGGATCGCCGCCTTGGTCAGCATGTCGACCGCGCGGCCGTAGTCCGGACGCTGCGTTCCCTCCATGATGCCGGGCATCTCCTTGAACTGCCGCCGGACCTCGACGACCACCGAGCCGGTCGCGCGGCCGACCGCGGTCATCGCGATGCCGCCGAAGAGGTACGGGATCATACCGCCCAGGATCAGGCCCGCGACCACGTAGGGGTTGGACAGGTCGAACGACACCGTGCCGACGTTCTTGAAATAGGGGGCGCCGATGTCGGTGAAGTGCTTGATGTCGTTGGTGTAGGCAGCGAACAGCACCAGCGCGCCGAGGCCCGCGGAGCCGATCGCGTAGCCCTTGGTGACCGCCTTGGTAGTGTTGCCGACCGCGTCGAGCGCGTCGGTCGCCTGGCGCACGTCCTTGGGCAGGCCCGCCATCTCGGCGATGCCGCCGGCGTTGTCGGTGACCGGGCCGAAGGCGTCGAGCGCCACGATCATGCCGGCGAGGCCCAGCATGGTGGTGACCGAGATCGCCGTGCCGTAGAGGCCGCCGAGCTGGTAGGTCGAGATGATGCCCGCAACGATCACCAGCGCCGGAAGCGCCGTCGATTCGAGCGACACCGCGAGACCCTGGATCACGTTGGTGCCGTGGCCGGTCACGGAGGCCTGCGCGATCGAGACGACCGGGCGCTTGCCCGTGCCGGTGTAGTATTCGGTGATCACGACGATCAGGCCCGTGACGATCAGGCCGACCAAGCCGCACAAGAACAGGTTGAACCCATATACGCTCTTGCCGGCGACCACGCCGATTTCGCCCCAGCCGACGGTTATGGTCGTCGCGACGACGAGGCCGGCGATCGACAGGACGCCTGTCGCGATCAGGCCCTTGTAGAGGGCGCCCATGATCGAGTCTGCGGCGAACAGCTTGGCGAAGTAATTCCCGACGAACGAGTTGTCGTTGCCGAGCTTGACGTAGTACGTGCCGGCGATCGACGTCACGATGCAGGCGCCGCAGATCGTGAGCGGATAAATCATGGTCGAGTAGAGCGAATTCGTGCCCTCGAAGAAGATCGAGGCGAGAACCATGGTGGCGACCACGGTCACCGCGTAGGTCTCGAACAGGTCCGCGGCCATGCCGGCACAGTCGCCGACGTTGTCGCCGACGTTGTCGGCGATGGTGGCCGGATTGCGCGGATCGTCCTCAGGGATTCCGGCCTCGACCTTGCCGACGAGGTCGGCGCCGACGTCGGCGCCCTTGGTGAAGATGCCGCCGCCGAGACGGGCGAAGATCGAGATCAGCGAGGCGCCGAAGCCGAGCGCGACCAGCGCGTCGATGACCGTGCGGTCAGAATACGCGTAGCCGACCATGCCCGTAAGGAAGCCGAAGTAGCAGGCGACGCCGAGCAGCGCGAGGCCCGCGACCAGCATGCCGGTCACCGCGCCCGAGCGGAACGCGATGTCGAGGCCGGCGGCCAGCGACTTCGTCGCCGCCTGAGCGGTGCGAACGTTGGCGCGCACCGACACGTTCATGCCGATGAAGCCGGCCGCGCCGGACAGGAGCGCGCCGATGGCGAAGCCGAACGCCACGGTCCAGCCGAGCAGCAGGCCGAGCAGGATGAACACCACCGCGCCGACGCCGCCGATGGTCGTGTATTGCCGGCGCAGGTAGGCTTGCGCGCCTTCGGCGACGGCGCCCGAGATTTCCTGCATGCGCGCGGAACCAGCGTCCGCCGCCATCAGGCTCTGGACCGTATACACGCCGTATACGATCGACGACAGCCCGCAGAGTATTATTAACAATAACAACATGGCGCATGGCCCCCTTGCATCTGGCAAGCACTCGTACGTTCGGCTTGATCTCGTCGGCTCATGCCAGAAACCGCATCCTGCTGCAACGCATTGCGCGGACGTACGATCGCTTCCCTCGACCAAAGTCGAGGGCGCCAATCGTCGCACCCCAGAAGGTCGATCAGCCTGGACACAGCAACGAACACGGTCAACGCCCGCGGTCGCTTCGTCTCCAACTCCGCTCGCCGACCCTGAGCGATTCCACTTCGAGACCGCCTTTGGCTTCGAACAGGTCGTCGCGGGCGACGACCGCGCCGTCGACCTGCTCGATCCCGAGGATGGCGTAAGCGGCCGAGAGCATGCGCGCGGCCGAGCCGGTGTACCACGACCACCCGCCCCGGCCGCCGTGCCCCCAGCCGTCGTAGATGTCGGCGGGCTGCTGGATCGGAATCAGGCCGTAGATGGCGATTCGTTCAGGGTCGGTCTTTCCGAGCGGCGAAATCTTTTCGAAGACCTCGACCGCGCGCGTGAAGAGCCGCGCGGCCTTCTCCGTTTCGCCGCGGGCGCGCGCGTTCGCCGCGAGCCGGACGAAACCATCGACGATCCACGAGGCGCCGTGGCTGTATTGGCCGCCGTTCTCGCGCACGCCGGGCGGATAGTCCGCGATTCGGCCCGGATAGGGCCGCGAATGCTCGTAGAACGGCGTCTCGAGCAGCAGCACCCGCTCCGGCCGTTCGATGCCCTCGAGGCCGCCTTCGAGCGCGGCGAGCGCGCGCGCGTCGTCGCAGGCGCCGGAAAAAGCGGCCCAGCCGGTCGTCATGGCGTTCGGCTGGTCCAGAACCTGACCGTCGTCGGCGAAGTCGAGCACGTAATGGTCGCCCCGCCAGCCGGCGTCGAGCGCGACGCGCTGCGCCGCCAAAGCCTCCTCGCAGACCGCAGCGAAGGCCTCGTCGCCTTTCGACCGGGCGACGGGCGCAAACCCGTCGAGCACGTTGGCGAGGAAGAAGCCCATCCACACGCTGGTGCCGATGTCCTGCCGGCCGAGGACGTCGATGCCGTCGTTCCAGTCGCCGGCCCTGAGCAGCGGCAGCCCGTTCTCGCCGATGTGCTCGAGGGTGAAGCGAACCGCGAGGCGCGCGTGCTCGTAGACGGTGGCGGTCTCGCGCGAGGCGCGCGGGATGACGATCCAGGTCTCCTGGTTGTCGGGCACGGGCTCGGCCTCGAGGAACGGCGTGACCTCGTCGAGCACGCTTCGATCGCCCGTCTCGCGGATATAGCGCGCCAGAACATACGGCAGCCACAGGTGCGGATCGCTCGCCTTGGTGCGCTGCCCGAGGCCGGTGCCGCCGTTCGGCGCGCGATGCCACCATTTCAGCACGTCGCCTTCCAGCAACTGCTGGCTCGCGTGCAGCACGATCTGCGCCCGCGTCAGGCGCGGCTCCAGAAAGGCGAGCGGCAGGACGTCCTGAAGCTGGTCGCGGAAGCCGGTCGCCCCGCCTCGCTGATTCGGGCCCAAGCGGCCCCAGAGGCGCGAGGCGTAGAGCTGATAAGGCAGCCAAGTGTTGACGAGGCGGTCGAAATCCGGCCGGTTGGTGCGGACCTCGATCTTGCTCAGGCGCGCGGACCACGAGGCGCGCGTCGCGGCGAGGTCGGCTTCGGCCTCCGCCACCCCGAGGCGCGCGGCCGCGGCCAGCGCCTCGGCGCGGCTCCTGGCCTGACCGAACACGACGACGATTTTCGTCTCCCCGCCCGGCGGCAGCGCGATTTCGCCCGCAAAGGCGGCGACCCGCCGTCCGTCGTCCTTCGCGCTTCCGTCGGGCGCGCCGGTCTCGACCATCGCGGGGGTATGGATGTCGCGCCCCGGACCGCCGAAGAAGCGCGCCCGCACCGTCTCGGTCGCGGCGCCCGCGAGGCTGGTCGCGGCGAAGGCGAAGCCGCGCTCGAAATCGTTCGCCCGATTCTGGAAGACGAGCGTTGCACCGGCGCGCTCGTCGCGAATCTTGCCCACGCTCTCGTTGGGGCTCTCCTCGAGCGCCAGATCGAAGAACGGGACGACGCGCAGCCGCTTCGCCGTCGCGCCGGTATTGCGCAAGGTCAGGATGCGCACGTCGCACGGCCGGTCGGGCGGCACGAACACCACATATTCCGTCGCGAGGTCGCCGCGGGTCTTGAGGAAGGTCGCGACGCCCGGCTCGTAGAACGCCTCGTTCGTCGCGTCTTCGCGCTGGAACGGCGTGAAGACCGGCGAATCGGTCTCCTCCGCGTCGAGATCCCGCAGATAGACGATCTGCCCAGGCTGCACGACGGTCGCGCTGTCGAAACGGAAGGCGGTCAGGCCGTTCTGCCGCGCGTTGGCGAAGGCCGAGAACACCTCGCCGTCGTTCGAGGTCATGGTCGACATGCCGAGTTCGTTCGCCATCACATGCGCCCACGGGCGCGGGGTGCGCGGGGTGAGGCTCAGCTTCTTGCCGTCCTCCGAAAGGGCGAACGGCCAGCGGCTCGGGAGCGCCGGGGAAGGCTCGACCGCGCGGGTCTCGTAGAAGCGGGTCTCCAAGACCTTTTCGGACACGGGCGGCAGGCCGAGGCGACGGGCGATCAGCGCGCTCGCCCAGACGTTGTTGTCGGATCGGCCCATGACGAACTCGGCTTCGGCCGACCCGCCCGCGGACAGCGTCATCTCCAAGGTGAAGCTCGCCGCCGGATCGAAGGTCCAGAGCTTGCCTTCGTCGTCGAGCTTGCGCCAGCGCCAGCGCTCGCAGCCGGTGGGGCTGGCGAGCGAGCCCTCGCCGAGGAAGCGGGTGCGCGAATCCTCGTAGCCGACCAGTTCGGCGCCCGCGCCGGGCTTGACCGCAAAGAAGCTCGTCTCGCCGCGATCGGCGCGCGCCGAGCGCAGCAGCCGGTTGCGCGCCATGATGGCGTTCAGCGCGCGCACGAAGACGGTCTCGACATGCATGCCGGCGAAGTCGACGTCGCGGGCGTAGGCTTCCGTTTCGTGGCCCGCGACCTCGCAGAAGCTGGTGAGCCGCACGCTTCGCGGCTTGCCCGACCGGTCGGTGAGGCGGATCTTCCAGCTCAGGACCGCCGCCTGATTCGGATCGGGCGCGATCTCCATCCGCGCCTCGATCCCGTTCAGCGTATGGACGATGACGAGCTGCTGGAAGCCCGGCTCCTCGATGCGGTAGTCGCCGGCCCGGCGCGCGGGCTCGAAGCCGATAGACCACGGCGCGTCGCCGTCCTCGCTGACATAGAAGAACTGACCGCGCGCCTGCAAAGGATCGAGCGGGCGGCGGATGAGGTCGATGCCGCCGCCGCCGCGTTCCGCGCCCATCACGAAGGCCGCGCCCCGCCCGTCGCGAAGCACCTCCACCCCGACCGCGCCGTTGTTGAACACATAGGCGCGCGGGTTGCGGGCGAGTTCGGCCGGCGCCCCGGCGAGCCAGGGTGCGGGCTCGCCGGTCTTGCGGCGCTCCCGCGCGATCATCGCGACCGAGCCCGCGGCGAAGAGCGCGATGATCCCGGCGTAGGCGAAGCCCAGCGTGCGGATCGGCTCGGGCATCGGCCCGCCGTCGCGGGCGAGCTTCTCCGCGCCGGTCCAGGCGAAGTCCCACTCCCCGCCGCGCGGAATGTAGAACGGGATCAGCAGCGGCGCCCAGGTGCCGAACCGCCGGATGCCGTCGGGAATGGCGCGGGTGCGGGCGTTGTGCCCGACGAATCGCGCCGCCGCCTCGTCCGCCCGGTCGCCGCCGAGGAACGACAGGTTGACGAGGCTCGCGACCCTCAGCCCCATGTGGTCGAACCAGATGAGGATGCGCAGCCAGTCGTAGGCGAGCAGGCCGAGGAACAGGACGAGGCTGAAGCGCCGGAACGCTTCCGGACTCTGGCTCGCGTCCGTGCCGATCGCCACCGCGGTGCGGACCGCGCCGTCCTGATTGTACCAGCTCGGATCGGGCGACTGGCGCAGGAACGAGTTGATGATCGGCGCCATCCACAGGCCCCAGCGCAGCACCCGCACGCCCTGCACGACGAGCCCCTCGACCCCCTTGGGACTGAGGAGGTTCTTGATCGGGCGCATGCTGCGCTGGAGCGCCGCGTCGAGCAGCACGTAGTTGACCGAGAACAGGGGCGCCGCCAGAGACCAGTTGATGACGCCGGCCACCGATTCGGCCCAGAACAGGCGGACCCCGCCCGCGACCTCGCCGAGGTTCACCGATCCGTATTTGTTGAAGATCGGATAGGTGGTGAAGTCGCCGAGCGCCCGGCCGCTCTGCCGGTAGTTGACGTCGGCGTAGGCCCAGAACTTGGCGATCACCACCTGGAGTTGCGCCGTGTCGAAATACCAGCCGAGCGCGCCGGCGACGAGGGCGCCCAAGGCCGCGCCGAGCAGGTAGAGGCGCCAAACCTGGAGGCGGGTGCGCTTTCCCGCATGGACGGCCCAGGCGTCGAAGCCGAAGTCTACGCCGGCGTAGCAGAGCGCCCCTATCGCGGCGAGCGCGAGAAAACGCGTCCCGCCGTCGTGGGCTGCGAGATTGGCCTCGTAGGCGACGGCGAGCCCGAGACCGGCGACGACGCCGCGCACCGGCGCGCGCGGGTCGCGGTAGGCGGCCCTCAGGCGGCCGAAGAACGGCGGGGTTCCGTCGGCGCTGCCCACGACCGTCATGGCGAGCGGAAACAGTCCCGCGCCGAGGAGGGGAAATACGACCGGCGCGAGGCCGCCGAGGAACCACGGCGCGCCCGGGATGCGCAGGACGAAGGCGGCGATCAGGATGAAGCCCATGAACAGGCCGCCGTAGATCGCGCCCTTCACCACGCCGGTGCGCCAGTGGTCCCAGGCCGCGTCCCAGCGGGGCGGCCGCCCGGCGAGCCAGTCGAGCGCCACGCCAGTCATGAGGTACACCGACGCCCAGAGGCCGCCCTGCGCCAGCGCCGCGCACAGGCTCGAGAAGACGATCGAGATCACCGGCAGGGTCACGAGCTGGGCGGCGTTGGCGACGAGCGGCGTCACGGCGGCGTAGGCGCCGCTCAGCGCGAACAGCGCCGCGACCCGCAGGGACCGCGGCGGACGGTTGAGGCCGACGGCGACGATCAGGGTCAGCATCCCCTCGCCGAGCAGCCACAGCGTGATCGCGCGTCCGACCACGACCTGGACCGGAAACGGCAGGGCCGCGTGGAAGGTCGCCGCGGCGCCGAGTTCCGCCAT
>CAIZGR010000603.1 GCA_903932535.1 uncultured Hyphomicrobiales bacterium | reverse complement strand
CCTGTGCGGATCACGCGGTTGGGGAATCGGTCCGCTCTGATCATGGGGCGGGCGCAGCCGGCGCGGTTTCGCTTGACGCCGGCGCGGTTTCGCTTGACGCCGGAGCCGGGTCGGCCGACGCCGGCGCGTCGGGCGGCGTGGCATAGGCGAGGATCTCGGCGCCGTCGCCCGGGAGCCAGGCGGCGGCCGCGTTGACCAGCTGTAGCGAGACGGCCCCGGCGGTCACCGAGACGCCGAACACCGGCCCTTGCGCGCCGGAGGGCAGGCGAACGCGATCGCCGACGTTGATCGCCGTCATTGCGTCCTCAACGGTTGGAGAAGATGTCGAGCTTGTCGACGGTCAGCGTCGCCAGACCCGTGCCCGACGGCTTGTAGACCGCGAAGTAGGGCTGCAGGATCGCGTTGGCGCCGGTCGCCGCGTAGGCGATCGACTTCACCGCGTTGACGCGATTGCCGTCGAGATAGAAGGCGATGTCGGTCGGGTCCTCGGCCGAGATGCGGAAGATATGGAAGTTCGTGTCGAGCGTGATCGCCGCGCCGCCGATCGGCGCGGCGGCGATCGAGTTCTGGGTCGTGCCGTCCTGCGAGCGGCAGAGAAGCGCGGCATTGGCGGTGCAGCCGAACTCGAGATAGTGGGTGTTGTTGTCGGGCCCGTCGATCCACGCGGCGGCGAGGCCCATCACCATCTGCACGCTGGCGGCGCTCGGCGCGACGGAAAGCGCAGCGCGCGCCTCGAAGCTGGCGACCTTGGTGATGTCGATCGCCAGGTTGTCGTTCCAGTAGAGAACCGCGTCCTCCTTTTCGGAGGTCGCCAGGAGGGTCAGCGCAATCTGGCCGCCGCCGGCGTTGGAGACCAGCGCGACGGTCGGCGGTCCGGCGCCGACGATCTTCTTGACCCAGGGATAGCCGGCGACCGGCGAGCCCGCCGCAGGGATGCCGGCGCTATGCCCGGCGCCGATGAAGTCTTCGTTGAACTGCAGCGGCGCCATCGAGGCGACGGTCTCGAAATTGACGTCCTCGAAGAACGTCTCGACGTAGGTGCGGAATTGCGAGCGGGTGGTCATGAGAGGGGTCCTCGGGCGGAGGGCAATAGGCAGTTGGCAGTAGGCAGGAGCGGCGCAGGCGCGTTTTGCCTACTGCTTGTTGCCTACTGCCCCGGCGCGCAGCGCGCGCTCTTAGGCGATCGTGGTCGGCGGCGAGGCGGACTGGATGGCGTTCCAGGCGATGAGATGCGCCGCCGTGACGTTCGAGGCGCTCGACGCGCCGGTCGAGATCGCCAGATGGTTGAAGCCGTTGGCGACGTCGAGGGCGAATTCCGGCTCGATCTCGAAGACGACCAGCTTGTCCTTGGTAGTCGCCGAGGTGGTGAAGGTGGTGGCCGAGGTCTGCTGGACCAGCGCGTCGGACACCGAGGTGTCGGCGTCGAGCCAGATCGGCACGGCGTTGCTGACCGCCTTGGAATTGGTGCCGGACGAATCCTGCGCCTGCAGGAGCGACAGCAGCACGGTGTTGGCGGCGCCCTGGTTCACCTCGGCGACCACCCAGGCCTTCTGGGCGTTGCGGAGCGAAGCGTAGACGCTGGTGCGGCCCGCCGAATCGGCGGCGGCGGGAAGAAGCGTGACGGGCGGAAACTGCGCCGCCATTTGAAGCTGACGAGCCATTGTAGGCCCTCCTTTGCGGAAGGAACGGGAAAGACGTGGATGGCCGGGTCGAGCCCGGCCATGACGAGGCGAGAGGATCAGCGCGTGGCGAGCGCGACGAAGGGCGAGAGGGTGTTCGTGCCCTTGAACGGGGTGATCGGCTTGGTCCACATCGGCTTGCCGTCGACCCGGTAGGTGATGCGG
>CAIZGR010000602.1 GCA_903932535.1 uncultured Hyphomicrobiales bacterium | reverse complement strand
GCGTTCAGTCCCGTTCAGGTCTTTGAAAAACTTCCATCCTTCATCAGTCAGTAGTTCCGTCTGTTCATCATAGCATTGCCCATTCGCCGTGCTCTCCGCCACCACGATCGTCCCCGCCGCCTTCGGGACGGTCCCGAGCGCCGCCATCATCAGTTTGTCCGCCGTGAGCACGCCATCCGTCGGATAATGCGCTGGCTCCGAAAACACCACCACGCGGTTGCCACCGGCACGGCCTGCATTCGGGTCGCGCGCCGTCTCCTTGATGGCCACACTCCCATTCCCATACTCCACCGTCGCCGCCTTCGACTGCGCGCCAAAGCCCCACGGAAAGACGTCGCTCTGCGCAAACTGAGCGAGCATCGCGATCATCGTGTCTGAACGCTTGAACACATCCGCCATGAACAGCGCCTGCGTCCGCCGTTTCCGGCATTCGAGATCCAGCATCTTCATGCTCCAAGTCGTCGAGCCCGAGCGACGTCCCTTCAGCCCGATGATCCGCACCGGCAGCTCCTGCTTCTCCGCCCATTTCAGCGCCGCCTCCATCCGCCGCTGGAAAGGATTCGCCACCGGCACATCCCCCGGCGGCACCACGCGCCCCGGAGCCTTCGCCGCCGCCAGTCCGGTCCACAGCCGGCCATTGTCGTCAAACCACTCCACGCACGTCTCCAAGTGACGGCAAGGCGATCGGATCACCGCGCGCAGCTCCGCCTCGACTTCGGCCGGGTTTTCTTCCGGCACGATGCGGCGGTCGAGCCGGAACGCGATCCTGTCGGGCACGACGTTGGTGTTGATCCCGCCCGAGATCAGCCCGACGGTCATCTGCGGCGAACCGACGCCTGGAACCTTCGACGTCCGCGCCGCAAGGCCGCCGCGCCAGCCGTAGAGCGCCGTCAGGATCGTGTTGGCGGCTTCGAGCGCGTCCACGCCGGTGAAGGGGCGCGCGGCGTGCGCCGAGCGGCCCAGGACTTCGACCTCGAGGTGCAGACAGCCGTTGTGGGCGGAGACGACCGCGTAGGAGAAGCCTGCGCCGATCGCGAGGTTCGGCTTGCTCAGACCCTGTTCCAGAATCCACCGCGGGCCGATCTCGCCGCCGGCCTCCTCGTCGTAGGTGACGTGCAGTTCGACGGTCCCGTGGAGCTTGGCGCCGCTCTTATCGAGGGCCAGCATCGCGAAGGCGTAGGTGGCGATGTCGGACTTGGAGACGGCGGCGCCGCGCCCGACCATCCAACCGTCGACGATCTCGGCGCCGTAGGGGTCGCGCGTCCAGCCCGCGCCCGGCGGCACGACGTCGCCGTGGGCGTTCAGCGCGATCGTCGGCCCGCCCGTCCCGAAGGTCTTCCGCACGATCAGGTTGGTCGCCGAGATCATGCCGTTGGCCTTGACCAGATCGTCCGGAACCTTGTGGCGCTCGACCGCGAAGCCCAGCCCTTCGAGGCGCGTCGCCACCGTCTCGGCCGAGCGGTCGCAATCGCCCGGCGGATTGTCGGACGGGATTTTCACGATCTCGGCGAGGAAGCGGGTCTCCGCCTGCTGGTTCTGGCGCAGGAAATCGCGGATGGCGTCTTCAGCGGACATCGGTCAGGTCCCTTCAGGCGGTGAAATCTCGACCCGCATCCCGTCATAGGCCGGCACGATGTGCGCGGGCAGGCGCTTCAGCAGAGTTTCGTAGTCGAGGTCGGTGTGCAGGTTGGTCAGGATCGCCCGCTTCGGCCGCATCGCCTCGATTTCGGCGAGCGCCTCGTCGAGGCTGAAATGCGACGGGTGGCGACGATAGCGCAGCGCGTCGACGATCCACACGTCGAGCCCTTCGAGCAGCGGCCGGCTCGCCTCGGGAATGCGTTTCACGTCCGGCGTATAGGCGAGGTTCCCAATGCGGAACCCGAGGGCGTTGATCTCGCCGTGGTTGAGGTCGAACGGGGTCGCCTCGATCGCCCCGCCGCCGCCCTCGATCCGGCACGGGCTCCCGGTCCTGAGCCGCACATCGCTCGCCATCGGAGGATAGGAGCTCCCCTCGGGCGTCTCGAAAACATAGGAAAAGGCGTCTCGGACCCGCAGCGCCGTCGGTTCGTCCATGTAGACGTCGATGCGCGCGCCGGCCTCGAGATAGAGCGGCCTCAAGTCGTCGATGCCGTGGATATGGTCGGCGTGCGGATGGGTGAGCAGCACGCCGTCGACATGGCGGACGTCGGCGCCGAGAAGCTGGTCGCGCAGGTCGGGGCCCATGTCGATCAGCACGGTCGTCACGCCGCGGTCGCCGGCCCGCTCGAGCAGCAGCGAGCAGCGCCGGCGCCGGTTGCGGGGATTGGCCGGGTCGCAGGCCCCCCAGCCCTGCCCGACGCGGGGCACGCCGGCGGAGGACGCGCAGCCGAGAATGGTCGCGGTCAGACTCACGCCTTCGTTCCCTCCGCTGGGATGCGGGAGAAGAGGCGCAGCGTGTTCGCGCGCGCCGCTTCCGCCAGCGCCTCGGGCGTCATGCCCCTCGCCTCGGCGATCGCGCGGGCGGTGTCGGCGACGAACGCCGGCTCGTTGCGCCGGCCCCGGTGCGGAACGGGCGCGAGATAGGGCGCGTCGGTCTCGACCAGGATGCGGTCGAGCGGCGTATCGCGGGCGATGGCGCGCAGGTCCTCCGACTTCTTGAACGTCACCACGCCGGAAAAGGAGATCATCAGGCCGAGGTCGAGCGCGGTCTCGGCCAGCGCCCGCGACGAGGTGAAGCAATGGAGCAACGCGGCGAACGGCCCCCGCGCCATCTCCTCTTTCAGGATTTCGGCGGTGTCCGCCTCCGCCTCGCGGGTGTGGATGACGAGCGGGAGCTCGAGTTCGCGCGCGAGCGCGATCTGGCCTCGGAAAACCGCCTTGGCGATCTCGGGGGGCGCGTAATTGTAATGGTAGTCGAGCCCGGCCTCGCCGACGCCGACGCATTTCGGGTGCGCGGCAAGGCGGCGCATGGTTTCGAAATCGCGCGCCGCCTCGGTCGCGGCCTCGTGCGGATGCGTGCCGACGGTGAAATAGACGTCCTCGTAGGCTTCCGCGATTTCGGCCAGCCGATGCGCCTTCTCGACCCGCGTGCCTATGGTGATCATCCTTTCGACGCCAGCGGCGCGCGCCCGCGCGACGACCGCGTCGAGCTCGCCGGCGAAGTCGGGAAAGTCGAGGTGGCAGTGGCTGTCGACGAGCCTCACGACGCCGCGGCCTCGGGCTCGACATAGCGCGGGAAAACCGGCGCCGGCGGCGGAAGCGCCCTGCCCGGCTCGAGCCGATGCGGCGCGTCCAGCCGCCCCGCCACCCCGCCGGTCTCGAGCGCGGCGAAGGTCCGCGCCTCGGGCGGCGCGGCGAGGAGGTCGAGGAGCCGGCCCATGCTGGCGGGCATGATCGGTTGCAGCAGGATCGCAGCGATCCGCAACGTCTCGATCGTGACGTAGAGGACGAGGCGCATCCGCGCCGGATCGGCCTTGGCGAGCTTCCACGGCTCGGCGTTGGCGAAATAGCGGTTGGTCTCGGCGACGACCTCGAAGACGGCGGCAGCGTAGAGATGGATCTGGAAGCTCGCCATCTGCCGGCGCGCTTCGCCCAGCAGCGAGTCGGCGCGGGCGAGCATCGCGAGGTCCTCGGGCGCCGCCGTCGCGCCGCCCGGATCGGGCACGGCGCCGCCGCAGTTCTTGACGATCATGCTCAGCGAGCGCTGCGCCAGATTGCCGATGTCGTTGGCGAGGTCGGCGTTCATGCGCGCCACGATCGCCTCGTGCGAATAATTGCCGTCCTGGCCGAACGGCACCTCGCGCAGGAAGAAGTAGCGCACCGGATCGAGGCCATAAGCAGCGACCAGGCTCGCGGGGCTGACCACGTTGCCGACCGACTTCGACATCTTCTCGCCGCGGTTGAACAAGAAGCCGTGCACGACGACCTGACGCGGGAGCGGCAGGCCGGCCGACATCAGGAAGGCCGGCCAATAAATGGCGTGGAAGCGGGTGATGTCCTTGCCGATCACATGCGCGTCGGCCGGCCAGTATTTCGCCCGCGCGGCCTCTTCGTCTGGGAAGCCGGTCGCGGTCAGATAGTTGGTGAGAGCGTCGACCCAGACGTACATGACGTGCTTCGGGTCGCCGGGGACGGGCACGCCCCAGGAAAGGCGGTGCGGCTGATCGAGAGGTCCGAGAGGCCGCGCTTCACGAAGGCAACGATCTCGTTGAGATACTTCT
>CAIZGR010000601.1 GCA_903932535.1 uncultured Hyphomicrobiales bacterium | reverse complement strand
GTCGAGGCCGGTGGCGCCAAAACCCCATTTTTCGAGGCGGAGAATTTCCTGCGCGGCGGCGTGGAGTTTTTCGCGGGCGAGCTTTTCGAGCAGCGGCTTCCTGTAGCGCTGATCCTCGGCGAAAAGCGAATCGCGCAGCGTGCCGCCGGCGGCGAGATAGGCCTCGGCGCCGACGAAGACCGCCAAGCGGTCGGCGCCGGTGACGGTGTCGGCGAAGAGGGTGCGGCGGATAAAGGGGATGTCGTTTTTTTGCCAGTGGTGCGAGACGCTGTCGAAGGCGTCTTCCTGCGCGCCGATGTCGTCGGCCTCGGCATAGGCTTTCGCGGCTTCGGCGGAAATGTCGCCGG
Organism: uncultured Hyphomicrobiales bacterium; assembly: GCA_903932535.1. Lineage (GTDB taxonomy): Bacteria > Pseudomonadota > Alphaproteobacteria > Rhizobiales > Beijerinckiaceae > Roseiarcus. The sequence goes on along the minus strand of CAIZGR010000601.1, from coordinate 1,803 downwards.
CCAGCCAGGCGGCGCGGATTTTCGGGCTGAGGCGGCCGAGCGCGAGGCGCTGGGCGACGTGGCGGCGGGTGAGGCCGAATTCGCGGGCGATGGTGGCGAGCGCGGTTTCGCGGTCGGGCAGCGCGTCGGCGATGGCGGCGAAGGCCTCGAATTGGCGGACGGGGTGCATCGCCAGCGTGTGGGTGTTTTCCATCGCCGACAGCGTGCGCAACTCGGCGTCGGTGGCGCCCTGCACGATTTTGGCGTCGAGTGTGCGATCGGGGCGGGCGCCATCGGCGTCCAGTTCCATCAGCGCGCGCCAGCGACGGCCGCCCGCCAGCACCAGAAGAGCGCCATCGGCGCGCGGGTGCAACAACAGCGGATGGATCAGGCCGACGGCGTCGATGGTGGCCTTGAGGCCGGAAATGTCGTCGCCTTCGGCGCTTTGCCGGACGTTGAAAGGCGAAATTCCGACGATTTCGCGGAAGGGGACGGGCGCGTCGTAAATCTGGGCTGTCATGCGGGCCGGCTCGGTCTGGGGTTGAGGGGCGCCCGGCGCTTCCGGGGGAGGAAGGAAGCGCCGGGCGTTTTCCACGGTGTCTGTTGCGGTCAGGGTGTCCCGTGGAAAAACGTGTGGAGGGCGTGCGGGCCGTGGGCGCCGAGCTGGTCGAGGCTCCAGCCCAGCGCGGCGAGGCGCGTCAGATCGGGATAGAAATCGAGCGACAGGATTTGCAGGTCCTCGACCATCCGCGCGCGGATGGTGAGGCCGTCGCGCATGAGGTGGCGCTTGACGGGCCAGAACCAGCCGTCATAGCAAAGGCGGCGGTGTTCGTGGCGGCGCAGGGCATCGTCAAGGCTGTCGGCGGGGGTGGCGGGGCGCGGGGTGGTGGTCATGTCAATGCTTTCCGAGCAGGGCGGCGAGGCCGCGCGCGGCGGGGATGGCGTTTTCGAGGTGGTACAGCGCGCCGTCCGCGTCGCGCAGGCTGAGACGCCAGAGGGCGCGCTCCATCTCGTCCGGGTCGAAAGAAATGAGGCTCGGAATCTCCCGCTCCTTCGAAAGCGCCTTATGCTGCCCGTTGGAGATCGTTCCGCGCGCGAGAAGTTCGTCGAGAAGGTCCTCGGTCTCGAAATCTTCTATCGTGATGTCGACATCGACTTCCTTGGTGATGCGGACCGTGCGGCGGCGATGGGCGCTCATGGCTCCCGGCTCCCGAAGAAGGCCGGCAGCGCGTCGGTCGCCTTGGGCGTGACCTCGAAGCAGAGCGGCGTTTGCGGGGCGCGGAAGGCGGGACGGGCGGCGAGGAGCAGCGCGACGGTCGCGGCGGCGCCCAGGGCGAGGATCAATGCGGCCTCAAAGCGCAATCTCTGGCGCTCCTCGTGGCGCAGCGCGGCGGTGGAGACGGGAAATTCGATGCTCATTTCGCGGCCTTTTCGATGCGGGGGAGGCGGCCTTCGCGGCCGAGGGTCATAAGGGTGTCGATGAAATATTCGCCCAGCTGCGCGGGCGTCCAGCCGGCCTCGAGCGCATGGTGCGCGTCGGTGTAGCCAACGCGGGCGCGGGCGGCCAAAATGTCGGCGGCGAGGCGCAGCCGGATCGCGGTCGGATCGGTCATTTCCGCGCGGGGGTGCGGCCAGATCGGGTGGTCGGCGACGGGGCCGCTGTATGGCGCGGCGTGGGGTGGCTCGGGCGGCGCGAGGGCGGGGCTTTTTGCGGCGGCGGCCATTTCAGAGTCCTCCGACCACACACGCGCCCCCCAACACACACATTTCTAACCCCGCACATGTGAATGCGCATTCGCGTGTGCGGGGAGGGAGAGGAAGAGG
>CAIZGR010000600.1 GCA_903932535.1 uncultured Hyphomicrobiales bacterium | reverse complement strand
CTTGAGCAACTCCCAGCGCTTGGCGGTGAGCACCTTCCACAGCAACTCGGCCGAGGCGAACGAGATGTGGGCGCCCTGGGCCTTGCCGTCGAACGCGGCGCGCGCACGCCGACTGGCATCCTCGGCGGCGGCGACGGAGAGGGTCACGGTGTTCATTCGGGCCTCCATGTCTCGACATCGTTCCAGAAATCCGCGAGCAACGCGTCCGGCGTGGTGAACCGATAGGGCGTTTCCACCGCCCCGATATGCCTGTGGTCGCCCTTACCGGCTTCGTTGTCGTAGCGGAGCACGCACTGACCGGCGACCACATAAGCCAACGCATATTTGTAGTCGTGTACCGAACCCGATACCGCGTTCGGCACGCGCCAGATCCGGAATTCGACGAACGCATCCTCCGCAATCAGGTGGCGCTCGCGGAGCAGCAATTCCGCCTTCATGTTGGAGAGAATGACAACAGTTGGAGTTGTTGTCAACGAGTCCAACACGCAGCTGCGGAAGCGGATTGGGCCCACGGACTGCCGCCGATCGTGCGGTAGGCCAGGCGGCTCGGGAATGGAGGCCAGTTCCCGCGATCACAGCCCCGCCGCCTTGGTGAGATTGACACGAAAGCGGTCGCGGCGCCGCTGGTAGCGGCGGGTCATTTCGGCTGACGCGTGGCCCAGGTGTTTCTGGACGTAGCGCTCGTCGATCTCGGCCGAGGAGGCGAGCCCGGCGCGCAGCGAATGGCCGGAAAACTTGCCTTCCCGATCGCCCTCGGACAGGTCGCCGCGCACGCCGGCGGCGACCGCGAGGCGTTTGGCCAAGCGCGCGACGTGGCGGTCGTTGAGCGCCTCCGATCCGACCTCGCGTCCGACCACGGCGCGAAAGATCGGCCCGCGCGCGATCCGCCCGAATTTCAGCCACGTCTCGAGCGCGGCGACTGGGCAGGTGCGCTCGCTCGATCCGCGGCCGATCTCGACCTCGCGCCAGCCCGTCTTGCCGCGCAAGGTGAGCAGGACCCCGTCCTCGAAGAATTCCGGCCAGCCCGAGCCTTCGAGGGAATCCTCGGGGCTCATAACGAGCCCTGCCACTTCCGAGCGGCGCAGGCCGCCGGCGAAGCCGATGAGGAGGATCGCCCGGTCACGGATGTTTCTGAGATTGGAGGGGGGCAGGGCGTCGAGCATGGCGACGACATGCTCCGGCAGCAGCGCCTCCTTCTGCACCGGCGGCCGGCCGTGGGTCCGGCGCACGCCGGCGAGCACGGTCGCGACGTGCCGGTCCTTGCGGTCGAAGAGCAGGGCCCGCTGAGAAAAATTCCAGACGAGGGCGGACAGCCGCCGCTCAATGGTTCCGACCGTGCGCGGCCGGCCGCCGGCGCCTTTGGCGCCGGATGCGAGCGCGGCGAGGTAGAGGCCGACGCATTCCGGGTCGGCGAGCGGCTTGAAGTCGAGGCCCTGGCGGGCTCGCCAGCGCAGGTAGTCGCGCCAGTCGGCGGCGTAGGCCCGGTTGGTGTTCTGTGAGGTCGCGGCGCGGGCGTAGGCGCGCGCCGTCTCGACCAGCGGCTCGAGCTTTGCCGGGAGAGGGCCTCCGTCTGGTCGGTCGAGGTCGGGCAGGGCAGGGGGGTGGTCCGAACTCATAGACGCCGTCCCGACCGAGCGAGGCGCAGCCGCTTTCGGGAAGCGTCTCGCGGCGCGGGCTCGCAGGGAGCGATGCAAAGGCCGCTCATCATGCGCGCCGAATGTCGGTCAGGGCGAAATCGCCGTCCTTGAACAGCAGGGCCTCGCCGGTCGCTCTGGCGAGGGCGTAGGCGAAACAGTCGCCGAAGTTGAGACCCGCCTTGTGCCGGCCCTTGCCGAAGTCCAGAAAAGCCTGGCGGGCGAGCTCGCCGTGCTCGAGCGTCACCGGCTCGACCACGACGCCGGCGCGGCGCAGGAACGCTTCCGCCTGGCGCACGCCGTCGGGGCCGAGCTGGCTCTCGATCACCATCGCGAGTTCGACATGGTTGGCGACGCTGAGCCGTGAGACGTCGGCGGCTTCGATCCGTTCGACGAAGCTTTTGGCCTCCGGCTCGCGGTACAGGATCGCCACCAGCGCCGAATGTCGATGATCATTTCGGCAGCCCATGCTCGTCGTAGAGCAGCTCGGCGTGGTCCAGGTAGGGGCGCTTGACGTGCGCCGCGGCCCGGTCGGCGATCGCCAGCAACTCCTCGACGCTGGCGCGCGCCCGTCTCCGTTCGATCGTGGCGAGGCGCTCGCGCAGGGCCTCGGTGACGACCCGGGTCATCGTCTCGCCGGTCGCCCGGGCGATCGCCTGGGCGAGGCGGTGGGCCTCTGGGTCCTTGATGTTGAGG
>CAIZGR010000599.1 GCA_903932535.1 uncultured Hyphomicrobiales bacterium | reverse complement strand
CGGCGTATACCCCACAGCTTCGGCGGATGGCTGGGCTCGCAAAAGGCGCGATGCTTGCGGCGTTGGCGCGCGACGTGCCGGACGTCACGGCGGACTTGGTGTTCGCGGAGGAACCCTTCGACGACTTCTTGCGCGATGCGCGGAGACTCTTCGCCCTCCACGCCGGGGCGGTCGGCGAGGTTCCGGATGCGTGGCGGGATAAGAACCTCCCCCTTCTCCGCGAGATCGCCGCGGCGGGGGCGTTGCAGATCGTCACCGCGCGGAGCAACGGGCGGATGTTTGGCTACCTCATGACGGAGCTTACGCCGTCGCGGGAAGCCCCCGGCCGCATCAGCGCGGTCGAGACGACCTTCTTCGCGTCGCCGGACTGGCCGGGACTCGGAATGAAACTCCAGCGGGAGAACCTCCGGCGGCTTGGGGCGCGGGGCGTGAGCGAGGTTTGGTTCCGTGACGGCACGCGGGGCGATGGGGGGCGAATGGCGACGATGTTCCGGCGTGTCGGAGCGACCGAAGCCGGGACGTTGTGGCGACTAGACCTCCCGACGGAAACAGGAGCGCAGTGATGGGACTTGGAACCGCAGCGCTGATCGGTGGCGGGGCGAGTATCATCGGTGGCGGGATTAGCGCCCTCGGCGCGATGTCGGCCGGCCAGACGCAAGCAAACGCGGCGAACAATGCGGCGAACGTTTCGCTCCAACAGTCGCAGCAGTCCAACGCGCTGATCCAACAGATTTATGGGGAGAACAAGGACCTCCTTGCGCCGTTCGTCGGGGCGGGAACGTCGGCGTTGACGCAGTTGCAGGGCCTCACTGGGACCAACGCTGGCGGGAATCCGCTCACAAGTCCGTTGACGCAACCCTTCGCGGCCACGCCGGGCGCGCAGGCTTCGGCGCTCGCGGCTACGCCGGGGTATCAGTTTGCACTTCAGCAGGGCGAACTGGCGACGGCGGCGGGGTCGTCCGCACAGGGGCAAGGCTCCGCGGTGGCTGGGGTCGGGAGCGGGCAGACGCCAGGGGTCGGCCCCTCCGGGCCGCTCGGGAAAGCCCTTGCGAACTACGCTGAAGGCCTTGCCGGCACGACGTATCAGCAACAGTTCCAGAACTACCTGACGCAGAACCAGCAGATTTACAACCAGCTCAGCGGGATCGTCGGGACGGGCGAAAGTGCAGGCGCAGCGACCGCGGGCGTCGGCGAGACGGCGGGAGGCCAGAGCGCGAATGCGCTCCTGACCGGCGCGGGGCAGTATGGATCGCTCACGACGGCGGGGGCTGCGGGGAGCGCCGCTGGGACCGTCGGAGCGACCAGTGCGGTGAACAACGCGCTGGGAGGCGTCGGGAACTCCGCGTTGCTCTATGGTGCGCTCGGCGGCGGGGGGGCAGCGTCGCAAGGGGCGCTAGCGCAGTACGGTACAACAACAGGAGATTACACCAGCCCGTTATTTGGGTTTAGTGTTGCGAATAACGGACAAGCGGGTGGACAAGGAGGAGTTTAATATATGATAAATACTACGTCACCTCTGTTGGGGTCCGTAACTACTGATGCGGAAGGTCTTCCTGGGATGACGCCGGTTGCAAGGAACGATGGAACATCAACGGCCACCCCTACGCCATCCTCTGCGCCGTCCCTCCCCGAAAAGATGCTCGGGCAGGCCCAGGGCCGGTTCGACGCGGTGAAGAAGGTCTACGACCAGCTTGACCGGGTTCGGAAGGGCCTGGATAAACTCGTCGAGAAAGGCGATGCGGTGACGGACGACGACGTCCTCGACGAGATGGCGACCCTCGTTGCTCATGGCGCGGACCCCAAGAACCTCGCGGCGATCATTGCCGGGAACACCCCGGCGGGCGTCGGCCCGATGCCGCCGGGTGGGGAAGCCCTCGCAGGGTGGCTCAAGGCCGCCGGAGCGGGGATCATCGCTCCGGCGGAAGCCCAGTTGCGTCCGGCGATGGCCCTCGCGCAGCATCAGCTAGGCGTCGCTGCGGTGCATCATCTGATCGACGCGCATGCGAAAGTGAACGCGGCGGCGGTTGCGCCCCCCGCGTCGCCGGCGCTCGCGCAGCCGGATGCGGGCGCTGCGTCGCCGCCCCCGCCCTCCGCTCTCTTGCACTAAGGACCCTTCCCGATGGCCGATGGAGTTTCCCCCGTCGTCGACACCAACCTTGGCCCCCCGCCGCCACAGCAGGGCGGCGGGGTCGCCGGCGCGAGTGGCGTAGTTGGGATGATGTCCGAACTCGCCGAGATGCGGAACCGGCAGAACCAGAATCTCCTCTTCCAGCAGCAGATGTCCGCGCGGCATCAGCTCGGCCAGGACCTCACGGTCTGGGCCTCGCAGGGGCTCTCGCCGGAGGAGCAAATAGCGCGCGCGTCGCATCAGCCTTACGCCCCGTTTGTGACGCCGGAGATCGCGAACTTCCGCAGCAGCAACCTCGCCGGAGCGCAAGTTCAGCAAGTCGAGACCGCCATCGGGGAGTTGCAGCAGCGTGTTGCGAACACGGGGCTACAGGGCCTCACCCAAGCCCTCGCGGCGACGGGGGGCGACCAGGCAAAGTTCGACGCGGCGTTCAAGGCCGCCACAGCAGGGCAGCCACCGAGCGTGCAGCGGAGCATGGCGAAATCCTACGGGGCGATTAAGGACTCTCTAACGGCGAACCTACCCGACGACCCCGACGCGGCGCGGGCCGAGATCGCGTCGCGGACGCGGAATCTTGGGGTTGCTTTCGGCCTGCCGCTCGACAAGGCGTACGGGATGACAGGCGGAGTCGCGCCGACCCTGACCGACGTGGTGGGGCCGCAGGGGCAGACGAACAAGGTCATCGCGTCGGGTGGCGGCGCAGGGCCGCTCAACGCGACCGTGCTCGGCACCGGGCCGACGACCGCGCAACAGGAGGAGATGAAGATCCAGGGCCAACAGCGCGCGGGGTTGCCGCCGACGATGGTGGACGTGCCCGGCGGTGGCAAGAGCTACGTGTCGGGGGTTCCGGTCTCTTCGTCGCCGCTGGTTGCGGGGCCGCCGCCATCCACCTCGTCGCCGCCACGCCCTGCGCAAGACGGTTCCGCCCTCTTCGCCCCCGATGCCGCGCTGCCGCCACAGCTCCGAACCAACCTCACCGGCACGAAAGCCTTCGCGTCGCCGATGCAGGCTGAGATAGCGCAGTCCGCCGCGAAGCGTTGGGACGACGCGCAGCCGATGTACGACCAAATCGCTCAGACCAACGCGACGATCGGGTCGATGTTGGCCGAGACGCATAATTCGGCGAAGACCGGTGGGATGCTGACACCGGGGTTCGCGGGCGAGAGCCGTACGACGTTGGCGAAGATTGTTAACCTGGCGAACGACTGGGTCAATCCGGGAGCGAAGCCGGTCTTCGACCCCCTCGCGGTGGCTGGGAACGAGTCGATGGAGAAGCAGGCGAGGCAGACGGCGTTTCAGCTCATCGGGCAGCTTGGCGGTGGCGAGAGGGGCCTTGGGGTCTTGCAAAACGCCCTCGACTCCGTTCCGTCGTTGTCGAAGACCCCGCTTGGCAACATCGTGGTGGGGGAGTCCATCCAGGCGATGGGAAAGTGGCGACTAGAGCAGCAGGAATACGAGCGCGACTGGGCGGCCCGAACGGGCGGCGATCTCACCGGGGCCGAAGCGCAGTATTTGAAAGACCATCCGCCCGAGAAGGTCCTCGGCGCGGTGTTGGCGAAGCATGGAATTAACCCGGCCGAGACCGGCGAGGTGAAGGCGTCGCCGGCGAAAGTAACTCATCGGTGGAACCCTGCCACAGGGTTGGTCGAGGAAGTGAAATAGGAGCTTCGTCCGATGCAGGTTGACCTTGGAGACGGCAGGATTGTTGAGTTCCCCGATGACATGCCGAAGGACCAAGTCAACGCGGCGGTAAGGGGGATGGTGGGGAGTGGGGGCACGTCTTCGCCTCCTCCGGCCGACCCTGGCTGGTCCTGGGGCCGCGTCGGCCGCGACCTTCTCCACGGTCCTGCGCTGGTTGGCCAGACGCTCCTAAACGGCACTTCCGCCCTCGTGAACGCGCCGTTTCAAGCCGCTTCGCTGGTCGGGAAGGTGGTGGACCCTCTTATTTTCAATAAGGATTTTCTCCAACAAGAATACGCCGATCCGTCGAAGACGGTGAATTCGAGATGGCTGAATGAAGGTCCGGTCCACGCAAGCCTGGGCGACGTCGCGCAGCCGGCTTCGCCCGGCGAGGGCTATCTCGCGGCGGGACTCACCGGGGCGACCTCGGCGCTGTTGGGCGGCGCGGTCAGTCGGGCCGCGCTGGCCGTCGAGGCGATGCAGCGAGGCGGTAGTAAGATCCTCGCGGCGTTGCCGGGGTTGCTCCGCGAAGGCGCGACCTCCGGCGCGGTGCCGGGGCTCGCGGCCGAGGCGGTGAATCAAAACTTCAACCTAGACTCCCTCGGGCCGCAGGGCAAAGCGGCGGCCGAGCTGG
>CAIZGR010000598.1 GCA_903932535.1 uncultured Hyphomicrobiales bacterium | reverse complement strand
CGTCCCCTCAGGGGGACTTGAAACCGCCGTCCGCCATCGCCGCCTTCCGCTCGGGGCTTCGCCCCTCCCTTCAGGCGGCGATCGCGGACGCCCCAACCGGCCAAGATAATTGTCGGTGAACCGGCCAACTTAATTGTCGCCGCGCAGTTCAATCCACTGTTCTCGTCGGCGCGCGACGTCGGGCCGGTCGCGTTCGCTCGCCACTACTGTTTTATGGAATGGCCCGCCCCTCCCTCCGGCGTATTGTAGGCTCGCTGGAGAATCAGAAGGAGGAATAGGGCATGGCTTCGGCGGCGATTTCTGTTCTCGGCGTGGATCTCGGCAAGAACGTCTGCAGCATGGTGGGACTCGACGCGTCCGGCAAGGTCGTCATGCGTCGAAAAGTCCGGCGAGAGACCTTGATCGGTCTCGCGGAGAAGCTACCGACATGCATCGTTGGGATGGAAGCCTGCTGCGGCGCACATCACCTTGGTCGAATCTTCGCCGCGCGCGGCCACGACGTGCGGCTCATGTCGCCGGAATATGTCCGACCCTACGTCAAGGCGCAGAAGAACGACGACCGCGACGCTGAGGGGATCGCGGAAGCGGCGACGCGACCGACGATGCGCTTCGTCGACCTGAAGAACCAGGACCAACTCGATCTACAGACGCTGCATCGGTCGAGAGACCGACTGGTCGGCGAGCGGACCGCCCTGACCAATCAACTGCGGGCGATCTTGCTGGAACGGGGCCTCATAGCGCCGAAGGGCAGACGCAAGCTCGAGGAGTTTGTGGCTGAGCTCATGGGCGAACGGGGCGGAGCCGATCTGAGCCCGCGCATGGTCATGCTTGTCGCCGACGCGCGCGAACAATGGGCGGAACTCGATCGCCGGATCGCGGCTTTCGACGACGAGTTCGTCCGGTGGGCGAAGGAGAACGAAGAGGCGCGCCGCCTGACGACCATCCCCGGCGTCGGCGCGATCGTCGCATCGGCGCTCGTCGCCGCCATCGGTCATGGGGAGACCTTCGACCGCGGCCGCGATCTGGCCGCCTGGCTCGGTCTGGTTCCGCGGCAGTTCACGACCGGCGGCAAGCCGAAGTTGTTGGGGATCAGCAAGCGCGGCAACAAGTATCTGCGCAAGCAGTTGATCCACGGCGCGCGCGCCGCGTTGCCCCATGTGGCGGAGCGCGACACGCCGCTCGGTCGGTGGGCGAAGGCGCTGATGATGAGGGCCCATCACAATGTCGCTGTCGTCGCCTTCGCCAACAAGCTGGCGAGGATCGCCTGGGCGGTTCTGCGACGCGGGGAACGGTTCGCCGCCACGCCCACACGGATGCCGGCAACGGCGTAGAGTTCAGCCGGTTCGACGGCAAGCGTCGAGCGGCTAACGGATGTTTGCGAGAGGGTGACGACGAGATGGCCTGACAGTCGAACGGCGCTCCGGAAGCCTGGTTTAAAAAACGGCGCTCGACGCCGAGAGTTTTATGAGGCCCGGAGCGCGCGTATCTCCATCTTGGCCGGAGGACGCCTCCGAGACCGGATACGTTGAAGCAGACTGATTACAGGCGATCCCGAAAAATCCCCTTGCAAACGGGGCGGGCCATACGTTTTTTAAAGCTGATCTTTTCGGCGTGGACGAAGTTCCACACCGAATGGTAGTCAACTTTGAGACCGCGATCAGCCAGTTCGCCCACCAAGCCGCGCAGCGTAAACGCCCCCTCCCGAACCCGTTGCGTCAGGAACATCTCGTGCTCGCCGCGGATCGCCTTCGGCTTGTGCCCGCCCATCTGACCCGGTTCTACAGTGCCGGTTTCCTGATAGCGCTTGACCCAACTCACCACTGTGCTCACCGCGACCGCAAAATGACTCGCCGCCTTGTTCCGCGACTGCCCGTCTTGCAGAACCAGAGCGACAACACGTTCGCGCAAATCAATCGAATATGGCCGTCCCATCCCGTGCTGACCTCCGACCAGCCAGCAATCTTGAATCACAACGTCGCTGATTCGTGAATCGCCGATTCAGCCAAAAATCATCCCGCTCTAGCGTGGTTTTCTGCCCGTTCTATGTCGTCACCCCAAACAGCGGCGGGCAGTCGCGACCTGCGTTGATCATCGGTTTCATCCATGTCGCATTTGTTCTTGTGGTTCATGCGCCTCAACGCCCGAGGACGATCTTTGCAAGGCGAGGACGACCGCAAACCAGAGCGTGATTGCGAACGCGGTTGGTTGCCAAGACAGGCTCTCGGTCAAACTTGCCGTGGGAAAGCGGGAACTGTCCGGCGCTGACGTGCGACACTGGGGCTTCAAGCGCGTAGGTCCGGAATCCCAGCCTGGCCGACAATTTTCCAAGGCGAGACGCGGGTCTCGAAATGACGATCGGCGCCGCGACGACGCTACGCTGGAAGAAGCACTTGATCCACGGCGCGCCGCAATGATCTCGGCAGTTCGGGAGCGTAACCGAACCTCATCATCAGGTCGGGGCGTCGGGCGCCAGCGCCTACATAGTTGGCGAATTGGCCTCTGACGGCCGGAACTTCGACAGGCTGGTTGATGAAGCAATGCCGAATGCCCAAGGCGGTCGCCTGGAGGGCGAACCGCTGGCTGCATCGCCCTGCTGCGCTCCAAGAGGCCGGTTCGTTCTTGTCGGAGATGAAGACTGCGACGCCGGACGAACTCCTGATCTGGGCCTCGTATTTCTTGTTCTCGCTGTCCTTGGTGACGACGAGGCCGAAAATCAGGCGGCCCAGCCAACTCGGCAGGGTCGGGTTGCCAGACGCTTTTGAAAACAGTCCATCGTCTGTTTCTAGCGCCTCTGCATAGTTGAACCTCAGCCACGCTTTCAGCTCGGCGATGAAGGCCGCATCGCCCATCTGAGCGCTGTTGCCGGCGACGAGATAGGCGAGAATGTCTTCAAGTTGCTTGCGCTCCGTGAAGAGGCGCAACTGCACCCCGTCGCCATTCCCGGCGGCTTCGAGAAGGCGAAGGTGTTCGAAGGGTACGGCGCGCCCATCGAAGACGCTGCGCGTCGATTGGCGTTGCGGGATCGCCTCGAACAGCGGGCTCTTGATGGGAGGGGATCTTTCGAGGTCGACATTTATGCCGCCGGCGGCCGCGTCGAAGCTCGCGGTCGCGCGAAGTCCGAAAGCCCGAGCCGCCTGAACGAGATTTTCGGTTGCACAGCCGAGGGAGGCGAACAGATGATGATTGTCGGGATCAACAGACGGCAAACCTCTTGCCAAATCAGGCGCGACCGAGATCGAACGGTCGGAAATGCGGAACCGCCACGGTTGCGTGTTGTGGCTGTTGGCGGCCAGCGTCGCGTAACGAACAAGTTCTCTTGAGGCCGCGGGCAGTGGAGTCTCGAAGCTGTCACTGTGCCTCCAGGTGTCCAGGACGGCGGCGTCGTAAGCGCCGGCCTCGTGAGCGTTTCTGATCAATACAACGCCGCCGGCAGCGGCGGAGGCGGCGCCCACGCCCGCGAGTCCCGCAAGCAGCACTTTGCGCCGAGAGAGCGCTTCCATTTTGGCGGTCCATGTTGGCCGAGCGGGACGACGTATCCAACCAGAGGAATTGGCGGTCCGTCACGTCGTTGGCGCCGTCGTGACGGATATCGAAGGACGCGTTGCCGTGTCTTCGCGGCTGTGGGGACGTGAGGCCATAACCCTACAAACATCATGTCTCGCCGACAGACTCGGAAACTACCTACCCGTCTCACCCCATGTTCGCCGCGGCGTCATGCCCGCACGGCGTCCGCTTTCGAGAACTGCGTCTCATGCCGGGACCGGCCGGCATCGACGCGCTGCTACTCCAAGACGACATGGTCATGGCTTATCGCGTTCGTGCAGTTCGGCGGTGGCTTGAAGGCAGACGAGCCGGTGGAGGAATATCGACTCGGCGAGGCGCGGCGGCCACGGCTCCCAAGGTTCGAGGCCGACCATCGGAAGCGGGTCGTCATCGAGGGGCTCGCAGACGATGCCGAGCGCATCGCGCATGTCGTCGCGGCTCCAGCCGACGACGTGACGGGCCTCGGAGGCCGCGGCGAGCCGATCGGCGGCCTTGTGCCGGCGATGGGCGGCGGCGTCCCATGACGGCAGGGCGTAGCGCTCGCCGACCAGGGCTTGCAGCCGATGCTCGAGCCGCAGGAAAGGTTCGCCGAGGTGGGGTTTCAGCGGACCGATCGGGTCCCAGCCGAGCAATCCCTCCGACGCGTCGTGAAGCAATTCCCTGAGCGCCTCGCGCGGCTTCAGATCCTATTCGATCTCGCGGATTTGAAGAACGAGCAGGCTGTGCTGAGCGCCCGAGAGGGGTTGGCGCCATCTCGTCGCCCCGCCCATCGGTTGATGCGCGCCAGATTGTGGGCGAGGTCCTCGTCGGTCCAGCCATCTGAGCGAGGATTGAGAAGATCGAGGCGACGGCCGGACCGGAAGAGCACGAAAGCGCGGGTCGGTCCGGCATGATGGACCGGATCATTCTTCATCGGGGCGTTCTCCTGAAACGGAAGATATGAGTACGTCGTTCCAGTCGCCGCCCTCTATCGGTGGTCGGAGGCGCTTGAACGGGACGCCGACATCCCGGGCGATCGCCTCGTGGCGGGCTGCGTAGCGATCGCCGGCGGTATTGTCGTCGGCCGCGCTCTCGAGGAGCGCGTCCGGTAAATCTTTCCGCGCGAGCAGGAGCGCCTCGAGCGCGGCGATCGTGCTAGGTCCCATGTCGCCGCCGGTGGCGGCGTAGATCGTGTCCTCGCGCAGATGCTCGATCGCCGCGCAGCTAAAGGCGTCGATTGGCGCCTCGGCGACCACTACACGGGGCCGGCGCAACGGCTTCCGGATGTGAAAGATGAACAGGGCCTTGCTGCCGCCGGTCAGCGAGCCTTTGTAGGTCGGGCCACGGATGTCGACGTGGACGACGAGGCCGGCGGCATCACGATGCGGGAACCAGGCGGAACCGTGCCGGCCTTCGCGGACAACGTCGGAACGCGCCGCAGCGATCAGGACCTCCTCGGTCACGCCCCTGCCCGCAAGGTAGCGCCAAACCTCTGAGCGGCGTCGCAGGCCCGGCCGGCGCGCCCATCTTTGGGCGATCGGGATGGGAGGAGCGCGCCTGTCTCGGGCGCGCTCCTCCGGCTTGAAATCCGGGAGAACCCCGGCGAGCGGACGCAGGACCTTGCGGACCTCGCCGAAATTGAGGGCGGGCTCGAGGTGCTGAACGAGGCGGAAAACGTCGCCCCTGGCGTCGCTCATCGGGTCCCACCACCCTGCCCCGCCGTGCGTGACGATCACGATCTCGCCGGCGGCGCGGCGGTATTTGAGGCACCGCCGCGAGCTTTCGTGTCTGTCGATAAGCCACGGCGGGCTCGACCTCTCGAGCACGGTCGCGCAGTTGACGCCGGCGCGCAGCTCTTCAACCTAGAAACGGCATGTCTGGACGGCGCCCCGAGGTCAAGGGTTTGGTTGAGGCTTTGCGAACGGTTCGGGGCGGTCATGTCTTCGGCCTGTTGTCGCGGGACACGACTGTCCCGCTGGCCCTGATGCTGGTCCGCATGGCTCTTCGCCCGATCAGTTTGACGCGCTTGTGACGGCGCCTGCCGTTTTCCCGGGCTTCCGAGCCGAATCCGTTGGTTCACATCACTTCGCCGTCGCCCTCGATGCGGATCGCCTTGCGGCGAAAACTCTTCTTGCCGAGCCGTTCATTCAGGCCGCGACCGGCCGGTCGTCGTAATCGCCGCCTTTGGTCGCGAGCGCATAGACGATCCGCGCCAGCTTGTTGGCGAGCGCCACCGCAGCGAGCTTGAACTTGTACTCGACGGTCTTGCGCTCGAGCAGTCCGCTCGCCCAGCGGCGCAGGGCGTCGTTATGCCCTTTGCGGTGGCCGAGGGCCGAGCAGGCACCTTGGACCAGAAGCTTGCGCAGGTAGCGGTCGCCCATCTTGGTGATCCGCCCGAGCCGCGGCTTGCCGCCGCTCGAATGCTCTCGCGGGGTCAGTCCGAGGAAGGCGGCGAACTCCCGTCCTCTGGAAAATGCGGCGAAGTCCTGGATCGTGGCGAGAAGCGCCGTGGCGGTGATCGGGCCGATCCCGGGAATGGTCATCAGCCGCCTCGCGGTCTCGTCGGCCCTGGCGGAGGCTTCGAGCTCCCTGTCGATCGTCTCGATCGCTTCGTCGAGCACGTCGATCTGTCGGACGAGCGGGGCGAGGGCGAGGCGAACGCAATCGGGAACAACGATCTCGCCGCTGTCGTCGAAGCCGTCGCCCGCCAGCCGCTTGAGAGCGTAGGCGTTCTGCACCCCCTGCGCGGCGATGACCCCGATCTCCCCCAGATGGCAGCGCAGGGCGTTGAGCGCCGCCGTGCGTTGCCCGACCATGAGCTCGCGCGCCCGATGGCGCATCAGCGCCGCCTGGTTCTCGACAGAGCGCACCGGAACGAACCGCTGGCCCGGCCGCCCCGCCGCCTCGCAGATCGCCGCCGCGTCGGCTGCGTCGTTCTTGTTGCGTCGGACGTAGGGCTTCACGTGCGCCGGCGGGATGAGCCTCACGGCAAAGCCGAGTTCCAGCAATTGCCGCCCCCAGTGATGCGCAGAGGAGCAGGCCTCCATCGCCACGACGCACCGGGGAAGCGCGTCGAAAAACTTCAAAAGCGTTCGGCGGTTGACCGAGCGCGCAATGACGACGAAGCCCATCGCGTCGACCGCGTGAATGCGGAAGACCCTCTTGGCCAGATCAAGCCCGACGCGCGTGACAGACGAGTTGTCGATGATAGACTTGCCCACGGACGGCCTCCCTTCCAGATGGCGCTTTCAACGACGACCATCTTGGCACGCTTGATGCCGTTCGGGGCGCCGTCCACCTCATCAGTTTTCGCTTTCACGTGAGATCGAGAATCGCGCATTTTGTGGGGCATGACGCGCGATTTCCGTCCGCTTTCGCTTCACCCGCCGGGTGAGCAACCGCTGGCTGTCGAGGAGACGCCTTCCGGGGTCGAGGTCGACAGCTTCGAGGGGACGGTGCGGGTCGAATGGGACCACGAGGCGGCGATGACGCCGCTCGGTCAGCTTCCGTTCTTCATCGACTATCTGAAGACGGCGGGACTGTTCGACGCCTTCGTCGCGGACTGCCCGCTGCGGTACGGAAGCCCGAACGCGCCCAAGAAGCGGGACGTCCTGGGCACGGCGATGCTTGCGATGCTGGCCGGGGCCAAGCGGTACGCGCATGTCGCGGCGGTGCGGGGGGACGGGGTGCTGCCGGAGTTGCTCGGCATGACGAAGGTCGTGAGCGAGGATGCGGTCCGGCGCGCGTTCAAGATGATCGACGAAAAGGAAGGCGCCGCCTGGCTTCGCGGTCATCTCGCGTTCTGCGTGGAGCCGCTGCTCGCCGAACCGTGGATCCTCGACGTCGACACGACGATCAAGCCCCTCTATGGCCATCAGGAAGGGGCGGTTCTCGGCTACAATCCCAAGAAACCGGGACGGCCGAGCCATTGCTATCACACCTATTCGATGGCCTCGACGCGGCTGGTTTTCGACGTCGACGTCAGTCCGGGCGACGAGCATACGTCGAAGCACGGCGCGCCCGGCCTGTGGGCGTTCCTCGACCGTCTTCCGCGCGACCTGTGGCCGGCGCTGTTGCGCGGCGACAGCGGCTTCGGCAACGAGGGCGTCATGCGCGAGGCGGAGGCGCGGAAACTTCCCTATCTCTTCAAGCTGCGTCTGACCAAGAACGTCCGGCGCATGATCGAGAAGCTCTCCGGGCGCGCGTGGGTCAGCGCGGGTCAGGGCTTCTGGGCCAAGGAGAGCGCGGTTCGTCTGCAAGGCTGGAGCCGCGAGCGGCGCACCATCGTGCTCAGGCGCCGTCTGAAGGGCGCCGTGGGGCTTTCTTACGAAGACGAGAACGGGGCGGCGCAACTCACCTTCGCCGAGATCGGCGAGGCGACCGACATCTACGAATATTCGGTTCTCGTCACCTCGCTCGACGAGGAGACGCAAGCGTTCGGCCAGCTCTATCGCGACCGGGGAGACGACGATATCGACCAGTCATGACGACTCTCAAGAATCAGTAGCGGGGTCGGCGGCGTTATCGGCAGTCCTCGGCGGCAGACGGCGCCATGGCGGCGGCATGGAGCGGATCGCCTTCAACGACGCGACCGTCTCGGGATCGGCGCGCACGAGCACGCCGCGTTTCGAGCCGGAGCGGACGTTGCGGCATGACAGGCGTCCCTTTTGGACCCAGGTGTAGAGAGTCGGCTGCGGCATGCCGATCTCTTCCGCGAGCTCGCGGATCGTCCATTCGTTCTCCAGACGCTCGATGTGCGGCGGTCGCCGGCGATACTTGATCGTCTCCGCGCCCGATCTGAGCAGGAGATGATGAACCATTTGCGCCGTGAAGGTGTCGCGGCGCTTGGCTGGGCGCCATCCTTCGGCGTTGAGGATCTCGGCGATCCGCGCGCATTCGAGCCCCTCGCGGCGCAGCTCCGCGGCGCGCCCCGTCAACGCCGCGTACGTGCTCAGCGACGCGACCCGGGCGACCGGGCGCGTCAGCGCGTGCGCCGTGCGGACACCGCCGTGCCAATGACACTCGACGCGGACCTTTTCCGTGGCCCCGACGACCTCGACCAGCACCCGTTCGACGAGCAGGCGCACGATGGTCTGGCGCTCGGCTTGCGTCGTGGTCTCGGCGCGCCAGAGCGCGGGCAGATCCTTTGACAGATCGCGGATTGCGGCCAGCTCGGCCGCGGAGGGGGCTTCCTTGCGCGCGCGCCTGGCGCGCTCGTGCTCCGCCTCGAGGCGGGCCTGCTCGGTCAGCGCCTTCTCCCAGTCGCCCTCGAGCGTGCGCGCCACCAGCCGGTTCTCGGGCTCCACGGCGGCATATTGCCGGCGCGCGCGCTCGACCTCGTAAGCGGCGCGCTCCAGCCGCTGTCGCCAATGGCGATCGAGCGCCGCGCGCTCGGCATCGAGGGTCCCGGCGAGCGCAAGGCTCGCCTCGATCGCCGCCGGCCCCAGCGCCTTCAAGACCAGACCCGAGACCAGCGCGTCGAGCGGCGCAGCCGTCAGCGATTGACAGAACGCCTCGCCGTAGCAGCTCTGCATCTGCGAGCAGACGTAGCGGGCGGCGTGGCCGTTGTTGTTGTACTGCGCCACGCCGCTCGATATTTTCGCTTGTCGCATGAGAGAGACGGCATGACGATGACCGATCCAGAAGCGCTCGCGCTGGCGGCGCCCGCGCTGCGGCGCGACGGCTCCCGCCCGATGCTTTTTCGGCAAGCGAGGCGCCGGAATCAGCGTCGGGTGCCCCAGGAGACCGTCGAGCGCCTGATCGACGAGGGCCTCCTCCGCTGGGGCAACAAGAGCCGCACCTTCGCTGTCCTGACCGAGCGCGTGGCCCTGGCGTGAGAAGAGGTGACGCGGATGGTTCGTCTGAGTTGCATCAGCAGGGCGCGAGCCGGGG
The DNA here is from genome assembly GCA_903932535.1 of uncultured Hyphomicrobiales bacterium. Taxonomy (GTDB): domain Bacteria; phylum Pseudomonadota; class Alphaproteobacteria; order Rhizobiales; family Beijerinckiaceae; genus Roseiarcus. The sequence continues at coordinate 7,012 of CAIZGR010000598.1, read as the reverse complement.
CGGCGGCCGGATCGGGCGGCCGTTGAGGAAGGCGCGGAAGGCGCGCGAGAGGATGGCGCGCCACGTTGCTCGTGCTGCGAGGAGCGCTCGACCTCGACGCCGTGCGCGCGTTCCTCGTACGCGCGTTCAATGAACTCGAGCAGGAAGCCGGAAAGCCACGTATGGGGCGGCTGGGAGGAGGTCATCATATATTTCGGCCTCGAGGACCTGACGCCGCTGGTTGAACGCGCTCACGCAGTTCAGCGGATTCGCGATGGAACGATCGAAGAGTTTCGCGCGAAGTTCGCCTACTCCCTGGCCCATCCGGGACACCCGCTCGAGCGAGACGAGGTCCGTCCCTTCCGGGGGCTGATGTCAGAAATCAACTGGGCGGTGGAGACGCGTTGGCCGGGACCTTGATCGTCGAGGGCGAAGTCGGCTCCGATGACTACGGATCAGAGTAGGACCTCCGGGCGAGTTCAGACGATCGCAGGGGCGTCCTGTCGCTCGCCTTTGGCGACGATGCGCAGCGCGTCGTCTGGCAATGGCCTTTGTAAGCGAAGAGCGTCAGCCGTCACCTCCCGCGAAAGCCAGACGTCAATCTCACCGGGGTCGATCAGGATGACCGGCATGGCCTTCGGATGGATCGGCGCTACGATCGCGTTTGGCTCCGTCGTCAGGAATCCGAAAAGCTCGTGGTCGCCTTCGATCGGTGCGATCTTGGGCCCGCGGACCTCCAGGAAGTCCAGAGGCCGGCGAAGGCGAAGAGCGGGCGATCGTTGCGGAGCGCGAACCAGATCGGGGTCTTGCGGGGCTTGGTGTCGGCATATTCGCAGAAGGACGTCGCCGGCACGACGCAACGACTCCCCTTCCCGAGCCAGCGCCGCCAATGCGTGCTCTTGACGTTGCGGATGTTCGTGATCGGCGCGCCGCCAAATTGCGGAGGCCCGGGCATGCCCCAGCGCGCCATGACGATCTCGCGCTCGCCGTCCGGCCCGACCCTGATGATCGGCGCCATTTGATCGGGAAAGATCGCCGGCAAGGCCGGAAGGTTTCCGACGCGGTCTTGGCTCACGCGAAAGAGGTCGCGGATCGCCGACTGGCCCTTCGTGACGCTGTAAAGGTTACACATGCGGGGAACTATGCCGGAAAGGCGCCCCGCAGAAAATGCGACGCGCATCCGTCGTCCGCCGAGGTGACGGAAGGCTCCCGCTGCCCCCGGACGACGCGATGGGCGCCGGTCCTTGCGGCGTTCGTTCGCACCACCCCGCTCGCGGAGGTCGACGCCGACCGGCTTTTTGGCCTAGTGATCGGCATCGATTCCGATTCCAAATCAGATCGACCAAATTGATTCTGAACACTCGTTGGACGCGAGCGACTTCCTGCGTCTTAGCTTCGGCCTATGACCCAGGAAGCGGAAGGCCCGGCGTTCCTCCAGGTTCTGGTGCTTGAGCGGATCGAACGTGCCAGAAACATGGCGCGCTATTATGTCCTGTCGATCGAGCCGACCCTCTTCGAGGAGTTCGCCCTCGTACGCCGCTGGGGGCGCATCGGCGGCGCAGGTCAGGCGCGGATCGACCTGCACCCGTCTCCGCCGGTCGCCCAAGTTGAACTGGAGAAGTGGCTCAGCCGCAAGAGGCGCCGCGGCTACGTGCTCCGGCCTGATTGCGAGCGTCGCACTTCGGGAGATGGCGATGGCGCCCGGCCGTTCAAGCGTTCAAGTCAGCCAGAGCGCCGATAGCCGCAAGCACATGATTGATCCCATCGGGCGGAATGCGGAAGATTCCGATCTCGCGCGCTTGCGAATCAGCCTCGACGACCATTGTTTGTCCGCCGCCCGCACGGACTCGAGCCGGCACCCAAGGCGCTGGCGCACGCCCTTGAGACTCTGGCATGCGGCGCGAGGTGGTCGCTGCGGTCCCAATTTTCCTGTCCGCGCTCACTGCGGCGGCCGAGAGCGACGTCGTCGTGACATTGCCGTCGCGGATTGCCGCGGAGTATGCGCCGCGCTTTGGGCTGTCGATCTTCGTCCCGCCGCTCGAGATTTGCGCTTTTCAGGTTCCGCCGTGGTCTCCACCGCGCGCGGCGGGGGCGACCTCGTGCGCTGGCTCGTCGAGTTCGTGCTGCCTTCGGTTCACACGTGACGGCGCTGACACGACCCACGCGCTCGGCTTGCTGAAGTGAGCGGCGCTATGAGGTCACAGCCGAGCTTCGCCAACCTGAAGGTCAGGTGGATGGCGCAACCGTCGCACTCCGCCAACGACCGCAATCTGACCCATCGGTCCGTTGGCCGTACCCGGCAATCCGAGGGTGTCTGCTCAGTGGGTCGTGAAAAATCTGAGGCGTGACCCAGACGGCTTCGAATCCTCGCAAATCAACGACAACGTTCAATAGGCCCCGCGATCGAAGCGGCATCCGCGATCGAAGCGGCATCAATGTGACAAATGTCGTGACAAAACCGAAGCGGCCAGCAACGGCCGCTTCCTTCGTACGCTGGCGGCGAGGTTCGGCGGCCGCGCAAAGCCGCCGCCTTGATTGTCAGGCCGCCTGCGCGTGCTTCTTCGGCTCGACGGGGTGAAGCGCGGCCAAGGAAACGCCGATCTCGTGGGCGTCAACCACAGTCCCCAAGTCGTTCGACAACTCGGCGCCGCGCGCCGCGAGCTTGCGGCCAGGCGCAAGGTTTTCATGGAGTGACTCGGCCGCGTGCGCGGGCATCCGCACGATGATTCCGTCCTCCAGCAGAGCCCCGCGCTTCTCGCCCTTCGGTCCGTGCAGAACGTGTGTCACGACCCCTTCCACGTCGGTGCGCTTGTGCGTTTGGGGCTTTATGTGCTTGTCCTCTTTGTGGTCATGCCCTTTGTGCGGGCCTTCCTTCCTCGGTGGCCCGTTATCCACGATCGAGGGCCTATCGCCGGCCTGTATAGAAACAGCCACAACCATGTCGACGCCGCGCGGGCGCAAGCCGCGCACCTTCACGGCATCACCCGTTTTGACAGTGGCGAGAACCGCCTCCGACATGTGTGACGGGAAGTGGACCTCCTTGCCGTCTTTCAGCAACAAGCCGTCCGCATCGCCGTGTGAATTGATGAGAAATCGGTCCACGGCGCCTGTCGTTTCAGGCAGGTAGGCAGGGTCGATCCAATGCATTGTGTTTGCTCCAGTATGCCGTAAATTCCGGCGATCGCCTAAGTCGAAGCGTCATCCCGATGCGCGTTGGTATAGCGCTGAGGCGTCGGGGAGGCCGGCGACGATGGCGAAAGGACGTTCCACTGGCCTACCGCACGCGTACTTGAACAGCGGGCCGGAACGTCTGAGGACGCTATCATCGGGAAATCGTCTGAACAGGCTCGGGATCTACTCAGGCCGGGGCGGGCGCTGTACAAGTTGACAAGCGCGTACCTCGTATTGCACCGAGTGTACTCGTAACACTTGTTTGAGCACTCGTTCGAGTCCGGCGCCCATTCGAGGACGCTTCCATCCTTTCGATCACGCGCAATGATGGAGAACCCGGGGCTCCGCAAAAAGTCGCACGACGCATTTGCGAAGCGCGAAGCTGCATCGCAGTCTGCATTCGTCAGTCGAGGAAAACGGCGGTTCTTGCCCGCGACCGGCTTCAACTGGTGGCGCGGACCTTGCGGCGCCGGAGCCGCGGGGCTGGGGACCTCCGTCGAATTGTGAACGTCGCGAGCCGCGCGGCATCGATCTTTGCGTTCGCCGCGCGAAGTGCGGCTAGCGACCCGTCGTGTCGCGGCCGATGCGCAATTGGTGGGTCATCAGGTGGCGATCGAGATCGAGCGAAAATTCCTGATCGCCAATGACAGCTGGCGCAAGCATGCCGTCTCGAGCGAAGTTTTGACTGACGGCCTGATCGCCGTTTCAGACGGGCGGAAGGTGCGGGTGAGGAGCTATGCAAATCGCGCGACGCTGACCGTCAAGACAAAACGCTTGGGGCCTGTGAGAGCCGAATTCGAATACGAAATTCCGATAGCGGACGCCGAGGAATTACTCAGTCTCTGCGCGGAAACTGTGCTGGTCAAGATCAGGCATCGTGTGCCCTATAAAGGCTTTGTCTGGGCAATCGATGAGTATGAGGGTCTACTCAACGGCGTGCTCCTGGCCGAGGTGGAATTGGAGGACGTCCTTCTCGAGCCGCAGTTGCCCGACTGGGTTGGCGCAGAGGTAACCGACGATCCACGCTACCGGAAAATCAATATGGTCGCCGCGGCGCGGGACGCGGCAAGAATTGGAGTTGAGCGGCCAAAACCTAGTTAGCGGGACGGAACTGCGATGAATAATGTTGGAAAGTCCATTGTCCTTACCGCACAACGCTTGGTCCTCGAACTTGGAAATAAAAAGGCCCTTCAGTCCACGACCACGGGAAGGATGAAGGCAAAGCGCGCGCGCAGTCGCAAGGATTACCAGTTTTGGATTGCCGTCGCTTCCGAAATTGAATCGTTGAACCCCATAAGTGGTGACGACGGTGACAAGCCTGCCTGACAGCCCGGGGCTCCGATTTTTCCGCAGCGTGCATCGCGCTCCATTGATCCGTTCGCTCAACGGGAAGACTTAGTGTTACTGTGGATCGGATACGAGCGGCATCGTAAGGTCGGTGGGCGGCGCTCAGGACGAGGGGGCGGAACGCCAACCAGTGATGGTTGCGACGGCCGCTTGCGGCCGCTCCTTCACGACCGCAAGTTTTCCGGCATGAACGGCCCCCGTATTGCCGTCGAGCGCCAACATGTCGCCTTCGTCGAGCAAGGTGTCCCCTATCCGGCACTGCCGCCGTTCCAGGTCGATCTCGAGGCGAGGGCAAGCCACGAGGCACACCTTGCCGAGCTGACGCGCCACCACTGCCGCGTGCGAGGTCCGCCCGCCTGACCCCGTAAGGATTCCGGCGGCCTGCGCCATGCCCACGATGTCTGAGGTCACCGTATCCCGGCGCACGAGGATTGCCGGCCTCCCGGCCGCAACCAGGCGGAGGACCGCGGCCGGGTCGAGCGCGATTGCGCCGCTCGTGACACCGAGGCTCGCCACCAGCGCCGTCGCCAACGTAGGCGGCGCCGGGGGCGCGAAGCGGGTGCGGACGACCGATCCGAGGTCGATCCCGGCGATCAGCGCCAGCGCCGCCTTCGGCGTCAGCGAGCCTTCCGTCACCATGTCCACTGCGATCGCCAGCGCCGCCCAGTCTGTTCGCTTGGCCCGCCGCGTCTGCAACAGGAACAACTCTCCGGACTGGACGGTGAATTCGAAGTCCTGGGCGTCGCCGAACAGCGTCTCCAGGACGCGACAGATTTCGTTCAGCCTCGTCCATACGGCAGGCAGCGCAAGACGCAGCCGATTGTGGTCCGTCAGGTTCCGCCGTCCGGCGACGACGTCCTCGCCCTGTCCGTCGAACTGGAAGTCAAAATAGAGCTCGCGCGCGCCCGTGGCGGGGTTGCGGGTGAAGCCGACCCCGGCGCCGGACGCGCCGCCCGCATTGCCGAAGACCATGGTCTGCACCGTGACCGCCGTGCCCGCCGCGTCGTCGATCCCGTTCAGGCGGCGATAGCTGACCGCCTTCTCTGCGTCCCAGGACCGCAGTACGGCCTGGGTCGCCGCTAGCAACTGCACGCTGGGGTCGGCCGGAAAGGCCTCCCCCGCCAGGTCGCGGTAGCTCGCCAGCATCGCGCGAGTCAGCGTGCGCAGATCGCGATGGTCCAGTTCCCGCTCGGTCTCCGCCTGGGCGGTCGCAACCGCCGCCGCGACCAGGGCGTCAAACGGCGCCGTCGGGAGACCCGCCACCACCTCGGCGTACCCTTGCACCAACCGCCTAAAGCTGTCCCAGGCCAGGCGCGGATTGCCGGTCTCGCGGATCAGCGCCTCGACCGTCTCGGCGTTCAAGCCCACGTCGAGGACAGTCTCCATCATGCCCGGCATGGAGACGGCCGCGCCGGAGCGCACCGACACCAGCAGCGGTCGCCGCGCGCCACCGAACGTGTGACCCGTTGCGCCTTCCAGCAACCTGACGCCCTGAGCGAGCGCCGCGGGCAGCTTCGTCGCGGCGTCGGTTCGTCCGCACCACGCCGTTGGCAACACGAAGGCCGGAGGAACCGGCAGCCCGGCCCGCGCCATCCGCATCAGGTTCCAGGCCTTGTTGCCGACCTCCTCTGCGCCCTCGGGGGCAAGCGCCGACCCCCGCAGGATAGGGTAGAGTTCAGCCATCCCGACGTTTGCCCGATCGTCAGCCATCGACGACATGCTCCAGGACCTGCTCCCGGAGGATCAGGCTCGCCTTCTTCAATGCGTCGGCAGCCGCCTCGAGTTTGTCGCCTACGGCGGCGAACACATGCAGTTGGCGGAAATCTCCCGCATGCTGGACAGCGCTTGCCGCCAAGCCGCGCTCCGCATCGTCAGCCTCGTGTTCCAGCTTGCCGATGCTGGCGATCGCCGCAAGGAAGTCCTCGGATTCGGCGATCCCCGTCGCTCGGCCGATCTGGCCGGCATGGCCGACCGCCTTGACCCATTCCTGCGACGCTGTCGCCAGCAGGTCCGCGAGCTGCTGCAGCGCGTCCAGCGCCTTGCCCTGCAAAGGTTCGAGCGCCAGCAGGAACGACGCATCCTCCAGCGCGTCGGCTGCTTCGTCCGCCGCCTCCAACAGCGGCAGGAACACCGCGTATTCCGGCCGGCGGCGCACAGCTTCCCGTGTGTCGACGACGATCTGGTCGGCATCGTGCTCAAAACCGCGGGCGCGCCTGGCGCGCCTGGCGCAGTGCGCTCCGTCCTCCCGCAGGCCGTCGCGCACCAGCATCGCCAGTTCGAACACCAGCCCGGCGTGTTCGGCGGCCCGGTTGAGCAGCTGCCGCTCCTCGTTGCTGAATTGCGCCGCGAGCGCCACCCGGACCCGATCCTGGATCAGCGAATGGGATTGTGACGAAAGCATCCCATCCGTCGCGGCCCGGAATGCGAATTGCAGGAACGCGCGCGTCTCCGCGTCGCCGAGCACGTCGCACAGCCGGTCGCCGAACCGCATCGCCGATCCCGCAGTCGCCTCGAT
>CAIZGR010000597.1 GCA_903932535.1 uncultured Hyphomicrobiales bacterium | reverse complement strand
GCGCTGGGTGACGTGATAGGGCAGGTCGGGGATGACGACGCGAGCGAGACGAGCCATGTGCGAAGGGTAGGGCGCCAGGGGCGGCGAAGTCAATAGAATACACTGTCACCGTAACGCGAAGGGTAGGGCGCCAGGGGCGGCGAAGTCAATAGAATGCACTGTCACCGTAACGCAGCAGGTCCCGATAGGCGGCGTAATCCTCGTCCGAAAAGAACACCCTCTGCCCGCCGTTGCCGCGCTGGGTGACGTGATAGGGCAGGTCGGGGATGACGACGCGAGCGAGACGAGCCATGTGCGAAGGGTAGGGCGCCAGGGGCGGCGAAGTCAATAGAATGCACTGTCACCGTAATCCTGTCACCGGAATCCACCGGAATCCGATGGCCTCACAGATTAATGCGCGCTCGCACGGCGGCAATGAAAGCCTCGGCGAGCGCAATCGCCTCTCGAGCATCAAGAGCGGCGGGAGGATCGGCGGTATAATCGGCAAGCAGGCGCGTTTTCTGGACATGGGCAAGGGCGCGCCCGTGTTCGGCGCTGACCATGCCCGTTTTCACAAGTTCCTGTCCGAAGAGAGAAACCAACCCGCCATGCGTTTTAATAATATCTCCACTTCGCTGAACGCCCGCCGCCCATAAGGCGGCATGGGCGGCATCGAACATGGCGTAATAGGCACGATTGCACGCGCCCTCGGTGTCGTTGTTGGCGAGCAAAAGACGCGCGGCCTCGAGAGTGCGGCGCGCCTTCTGCATATAACTGGCTGCGGTGACAGGGCTGGTCATAGCCGCAACCCGTCGCGCTTGATGTTGTCGATGAGCGTGGGATTGCTGAATTGCTCTGGGCGCTTCAGTTCATCTTCCCACAAGGGCAACGGATCGACGAGGATCCCCGTTTCCATCATCACGTCGAAGGCGATGCCCGCCATATCGCCGGAGACTTTGTAGCGGTCTCCGCGCTCGCCTTTGAGGATAACGGCAAGGTCGGCGTCGCTGTCCGGCTTGTTGTCTCCGCGCGCTCGGCTGCCAAACAACAGTCCTTCGATCGCCGGATACTTGCCTTCGAGCCGCTGCATGAAGACGCGCGCCGCGTGGTCCGTCTCGGCGTCGAGCGACGGTCGAGCGGCCACGGTTAAGGGCGGAGGCGCGGTCTTCTCCGCCAGCCGCGAAATCGTGCTCTGACTGACGGCAAACCGGCGCGCCAAGTCGGCTCGCGTCGCCGCGCCTTCGGCGAGCGCTTTCAACGCCTCGTGCTTCTGGTGAAAGGTGAGTTTCGGCGGGCGTCCCATATGGACGCCGCGGGCCTTGGCGCGCTCGCGGCCCTCGCCAGTGCGGGGGCGGATCAACGCGCGTTCGAACTCGGCGAGCCCACTCATAACGTTCAGGATCAGCCGCCCGTGGGCGGTCGTGGTGTCGGCCCATGCGTCGCCAAGCGAACGGAATCCGGCTCCAGCCTTCGCGATCGTGTCGAGGATGTTCAGAAGGTCGCGCGTGGATCGAGCCAACCGGTCCAGGCGCGTGACGAGCAAAGCATCGCCAGCTTCAAGGGCGCGCAGCGCCTTCACCAACGCGCGCCGATCGGTCTCGTCTCCGCTCGCCGTCTCGCGGAACACGCGCGCGGCTCCGGCTGCCGTCAACGCCGCAACCTGGGCGTCGAGCGTCTGCCCCTGCGTACTGACCCGCGCATATCCGTAAATCGTCATGTGCAATCATACCAAAACACCGCGACTTATGCAAATATCTTTCGCATAGCCAAACCCTCTGAGAAATCAGGGTCCGGCGCGGCCGAGGCGCTGCACGCCGGGTTTCCCGAAAACGCCGCTCCAGGAGGGGTGCTGCGCCGCGAGCCGGTTTCCGCTGGCGTGAGCGATGCGCGGCCGTGTTCGGTTCTCCGGTGGACATCTCGTTTTTTG
>CAIZGR010000596.1 GCA_903932535.1 uncultured Hyphomicrobiales bacterium | reverse complement strand
GTCATCGCGAGCCGCCACGGGGCGTCGACAGACGTCCCGTGGCGGCGTGGCGATCCAGGGATCGTGGGGCGCCTACGACCAACGGGATCGCCATCCCCCGGGCCGCGACCCGGGGGTCGCTCGCGGTGACGGCGTTCGTCGAGTTGCCGGGAGTCGTTTCTGCGCCGAGGCCTTGATAAGGAGGGCGCGATTTGGAAAACGACCGCTTCTTCGTCAAGAGCCTCAAGCTCGAAAACTTCCGCTGTTTCGAGAACGTCGAACTCGGACCGTTCGATCCGCATTTCAATTTGCTCGTCGGGGCGAACGGGGCGGGGAAGTCGAGCGTGCTGCTGGCGTTGGCGGACATCTTCAGACCGCTCGCGGCGTTAGGTGGAGTCCTAAGTTCCGATCGTATACTCAATTCCAGAGATAACCGCGCTATTCCCGCGCTCTATCAAAACCGACCTCAGTCGACATCGGTTTATCCCTGGAAGTTGACTGCAGAATTTGAATGGGACGCGGAGGTTTTCAAGGTTACCGATGAGTCTGTGCCGCACCCTGCTTTTGAGTATCAACCAAAGCTTTTTCGTATGAACAGCGCGAACTCTGCGAAAATAATCGGCGGGCTCCAGTCCGGCATGTTTTCTTCTAGAGTCGAATTGATTATTTTTTATCGAGTAGAACGGCGGTTCAATAACATTTATCGCGAAGAAGATGTCTTCAGCCAGAATCCGAAAAGCGCCGCGTACCTTAATTGGCTGGACGCTGGGCAGAGTTCGAAAGCGCTACGGGAATGGATGCGTGACCAAACAATAATTGACCTGCAGTTGGCAAGACTTCGCGAGGGCTCTCCTGTTGGTACTCCCGATTTATCAGGATTGCACCGGGCTTCTCCGAGCCCGCTTTCGATAGTCCGCGATGCAATTCGAGAGGCCGTAGAGGGTGCAAGAGAAATTGAATATGACGGTCAGAGAAAGGACCTTACCGTAAGGCTTTCCGATGGTCGAGTGTTGGAATTTGCGGGTATGAGCGACGGTCAGCGTGCTCTGATCGGCATGGTGGCTGACATTGCCCGTCGCGCTTGCGTACTCAGGGGCGATGAAACCGATATCGACGTCCTGACACAGACGACCGGCATCGTCCTCATCGACGAACTCGACCTTCACCTGCACCCGAAGTGGCAGCGTCACATCGTCGGCGCTCTCAAGCGCATTTTCCCCAAAATCCAGTTCTTCGCCACGACCCACTCGCCGCAGGTCATCGGCGAGGCGAGGCCGGAGGAAATCGTCCTGCTGACGCCGGAGGGCCAGAAGCGGCCGATCGGCAGCTACGGGATGGACTCGAACTGGGTTCTCGAATGCGTCATGGAAGCCGAGGGCCGCGATCCGGCGATCGCCCGGCGGATCAAGCAACTCTTCGACGCCATCGACGACGACCGGCTGCAAGATGCGCGAGACATGATCGCGAGCCTCAGGGCCGATATCGGCGAAGCGCCGGATATCGTCGGCGCGGAATCCTACCTCTGGCGGATCGAGCATCAGGGCGACGAGGCGGCCGAGTGAGGTTCATCAAGAAGGGTTCAGAGCCGGCCGCGCTTCGGAAGTTCAAGGCTGAAAACAAGCAGACCCCCGAGGTGCTGACCTATTCCGCACTGCGCGCCGACATCCGAAGCGATCTCTACGCCTGCATGCTCGCGGAGCAGGGGAAGCTCTGCGCCTACACGATGGCGCCGATCGGCCGCGGGCCGGCCGATGCGCGCCGCGATTTCCATATCGAGCACATTCAGCCGAGATCCCGTTACCCCGAACGCCAACTCGACTACGACAATCTCGTCCTTTGCGCGCCGGGTTCCGAAAACGCAGGCGTGGAGTTCGGCGCAAGACGGAAGAGCGACGCCGACGCCAGCGACGCCAATTTCGTTTCGCCGCTCAACGCGTCATGCGAGACGCGCCTCAAATTCGGGGTCAACGGCGCCGTCGCTCCATCAGATGCCGGCGACCAAGCCGCGAGCCGGACGATCGACCTGCTGGCGCTCAATCATCCTTCTCTCCTCGACGCCCGACGGCAGGCGCTGAAGGCCCAGGGGTTGGGGCCATCGGCGAGAAAGCCCATTTCCGCGGCGGAAGCCGGGCGGCTTGCGGCGGCGATCATGACGGCCGACCTGCGAGGCGAGATCGCGCCCTATTGCGTCGCGGTCAGACAAGTCGCAGAGCGCTTCGCTCGGCAAAGCAAGGCGCACGCGGCCCGGGTCAAGGGCGCGGCGGGCGGTTAGGACAGACATGCGCGTCGACGCCTTCGACTTCGAGCTTCCGCAAGACCGCATCGCGCTCGCGCCCGCCTCCCCGCGCGACAGCGCGCGGATGCTCGTCGTCGCCCCGGGCGGCGCGCTCGCCGACGCCAGCGTCTCGGACTTGCCCGATTTCCTCCGCCCCGGCGACGCCCTCGTCGTCAACGACACGCGGGTGATCGCGGCGCGGCTCGACGGGATTCGGGTGCGGGGCGAGGCGGTCGCGGGCGTGGAGGCGACGCTGATCAAGCGGATCGACGATTGCCGCTGGCGGGCGCTCGTGCGCCCGGCCAAGAAGCTCCGGGCCGGCGAGCGCATCCGGTTCGGCGAGACGAACGAGCGCATGGCCTGCCTGCTCGCCGCGCTCGACGCAGAGGTCGAGGAGAAGGGCGAGGCCGGCGAGGTCACGCTGCGCTTCGACTTCGCCGGCGCCGCGCTCGACGAGGCGATCGAGCGGATCGGCATGGCCCCGCTGCCGCCCTACATCGCCGCCCGGCGCGCCCCCGCCGAGAAGGATCGCTTCGACTACCAGACGATGTTCGCCGCCCGCGAGGGCGCCGTCGCCGCGCCGACCGCCGGCCTTCATTTCACGCCGCGCCTGATCGAGCGCCTCGCGGCCCGCGGCGTCGCGCTGCATCGTGTGACCCTGCACGTCGGGGCCGGCACCTTCCTGCCGGTCAAGGCCGAGGACACCGAAAGCCACGTCATGCACAGCGAGTGGGGCGCCGTCGACGCGGCGACCGCCGAGGCGCTGAACGCCGCGCGCGCGGCGGGCGGGCGGATCGTCGGCGTCGGCACGACCTCGGCCCGCATCCTCGAAAGCGCCGCCGAAGCCGACGGCCGCATCCGCCCGTTCGCCGGCGAGACGGCGATCTTCATCACGCCCGGCTACCGCTTTCGCGCGGTCGACGTGCTGATGACCAATTTCCACCTGCCCCGCTCGACGCTGTTCATGCTGGTCGGCGCCTTCAGCGGCCTCGAAGCGACGAAGGCGGCCTACGCCCATGCCATCGCGGCGGGCTATCGCTTCTATTCCTATGGCGACGCCTGCCTGCTCATCGGCGCGCGGGGCGCAAACCGGCCGAGCGCATGACCAACGAAATTCATCTGACCGTTCACGCCCGCGACGGCGCCGCGCGCCTGGGCGCGCTTCAGACGCCGCGTGGAGATATCCGCACGCCGGCGTTCATGCCGGTCGGGACCGCGGCGACGGTGAAGGCGATGCGGCCGGAGGACGTGCGCGCGACCGGCGCCGACATCGTGCTTTCCAACACCTATCACCTGATGCTCGCGCCGGGGGCCGAGCGGATCGCAGCCCTCGGCGGCCTGCACCGCTTCATGAACTGGCCCTGGCCGATTCTGACCGACTCGGGCGGCTTTCAGGTCATGAGCCTCGCCAAGCTCCGCAAGGTCAGCGAGAAGGGCGTCGCCTTCCAGTCGCACATCGACGGCTCGCGCCATGAGCTGACGCCCGAGCGCTCGATGGCGATCCAGCGGCTGCTCGGCTCCGACATCCAGATGCAGCTCGACGAATGCGTGAGGCTGCCCTGCCCGCCCGAGGAGGCGGAGCGCGCCATGCGCCTGTCGCTGCGCTGGGCGGAGCGCTCGAAGGCCGCCTTCGGCGATCAGCCCGGCCGGGCGGCGTTCGGCATCGTGCAGGGCGGCGTCGAGAAGGACCTGCGGATCGAGAGCGCCAGGGCGCTGGTCGCCATGGATTTCCACGGCTACGCCATCGGCGGCCTCGCGGTCGGCGAGCCGCAGGCGGACATGCTCGCGATGATCGACACCGTCGTCCCGCATCTGCCCGACGACAAGCCGCGCTATCTCATGGGCGTCGGCACGCCGGACGACCTCTTGCAGGCGCTGAGGCGCGGCGTCGACATGTTCGACTGCGTCATGCCGACTCGCGCCGGACGGCACGGCATGGTCTTCACGAGGGCCGGCCGCCTGAACCTGCGCAACGCCCGCTTCGCCGACGATCCCCGCCCGATCGACCCGCTCTCGACCTCGCCGATGGCGCGCGATTATTCGCGCGCCTACTGGCGCCATCTCGTCAAGGCGGGCGAAATCCTCGCCATGATGGGGCTTACCGAGATCAACCTCGCCTATTACCAGGAGCTGATGGCCGGGGCGCGCAAGGCGATCGGCGAGGGGCGGCTCGACGCCTATATCGAGGAAACGCGCCGGGGATGGGCGGAAGGCGAGTCGGGGGGCGGCTGAGGCGCGCCGCCGTCTTCGGGCCAGCGGGGGTCGAGGGAGCACGTTGACTCCTCAACATGCAAGAGGCGAGACGCCGTCGGGCGCCTCGCCTCTCGTTTCCGTCCTCGTAGACGCTCTGCGCTCTCGATTATTTTTTATGTCCCGGGGCGATTGCGCTCCGGTTCGAGGCGGCACAGCGTGTCGTCCTCCCACAGACTTTGCGGCGTCCGGAGCCAAAAAGACTTGGCAGCGGCCTCCTTTTCGCGAGGCCATTGCTAGTCCACTTTTCGGCCCCTGTCACGGGGCGAAGCAGCCCTGCCATGCAATAATTTTCTGACAACAAGTTGATTGGTCAATTGTTTCGCAGCGGATGCAGATGTGCATTCAACACGGCGCGGGCAAGGCATTTCGTCTGTCTTCCGCATGCCGCCGGGATGGCGTAAAAGCGCGGCGGAGAACGCCAGCAAGGAATCCGATCATGACTGCAATCGTCAACGTCGTCGCCCGTGAAATCCTCGACAGCCGCGGGAATCCGACGGTCGAAGTGGATGTGGTCCTCGAGGACGGCTCCATGGGGCGGGCCGCCGTCCCGTCGGGCGCTTCGACCGGAACCCGCGAGGCCGTCGAACTGCGCGACGGCGACAAGGGCCGCTACGGCGGCAAAGGCGTTCTGCGCGCCGTCGAAGCCGTCAACCGCGACATTTTCGACGCCGTGTCCGGCCTGGACGCCGAAGACCAGCTCAAGATCGACGAGACGATGATCGCGCTCGACGGCACGCCCAACAAGTCGCGGCTCGGCGCCAACGCCGTCCTCGGCGTCTCGCTCGCCGTCGCCAAGGCCGCGGCCGAGGCCTCGGGCCTGCCGCTCTACCGCTATGTCGGGGGCACGACGGCGCGCGTCCTGCCGACCCCGATGATGAACGTCGTCAACGGCGGCGCCCATGCCGACAACCCGATCGACTTCCAGGAGTTCATGATTCTGCCGGTCGGCGCGCCGTCGTTTTCCGACGCGGTGCGCTGGGGCGCCGAGACGTTCCATGCGCTGAAGAGCGCGCTCAAGAAGGCCGGCCACAACACCAACGTCGGCGACGAGGGCGGCTTCGCCCCCAACCTTCCCTCCGCCGAGGCCGCGCTCGACTTCTGCCTCAAGGCGATCGAGGCGGCGGGCTTCAAGGCGGGTTCCGACGTCGCGCTCGGGCTCGACTGCGCGGCCTCCGAGTTCTTCAAGAACGGCAGCTACGTCTATGAAGGCGAGGGCAAGACCCGCTCGATCGAGGAGCAGGTCGACTATCTGGCCAAGCTCGCCGGCGCCTATCCGATCCTGACGATCGAGGACGGCATGGCCGAGCAGGACTGGGCCGGCTGGAAGCTTCTGACCGACAGGCTCGGCGCACGCATCCAGCTCGTCGGCGACGACATCTTCGTCACCAACACGGAGATTCTCGCCCGCGGCATCGAGGAAGGCGTCGCCAACTCGATCCTGATCAAGGTCAACCAGATCGGCAGCTTGAGCGAGACGCTGGCCGCCGTCGACATGGCCCATCGCGCCGCCTACACCGCGGTCATGTCGCACCGCTCCGGCGAGACGGAAGACTCGACCATCGCCGACCTCGCGGTCGCCACCAACTGCGGGCAGATCAAGACCGGCTCGCTGTCGCGCTCCGACCGTCTGGCCAAGTACAACCAGCTCATCCGCATCGAGGAGGAGCTCGGCGAGCAGGCCCGCTACGCCGGCCGCGCCGCCATCAAGGCGTTGTGACGGTAACGCGGCCTTAACCATCGGTCGGCCACGATCGGCGCATGGTCGTCAGAACCCGCCTGCGCGCGATCGTCGTGCCGATCGCCTTCTACCTCGTGCTCGGGGTCGCGAGCGGCTATCTGGTGTGGGGCGCCTCGAACGGCCCCCACGGCCTGAAGGCGGCGGAGAAGGACGCGGCGCGCGCCGCGACGCTTCAGACCGAGCTCCACGCGCTCCAGGCCGAGCGCATGCGCTGGCAGCGCCGCGTGTCCGCGCTCCGCCCCGAGAGCGTCGACCGCGACCTGCTCGACGAGGAGGCGCATCTCCAGCTCGACCGGGTCGGCAAGGACGAGGTGGTGATCTTCACCGGGGCGCAGAAGGCGCGCTAGGGTCTCGCCGGGCGAAACAGGCCGCCGCTCGGGCGGACCCGCAGACGACGGACACGGGCCGGCCGGTCCGGGCGTGAAATCAATCTTATCGAGACCTCGCAGCGGATTTTCCGGGCGGGCGCCGCGGACGTCATGCCCGCGAACGCGGGCTCCGGCGGCGGGGCGAGGCTCGTCGGCGCCGTCAGGCGCCGGGCCGCGCGCAGTTCCGTCAGGCAAGCAACGATTCCAAGGGCCTGGACCCCGAAAACCGCCACAAAGACGACTTCCCGGCCTCACGATTTCGGCGGCGGCCTCCTCCGCGGGAATGTCGGGCGGCGCGCGCGTCGCCCGGTCTCCAGCCGGCGCGGGCGTCGAATCGATTTGCGTGAGTTCCATAGCCTCCGGTAAGAACAAAAATAGAACAAGAGACCGCGGAGGGCAAGGACTTGTTTTCGGGCTCGCCGAGGCGCACCGATGGAGCGGCGGTTTCCGGCTCGATGCGGTCCAAGACGGAACGGGAAGTGTGCGCGAGGAGGGGACGTTCCCCGAGGGGTTGGCGAACCGGTCATATCCGATCCTCAGTTGCCATTCCCGCTCGCTCCGGGACGGCGGGAGGCCGCCGGGAGCGGGCTTCGGTCGAGAGGTCGTCAAGTTGCGTCCGGGAACGCGATCTGTCATCCCGCGAACGCGGGGATCGAGAGCGCCGCAGCCGGCGCGTATTTCTGAACTGCCACACGCGGGGTAGGAAAGAGACCTGAATTCAGCGTCCGTAGGGGAGCCTTTCTGTGTTCGACGATAGCCACTCGTTCATCACGCGAGCCTTCCTGCGCGCCGAATTCGATCTCGATTACCGCGCCTACGCGGCGGAGGCCGATGCTGAGCTGTTGAGAAGGCTACAGGATTGGGACGCGCGCCCGCTTCTCAACGAAAAGCAGGCGGAAGGCGCTTTCACACAGACCTTCTTCGTCGAGACTTGGGGCTACGGCGAAGCGGGTCGGGTGGCGCCCGACCAGCACACCATCATTGCCAAGTTCCCGGTGCCCGGCGAAGGGGCAGGCGGCGGCTCGGGCGAAGCGGATCTGGCGCTCGGCTGGTTCCGCAGTCGCAGGGACGTTACTCCGCAGGTCCTTTGCGAGTTCAAGGACATTCGCTCCAAGCTCGACGCGAAACAGAACCGCAAGGGGAGCACGCGCAGTCCGGTCGAGCAGTGTCTGAACTACGTTCGGGGCGCGAAGCGCGGCTTGTTCGGCAACGAACCGGTCCAACCCTGGTGGGGCCTCGTTACAGACATGAACGAGTTTCGCCTTTACTGGTGGGACCGGGCGCCTGCCGAATACATTCGATTTTTCATTCGGCGGTTGGACCTCCTGTCGGGTCAGTACGATCTTCTGGGCGAGTCTGACGACGCGCGGTTCGACCGCTATCTCTTCGCCAAGCTGTTCTCCCGCGACATGTTGCTTTCGGAAGGCGGGCGACCGCTCCTGCTCCGTCTCGTCGAGCGGCAGGGGACGCGCGGGCGCAAGCTCGAAGGCGCCTTCTACGACCGCTACAAGGAGGTGCGCGAGCGTCTCTATAACGTTATCAGGCTGAACAATCCAACTTTCCCGGGCCGCCCGGGCGAGCTGCTGCGGCTCACACAAAGACTTCTCGACCGCTTCATCTTCGCGTTCTTCTGCGAGGACATGGGCGAACGGCTGCTGTTTCCGCCGCAGATGCTGCGGGACTTCCTGAAGGGCCGCAGCGTGGAGCCCTTCTACGACGAGCACGGCTCGGAGCTGTGGGATTTCTTCAAACGCCTCTTTGCTTTGATGAACAGCGGCGGCACGCTCAACCGCCTGACCCTGCCGGAGATCAATGGAGGCTTGTTCGCGCCGGATGCCCTCATCGATGGGTTGAGCATTCCAAACCACGTTTTCGCCAAAGCCGGGCAGGGGGCGAACGAGGCGTCGCTGGAGAGCGACACAGATACGCTCTACTACCTCTGCGCCCGATACAACTACGCCGGGCGCGGCGACGTCAAGGAAAGTCTCAGCCTCTACATCCTCGGCCACATCTTCGAGCAGTCCATCACCGAACTGGAGTATCGCGAGGGCGAACTCGAGGGGCGCGAGACCGTCGCGAAGCTGTCGAAGCGCAAGCGCGACGGCGTTTATTACACGCCGGAGCCGGTGGTGAACTATCTCGTCGAGCAGACGCTCGGCCCATGGTTCGCGGACGCCAAGTCGGCCTGCGGCTATCCCGGCCCGGACGAGGGCGCTCCGACGGCGGCGGCGGCGACAGCCTATGTCGAGCGTCTCGAGACGATCCGGATCGTCGATCCGGCCTGCGGCTCGGGCGCCTTTCTGATTTCGGCGTTTCGCCGGCTGTTGGCGGAACGGATCGCGGCGGCCCGCGATGGGGAGCGTGCGCGCGGCGGCGCATCCGGCGCGGTCGACGAGGGGCCGCTGATCGCTTCGATCCTGCGCGACAATCTCTACGGCGTCGATATCAACCCTGCGTCCGTCGAGATCGCCAAGCTGGCGCTGTGGCTGCATTCGGCGCGGGCGTCGGCGCCGCTCTCCTCGCTGGAGCACACGATCCGCATCGGCAACAGCCTGGTCGGCGAGGATTTCTGGGCCGGGCGCCAGCGGAACGCTCAGGCTGAGGAGCGCGTCCGCGCGTTCGACTGGCGCGTCGCGTTTCCCGAGGTCTGGCCCGCGGACCGAGACGGCGGGTTCGATGTCGTGCTCGGCAATCCGCCCTACGTGAAGCTGCAGAATCTCATGAAGGTCGACCCGGACGTCGTCGCCTATCTGACGGGGGAGCGCGGCGGCGACACCTATCAGAGCGCGCGGACCGGAAATTTCGATCTCTACCTGCCGTTCATCGAAAAGGGCCTGCGGCTGCTCGCGCGGGGCGGGCGCATGGCCTACATCGCGCCGAGCCTATGGGCAGTGAACCAGTACGGCGAAGGGTTGCGCCGCCTCGTGCGCCGCGGCCGGACTCTCGACCGCTGGCTGGATTTCAAATCGCACCAGATTTTCGAAGACGTCATCACGTATACGGCGCTGCAATTTTTCACCCGCGAGCCGAACGACATCCTGCGCATCGCCAATGCGCCGAACGGCGAAATGGCGGACGTTGTCTGGTCCAATCCGGAGTTCGCCGTCCCTTACAGCGCCATCCCGGAAACCGGCGAATGGCTGATCGCCACGGGCGCCGAACGGGCGCTGATCGAGCGGCTTGGCCGAGACTGTGTGCGGCTGGACGATCCATCGCTCACGAACGGGATTATCGTCGGAATTCAAACCAGCGCGGACCACATCTACCACCTCGAACGCTTGGCGGCTGGCCGCTACAGGGGCGTGCCAAAGGGCAAGGGCGCCCCCTACGAGGTCGAAATCGAAGATGCGATCATGAAGCCGCTGATCTCCGGCCCAGAGGCGAAACGCTATGAGGAGCCGGAGACGGATACCTTTCTTCTGTTTCCCTACGAACGCGACGCGCGCGGCGTGATGCGCCTGATTCCGGCCGCTGACATGGCGCGGCGGTTTCCACGGGCCTGGGCTCATTTGCGCCGATGGGAGCCGGACCTTCGCAAGCGCGAATCCGACTCGTTCGACGACGAGACTTGGTATCGTTTCGGACGAAATCAAAATCTCGACAAGCAGGATGTACCGAAACTCATAGTCGCCCAGACCGTCCCTGGAATGCGGGTTTGCGCGGATTCCAATGGAACGAAATATCTGAACAACGTGCGGGTCAATGGGATCTTGCCGTCAGGCGCTACAGATCAAATGTATCTCCTTGGAGCCGTGAATGGTCCTGTTGCTGACTTTGTCTTTCGGCGCGTCGGCAAGCCGAAGCAAGGCGGTTGGTATGAAGCTAATAAGCAATTCATCGCGCCGCTCCCAATCCCGAACGCCTCCCCGGAAGCACGCGCCGAAATAGCAGTCCTCGCGCAACGCCTCCAAGGGCGATGGACGCAACGCCGCCATCTCCTGCAGGAGGCGACCGATCGGCTCTCCGTGCTCGCAAGGGTGAGTCATCCGGCGCGCTGGCTGTGGCCTGACTTGCCGACCTTGCCCGACCTTGCCGCGCAGGCGCCCGGCGGTCTGCGGGTCGCATCCGATCGACGCCAGTGGGCCGACGAACGGCTTGACGAGTTGGAGGCGGCGCGCATCGAGGCGCTTCAGGCGGCGCTCGATCGTGGCGGCCGGCGTGAAGCACGATTCGAACGCGGCGAACTCCGCCTGTTTTTCCACGGCGCCGTCGTGCTCCACAAAATCTATCTCGACGAGACGGCCGGGCCGCTCGCCGAAGCGTATTGGCGCTGGCTGCTGCTGAGCGGGACTTCTCGGGAAGCGAAACAATTTGCGGCGGACCTCCGCCGTCCGCCCGCGCCCGCCGCCACGCCTGCGGCAACGCAATTCATCGAGCGGGTGGCGGCGCTGGCCTTCGAGGTCGATGCGATCGCCGCCGCCGAGCGCGCGCTCAACGAGAGTCTCTACGATCTCTACCAGCTTACGCCGGACGAACGAAATCTTGTTGAGAACGACCCGAGCCGCCGTAACTTGGCGCTGGCCGGGGCGTGATTCCGCCATGCCGGAGGCATAGGATCGGCGCATGACTCAACTCCCGTTGTTCCGAGCCGAGCCTGCTGAACCTGAACGGCGTCCGCCCGACGTGGCCTACATCCGCAAGAGCCTCGACAGGCTCCTCCGCTTGGCCCGCGAAGCCGAAATCCTGCCGTGGAGCGAGGGCGAAACCGCAAGCTGGGAGAAGCTGTTTCCGCAGCTCGCCGCATCGCTTCCCGTCGGAGAGGCGGAACCATTGACGTCCGAGTTCCGAAGCGAATTGGCCCGGCTTCGATCGTCGGCGAACGGCGCAAAGGAAGCCAAGACTGACGACTGAGCGGTTCAAGCCGTACTGGCGCGATTGTTACGACAGGCTCAACCATTGCTCGGACGTCTCTGGACCCTCCCCTTTCGCGGGGTGATACCGGAAGCATCGCTTCGTTCGAGCGCAGAACAACGCCCACTCCGGGCGGCCTCCGCGGCCTCGTTGTAGATCCGCTTCCTCGGCCAATTGAGGCGTGGAGGGCCGCAACGTCCGCTCAACGTCAATTCCCGCCGTTCCACCGCTCTCCGCCACTGACCGCAAATCTCTCCCGCCACTATCCAACCGCCGCAAAGGACGGCCTTCCCCTGTTGCCCCGCGACCGCGAGCACCCCCCCGCGTCCTTCCGCCCCAATGTCCTTTCCCCCCGAACGCCGCTAAACGAGTCCCCTTGCGGCCGTCCGCGCCGCAGCCCTTGATGTGCGACCGCCGCGAGCGCCCGCCTTGATTCGACGTTTCCTTATTCCTGCGGTTCTCCTCGCCCTGGTCGCAGCCGCCGCGTGGGTGCTTTTCCGTCCGAAGCCGCCCACGCCTGTGGCGTGGCAGGGCTATGCCGAGGCCGATTTCGTCAAGGTCGGGCCGACCCAGGCCGGGCTCCTCACCGCCGTGCGGGTCGCGCGCGGCGACCGGGTGGTCAAGGGTCAGCCGCTGTTCGAGCAGGACGACGCTCAGGACCGCGCCGCGGTCGATCAGGCCCGCCGCATGCTGGAGCAGGCGCGCGGCCAGCTCGCGAACCTTCTGGCCCCCGCCAAGCCCAGCGAGATCGATCAGGCTCAGGCCAACCTCAGCGACGCCGAGGCGGCCCGCGACCGGGCGCAGGAGGACCTGCGGCGCAGTTCGCAGCTTCTCAGGACCGGCTCGGCGACGCAGCAGATCGTCGATCAGGAGGACGCGGCGCTGCGCTCGACGCAGGCCAAGGTCGCCGCGGCGACGGCGGCGCTCTCCACCGCCCAGGCGCCGATGGGCCGGCCTTCCGAGATCGAGGCGCAGAAATCGCTCGTCGACGCGCTCGACGCGGCGCGCAATCAGGCCCAGTGGCGCCTCGACCAGCGCTCCGTCGCCGCGCCCGAGGCCGGGCTCGTCGCCGACGTCATCGCCTTTCCCGGCGAGACGCTCGCGGCCGGCGCGCCCGCCATCTCGCTGCTGCCGCCCGGAAACGTGTTCGTCCGCTTCTTCATCCCGGAGCCGGAGCTCGCCAAGGTGCATGTCGGCGACAAGGTCGATTTCGCCTGCGACAACTGCCCGGCCGACCTCGCCGGGACGGTGTCGTTCATCGCGCCCAAGGCCGAATACACCCCGCCGTTCATCTATTCGGAATCGACGCGCGGTAAGTTCGTCTTTGTCGCCGAGGCGCGGCCGGCGCCCGATCCGGCGCGGCGCCTCAATCCCGGCGAGCCGGTGACGGTGACGCCGGCGGCGCAGGCGCCTGTGGCAGGCGCCCCGTGACGGCCGCCGCCATCGACGTCCGCGGCCTGCGCAAGCGCTTCGGCGCCCTCGCGGTGGTCGAAGGCCTCGATCTCGCCGTCCCCCAAGGCGAGATCTGCGGCTTCCTCGGCGCCAACGGCAGCGGCAAGACCACCACCATCCGCATGCTCTGCGGGCTCCTGAAGCCGGACGGCGGGGAAGGCCAGTGCCTCGGCTATGACATCATCCGCCAGCCGCACGCAATCCGCCGTCAGGTCGGCTACATGACCCAGCGCTTCAGCCTCTACGAGGACCTGACGGTGTTTGAGAACCTCGATTTCGTCGCGCGCGTCTACGAGATGCCGAACCGGCGCGCGGCGGTCGACGGCATCCTCGAGCGGATGGAGCTGAAGAATCGGCGCGACCAGCTCGCGGGGCACTTGTCGGGCGGGTGGAAGCAGCGGCTGGCGCTCTCGGCCTGCGTGCTCCACGAGCCGAAGCTCCTGCTGCTCGACGAGCCGACCGCGGGCGTCGACGCCAAGGCGCGGCGCGAGTTCTGGGACCTGATCCACGACATGGCGGTCGAGGGCCTGACGACGCTCGTCTCGACCCACTACATGGACGAAGCCGAGCGCTGCAAGCGCATCGTCTATCTGGCGCAGGGGCGGATCGTGGTGCAGGGGCCGGCCGCTTCGGTCGTCGCCCAGTCCGGCCTCGTCGCCTTCGAGGGGACGGGAGACGACGTCGACCGGGTCGCGGTCGCGCTCCGCCATACGACGGGCGTCGAGGCGGCGGCCGTGTTCGGGCGCGCGCTGCGCGTGGCGAGCTTGGACCGCGCGGGCCTCGAGCGGGCGATCGCGGCGAAAGGCGGCGGCCTCGTCTGGGAAGAGGTCGAGCCGCGGCTCGACGACGTCTTCATCCACATGCTCAGCGTCCAGGAGGCGAAGCGATGAACGCCTTCTCGTTCGCCCGCCTGGCTGCGCTGCTGCGCAAGGAATCGATCCAGATCCTGCGCGACACGATGACGCTGCGGATCATCATCCTGATCCCGATCATCCAGCTTTTTCTGTTCGGCTACGCGATCAACTCCGACCCGAAGCACCTGCCGGCGGGGCTCTTGTCGATCGAGGATTCGAAATACACGCGCACCATCGCCGCCGCGCTGACCAACTCCGGCTATTACGACATCCGCGTCTTGCGCAGCGAGAAGGAGGCGGAGGAGGGCCTCGCGCGCGGGGACCTGACGTTCGTCGTCGCGATGCCGCCCGACTTCGACCGCGCCGTCGACCGCGGCGAGTCCCCGAGCGTGCTGATCGACGCCGACGCCACCGATCCTGCCGCGATCGGCAACGCGGTCGCCGCGCTCGGGCAGGTCGCCGCGGACTTGAACCGCGACCTGCCGCCGATCCGGCAGATGGCGCCGCAGACGCCGCCGTTCCAGTTCGTCGTCCACGCCCGCTATAACCCCGAGCAGCTCACCGTGCTCAACGTCGTGCCGGGCCTCGTGTGCATCGTGCTGATGTTCTCGACCCTGTTCGTCACCACCATGGCGATCACCAAGGAGCGCGAGCGCGGCACGATGGAGAACCTGCTCGCCATGCCGGTCAGGCCGATCGAGGTGATGATCGCCAAGATCGCGCCCTATGTCGCGATCGGCTACATCCAGGTGATCCTGATCCTGGTCGCGGCGTCGATGGTCTTCGGCCTGCCGATCCGGGGATCGCTGCCGCTGCTGCTCGGCGCGCTCGGCGTCTTCATCGCGAGCAACCTCGCGCTCGGCGTCACCTACTCGACCATTTCGGCCAACCAGATGCAGGCGATGCAGTTCGCCCAGTTCACCCTGATGCCGTCCTTCCTGCTCTCGGGCTTCATTTTCCCGTTCCGCGGCATGCCGCTCTGGGCGCAAGGACTCGGAAACATTTTTCCCACCACCCACGCCATGCGGATCGTGCGCGGCGTGCTGCTCAAGGGGGTGGGCTGGAGCGAGATCTTCCCGGATATCTGGCCGATGGCCCTCTTCACCGTCGTCGTCATCGCCCTGGCGACGGTGGCCTATCGCGAGACGCTGGATTGAGCGCATGGCCCGACGGCGGTTTGGACCCGCCGCCTATTCATCCGGTCCGTCTCGGCGACGAGGTATGCGCTGGACAGAGTCCGGGGCGCGCCTTACGTTTCCGGCGTGTCACGGCCGCAAACGACCTCGGTTCCCGCGAACGGCTCACCGGTAGAGCGTCGCAGGCGCGCCCACGCTGTCCCGCTCCCGCGGGCGGGTCGGGGCGGAGAAACGCATGCGTCGAGCGCGCCGGCCGCAGAATGCGTCGAGAGGGGTCCATGAGGCGGGCGCGGCGCCTTTCCGGCGAGAGCGAATGGTTCGAGGCCGGCGGCCGGATGGCCGCGGGCGAGGCGACCTTTGTCAGCCTCTGGGGCGACGAAGGCCGGATGCGGCTGGCGCTGCGGGAAGCCGACGGCGCGCTCGCGATCGTCGACATGCTGTGCGACCGAGGCGCGTTCCCGTCCGCCGCCGCGTTGCACGCGCCGGCGTGCCGGCTCGAGCGGGCGGCGTGCGACCTCTATGGATTTGTCGCGCTCGGCGCGCCGGACGGCCGCCGCTGGCTCGATCACGGCCGCTGGCCTCTGCGCCATCCGCTCGGCGACCATGTCCCCCATGGCGGCGCGGGCGACGCCTACGCCTTCCTAGAGGCCAAGGGGCCGGGCTTGCACCAGATCCCGGTCGGCCCGGTCCATGCCGGCGTCATCGAGCCCGGGCATTTCCGTTTTCATGCCGGGGGCGAGGCGGTCGTGCGCCTCGAGGAGCGGCTCGGCTACAAGCACAAGGGCGTCGACGCCCTGATGCGCGGGGCGGGCGTGGATCGCGCGGCCCAACTCGCCGGACGCGTGAGCGGCGACTCCACCGTGGCCTACGCCGTCGCTTTCGCCCGAGCCATCGAATCGGCGCTCGGCGCCGAGGCGCCGCCGCGGGCGCTTTGGCTGCGCGGCGTGATGGCCGAGCTCGAGCGGCTCGCCAACCATTTCGGCGACATCGGCGCGATCTGCAACGACGCCGCATTCGCGCTGATGCTCGCCCATTGCGGGATTCTGAGGGAGCGGACGCTTCGCGCGGCCAAAACCGCTTTCGGCCATCGGTTGATGATGGACGCTGTCGCGCCCGGCGGCGTCGCGGTCGATCTGGAGCCGGAGGGCGCGGCGGCGATCCGCGCGCTCGTGGCCGAGGCGCGGGCGACTTTCCCCAAGCTCGTGCGGCTCTACGACAACACGGCGTCTTTGCAGGACCGCAACGTCGGGGCCGGCGTGCTGAAGGCCGATCTCGCGCGCCAGTTCGGCGCCGGCGGTTTCGTCGGACGCGCCTCGGGCCGCGATTTCGACGCGCGCCGGGACTGGCCTTATCCGCCTTACGACGTGCTCGCCTTCAAGATTCCGACCCGCCGGGCCGGCGACGTCAACGCCCGCATCTGGGTCCGCATCGCCGAGGTCGTCGAGAGCCTGGACCTGATCGATACGATGCTTGCGCGTTTGCCGGCCGGGCCGATCCGCGCCGCGCTCCCCCTCTCCGGCGGCCCGCGGGAGGGGTTCGCGTTCGTCGAGGCTTTCCGCGGCGACGTTTTCGCCCATGTGCGCTTGGCGGATGACGGGACGATCGCGCGCTGCCATCTGCGGGACCCCTCGTGGCTGCAGTGGCCGCTGCTCGAGGCGGTGATCGAGGGCAACATCGTCGCCGATTTCCCCTTGTGCAACAAGTCGTTCAACGGCTCCTACTCGGGATGCGACCTTTAGGATGCGCAACGCGCTGCTTCAGGGCCTCCGGCCCCCGTTGACCGAAGCCGCTCCCGGCGCCGACGATCCCGAACTCGCGGCGCTGGCCGCGACGGTCAGGGAGGCGTCCGCCCGGACGCTCGGGCGGAGTCTCGCGATCCGGCACGTGGACGCCGGCTCGTGCAACGGCTGCGAGCTGGAGATCCACGCGCTCAACAACGCCTTCTACGACATCGAGCGGTTCGGCTTCCGCTTCGTCGCCTCGCCCCGCCACGCCGACGTCCTGCTGGTGACAGGGCCGGTGACGCTGAACATGCGCGAGGCGCTCCAGCGCACTTACGACGCGACCCCGGCGCCCAAATGGGTGATCGCCAGCGGCGCCTGCGCGGCGGACGGCGGCGCCTTCGCGGGGAGCTACGCGGTCGCGAACGGCGTCGCCGGCGTCCTCCCGGTGGACCTCGTCATCCCCGGCTGCCCGCCGAGCCCGGCGGCGCTGCTGAAGGGGCGGCTGGCCTTGATGATGGGCGCG
>CAIZGR010000595.1 GCA_903932535.1 uncultured Hyphomicrobiales bacterium | reverse complement strand
TCACCCGCCCGACCCCGCTCCAGCAAAAGGCCTTCGACCTCCTGGGATTCCCCATCGCCTGTACCCAGTAGCTGCACCCTCGGAACCGCTCGCCGTGAGCGAGATCAAGGCTTTATGCGCCGCGGAAGAAAGAAGCTCCGTCTAAAAGGTGGTGGTCCCTGAGTGGCAGTCGGTACGGTGACTTTACGTAAAAAACGCTGTTTACTTGTTTTTTGGGAATACGATCAAGAAGTATTGCATGCAAAGCGGCAGAATGATCTAAGTGAGGGCCGCCGTGGTCATAATTCTTCCCCAAGTCGACTGACCAATTTCCAGAAGCATGTCCAAAAAGATCATCAAATAGAAGGCTAGCTTTGACTTTTGCAACTTTATCGGATTTCTTTGCGAGAATCTGGTCATGCATTAGTTCAGATGGCAGATTGACGATACCACCAAGAACTGCACCGGCAAGTGCGGTGGCCCCCCCTATTATAATTTCTCGGCGCATCGAATCGATTTTATTGTCTCTACGCGCAAATGAAATTGGCGCGACAGGTCTATCTGAAATATCAATACGTCCTCCTAATTTTATGTCAAGTGTCTGTAAATAGAGTAGATCGTTGAGATTGAATAGTAGTGCTCCTTCTGATACAATTCTCCGGACTTGAGATGCGATACCTTCTTTCTTTAGATAATCAGAAATGATATCTATATTTGTGTGAATAGCGAGAGCAGCCTCTTCTAAAGTTACATATTCGCTCATAGCAATTTTCCAGCTTCATTTTTATTAATCCGTCCCCAGAAATGGAAGGTAGCAGGAAAACGTAAACGTCGTAAACTATAAACAGAACACCGTGACACTTATTGCTAAATCGGAAGGGCGGCGTCTCGCCGCCGCGGGCGCGCGAGACGCGCGCCCTCCTGCTGAGCCCGTCCGCGTCGCGCGTCACGCTCCGCCCCTACGCCCGCCTTCGTCCCCCCAGCGTGCGCATGACGGCCTGAATTGTCGCCGCCTCGACGATCGAGGCGCGCGGCCGTCGGGGCGGCGCGACATGGAAGCGGACTCTGCGCTCCTCCTCCAGCATCGCCTCGATTCTCTGCTCGACCTCCCGGTCCGCGTTGGTCACCCGTTCGCGCAGGCGGTGGAGGTCCAGCCAGGAATCGAGCGCGAAAATCTCCACGAACCGCCCGTCCTCCTCGACGTCCTCGAAAGCGCCCCAGTGTGTGGCCCCATTGCGCCGGCGCTCGCGCCCCATCTCCGCGATGGCTTCCAGGAACGACGCGCGGTCGGCCGGGCGGACGCGATAGTCCACGGTCACCAGAATCGGCCCCTCGTCGTCGTCGACCTTTCTTGCGAGGTTCATTTTCCGGTAGTGCGGCGACGGATGGAGATCGACGCCGGCGGCGGACTCGAGCCTCCAGCGCCAAGTCAGCGGAATCGTCAGGAGCGCCCCCGCGGCAGCGAGTAGAAGTGCAGTGGAAGGATCGTTGGCGCTCGCCAGTTTTCCCCAGCCGGCGCTGCCGAGCGACGCAGAGCCGAAAACGACGGTCAGCAGGATTGCCAGCCCCCGCGCGCGCACCCAGTTCGGCAAGACCTGCTGGGCGGAGACGTAGAGGCTCGTCAGCACGACGAGTCCCGCAAACCCGGCCACGACGCTCGCCGCGAGCAGAGCGACGGCGCCGTGCGACGAGCCGAACAGAAAGAGCGCGGTAGAGGTGAGAGCCACGCCCAGAACGACGACCCGGTCCAGCCCGAATCGTGTCCTCAGAGAAACGAACGCCAGCGAGCCGGCGATGGAGCCGACGGCGAGCGCCGACAGCATGGCGCCATAGAACGCGGGCAGCCCCAGCGCATGGCGCGCAACCAGAGGGAGAAGCGCCGAGAAAGCGCTGGCGAAAAGAAAGAAGGCCGCGGCGCGCGCTAGCGGCGCATGCAGGCGCCGATTGTGAACGGCGTGACGAAGCCCGACGCGAAACGCGCTGACGACGCGCTCGGGCGGCAACCTCGCCTCGGAGCGCTTCGGCGCCCGCCGCGGGCCGAGGAGGGCAATGGCCACGACGTTGCAGCCGAAGAAGAACCAGAACGGCGCGGACAGGCCGAAGACGGCGATCACGATGCTGAACGCCGAAGGTCCCAAGAGGCGGCTGACGTTGTAGGCGAAGCCGCCCGCCGCGATCGCCGATTCCAGCTCTTCCGGCGGGACGAGGCCCGGAATGAGCGCAAGCCATGCCGGCGCGTTCAACGCCCACGCGCCGCTCAACACGAAGATTGTCGCCAACAGGGACGCGGACGTCGCGAGCTTCGCCGAAAGGATCGCGGCGAAGGCCGCGACGAGCAGGGCGATGAACGCCGAATTGACGATCAGGAAACGCCTCGGATCGACGACGTCCGCGATCGCGCCGCCCATGAGCGTCAGGAGGAACATGGGCAGCACGGTCGCCGTCTGAACCAGCGACACCATGAAGGGATCGGGGTTCAGCGACGTCATCAGCCATGCGCAGGCGGCGTCGAACGTCGCTATCCCGACGAGCGCAACGGCGTTGGCCGCCCAGATCAGGACGAAGGCTCGATGTTCGAGGGCGCCGAAAGTTCGCATTCGACAGAGACCCGCCGCCGGCTGCATGATCCCGGCTATGCCGGCGCGCGCCAATGCGACATATCGCCGCCGATTCCGCAGGCGGCGCGCCGAACGCGAAGGCGAGGAGGGGCGCCTTGACGAAAGCCGCCGCCGGGCCGTAGACATGAAACGTTATAGAAAAACAAGCCGGCTCAGCCCGGCCCCGCGGGAGCGACGCCCTTGGCGAAAGCGCCGACCATTCGCGATGTCGCCGCGCGCGCCGGGGTTTCGGTCGCAACCGCCTCCAATGTGGCGAACGGCAACCGCCCGGTGGGCGAGGCGAGCCGAAAGCGCGTCCTCGCAGCCATCGCCGAGCTCGGCTATCAGGTCGACCGCGCCGCGAGCGCGCTGCGCGGCGCCTCGACCCGGCTCGTGGGCATGATCGTGCCCGACATCACCAACGTTTTCTTCGCGAGCCTCATCCACGGCGTCGAGGCGCTGGCCGAGCGCGACGGCTACGATCTCCTGCTCGCGTCGACCAGCGAAGACGAAGCGATCGAGCGGCGGCGGCTCCACGCGCTGGTCGGCCGGCGCATCGACGGTCTCATCGCCGTACCCGCGAGCGACGGCTCGATGGCCTCGCTCGCCGCCTCCGGGGCGCGCCTGCCGCCGACCGTGCTGGTCGACCGGGGCGCCGAATCGCCGGTCTTCGACACGGTGCGCGCCGATTGCGAAACCGGCGGATACGAAGCCGCGCGCCATCTGATCGCGCTCGGACACCGCGACCTCGCCATGCTCGCCCATTCCGGGCACCTGCAGAACATGGCCGAGCGCATCGCCGGCTGCCGCCGGGCGCTGGGCGAAGCGGGACTCGCGGGACGCGAGCGGGTCGTCTACGGCGGCCATGATCTCGAGAGCCTGAGGGGCGCGATCGAGACGGAGCTGCAACGCGCCGGCCCTCCGACCGCGATTCTCGCGCTCACCAACGTCTGCGCGCTCGCAGCGCTCAAGGCCGCCCGCGGCCTCGGCCTCGACATCCCGGGCGACGTCTCGATCGTCGGCTTCGACGATTTCGACTGGATGCTGGCGCTCCGGCCCTACCTCACCACCGTCGCCCAGCCGGTCGACGACTTCGCCGCTTCTGCGTGGGCGCTGCTGATGCGCCGCATGGCAGGCGACGTCGCGAGCCCGGTCGAGCGCATCCTGCTTCCCTGCGCCCTCAAGGTTCGGGAATCCACCGGAACGGCCCGCCCGAGGCTCGAGGCCTTCGCGGAGGCCCAGGCTCGAGCTTGAGCAAGATTGTGGGAGGTCGACGGGCTCGACCGTTCCCCGAAGGCGGCTTCGATCGCCGCGCTCGCTCGACTGCGTTGACAGACCGTCTCGCCGCGCTGTGCGCCGAACGCCCCGCGATCAATGTCCGCGGTTGGCCGCCGATCGGACCGGCGTGTGGACCGCGCCCGGCAGGGCGTGCAGGAAGCCGTTCACGAAAGGCGTTCCGGGATAGAGCGACGCGAGCGCCCGTTCCGCTTCCGCCGCCTCGCGCCGGCCGTCGAGCACGTCGCGAAAGGCTTCTGCGACCGCGACCATGTCGCAATGCTGAGGCGAGAGGCGCAGCGCGCGCACCCCTGCCTCCGCGAGGCCCGGAATGTCCCCGATCAGGTTCACGCAGCCGTGCGAAAGCGTCTGCACCCCGTTGACGGCGAGAAAATCCTGGCCGTCGAGCGTCTTGACGAGCATGCCGTCCGGGTCCTGATCGCAGACGAACTGACAACTGTCCTTGGAAAGCTTGTGCGCGCGCGCGTGATAGCAGCGCGCGGAGATGGCGAGCGGGGCCTTGCCGAACGCAAAAACCTCGACGACGACATCCGGCAGCGCCCCGGCGATCGCAGCGACGGACGTGAGCGGCAGTTCGGGCGGCAGGCACATCCTGACCGCCCCGCGACGGGCGAAGAAGCCCGCGGTCGCTTCATTGTAGACATTGACGAACGGGCCGATCGCATGGGGGCGGTTCGCGACCGACGCGAGACAGGAGAGATCGTTGATCTCGATCACGGCGTCCTCGGCTGCCGCCATCTCCGCCATCTGCCGGCGCTCGCGGGGCAGCGAGACGAGAATGAGGGAAGCGAGCGTCACCTGCTTGCCGGCCGCCGCCAGCCGATCGACGACAACCGGCAAGTGGTCGGCGATGAAGGGCGACCGCTTGGAGCAGACGATTTCTCCGATCACGACCGTATCGACCGGCGCTTCGTCGGCGATGCGGAAATAGAAGTCCCGCCATGCCTCCGGCGCCCAGTTGAAGAGGACCGGACCCAAGGTGAGCTGCATGGTCGCGCCATTCTTTCGAGTATGTGACATAAACGCCGGTCCCTACCGCCAAGTCTTGCGATAGGCGCCGACGGTCGTGGTCTGCCCCTCGGTTAGTCCGGCGAGCCGCGCCGTTTCGATCGGCAAGCCGGCGTCGAGATCGGTGAGCGCCTGGCGAAACGACTGGACCACGCTCTCGATGTAGGCGCGCCCGCGCTGCCGTCCCTCGATCTTGAGCGCGGTGACGCCCGCTTCCTTCAGGGCCGGCAGCATCGTCGCAGCGTCGAGGCTGGTCGGGTCCTCGAAAATGTATCCCACGCCCTGGGACGTCTCGAAGCGGCCCTTGCAGAGCGTCGGATAGGCGGCAGGCTCGTCTTTGGCGAAGCTGTTGATGGTGAATTCGCCGAGCCGCGACACCATCCGGCCCCGCTCCTCGCGATAATTGACGTGGCTCGCGGGGGAACAGGCCCCCTGCATGTTGGGCGAGCGGCCGGTGGCGTAGGAGGACAGGGAACAGCGCCCTTCCGCCATCACGCAGAGCCCGCCGAACACGAACACTTCCGTCTCGCATCCCGACTCGGCCGTCACCGCGGCGATTTCCGGCACGCTGAGCACGCGCGGCAGCACGACGCGCTTGACGCCGAACGTCTCCACATAAAACCGGATCGAATCGGCGTTCGCGGCGGCCGCCTGCACGGAAACGTGCAACCGCTGGCCCGGATGCGTCCGTCGGGCGTAATCCAGGAGGCCGACGTCGGCGAGGATGAGGGCGTCGGCGCCCGCGCGGACCGCGTCGTCGACCGCGCGCCGCCAGAGATCGATCGCGCCGGCGCGCGGAAAGGTGTTGATCGCGACCAGAACCTTGACGCCGCGCCGATGCGCGAGCGCGATTCCCGCGGTCAGCTCCTCCCGGTTGAAATTGAGGCCGGGGAAGTTGCGCGCGTTCGTCTCGTCGTTGAAGCCGCAATAGACGGCGTCCGCGCCGGCTTCGACGGCGACGCGCAGGGCTGCGGGGGTTCCCGCCGGGCAGACGAGCTCCATGACTTTTTAAACTCCGAATCCTGCGGGATCGACGGGGCGCAATCGGCGCAGGCCGTTGCGAAGGACCTCTTCGACAGGACGCCCGAGCGGCCCGAAAAGGCTCCGGATTTCGCCGATCAGATCGATCTGCGAATCGTCGATGGCGTTGCGCAGCGCGACGACCGCCTCGAAGTCCCCTTCGACTTGCAGGTCGCGCGAGAAAAACAGCGCGTCGCCGTCGAGCTCGCCGTCGATCAGACCCATCAACCCGCCGAGCGGGCCGGAAATGCGAACGTCGAGGTCATCCGGCAAAGTCCTCACCGCCGCGAGGCGCGGACGAAGGCGCCGGGGCTCGAGAACGAAGGCGAACGGCAGATCCGTCGGATCGATCCCGAACCTCTTGTCCGCGTGAGGCCCGAGCCTGGCGAACAATCCGGGATGCCGCCTCACGACACGGTCGAGCAGGAAAAACAGCGCCGGCTGCAAAGGGAGCAGAGGCAGGGGCCGCATCGCCAGCGACAAGAGGGCAGGAACAGGCGCAATCGTCGATTTGGACGGCGGCATCATCTCACCATTTTCGTGACCGGTAACCCGAAGAATCGATATGGCATTTGATTTGGCGCAAAGACAAGGGCATGCCGGCGTCGTTTTTGTCGGCCAAAGTGAGGATTCCTTTTTGCTTCGTCGCGAGCTCCCGCCGTTCCGCAATCTCCGCGATTTCATCGCTCATCTCGAGAACGCCGGGCAGGCGGTGCGCGTTCGCGAGCCGGTCTCGGTCGTCCACGACATCACCGAGATCCATCGCCGGGTCCTGAGAGACAACGGGCCGGCGCTCATCTTCGAGCGCCCGGTCAAGGCGGACGGCTCGGTGTCGGACATCCCGCTCGTGACCAACCTGTTCGGGACGACCGAGCGGGTCGCGTGGGGGATGGGCGTTCAGCCCGCCTCCATACCGTCCTTGGGCGAGGCCTTCGCCGAAATGCGCGAGCCCCAGCCTCCGAAGGACATCGCCGAAGCCTGGAGCAAGCTGCCGCTCGCGCGCGCAGCCCTCTCGATGCGGCCGCGTACGCGCGGGAACGCTCCCGCGCAGGCTCGGCGATTCACCGGCGGCGACATCGATCTCGGGAGCCTGCCGGTGCAGATTCCCTGGCCGGGAGAGCCCGCGCCGCTGATCACGTGGCCGCTGGTCATCACCCGGCCGCCCGAATCGTCCGGCTCCGACGATTGCAACATCGGCGTCTACCGCATTCAGGTCCTGGGCCGGGACCGGGCGATCATGCGGTGGCTCGCCCACCGCGGCGGCGCCGGCCATCATCGCCAATGGCAGGCGCTCGGCCGCGACATGCCGGTCGCGATCTGCATCGGCGCCGACCCCGCGACGATTCTCGCAGCCGTGTTTCCGCTGCCCGAGACGATCTCGGAGCTGAAGTTTTCCGGCGTGCTGCGCGGCGAGCGCCCGGAAATCGTTCCGGGGATCACCGTGCCGATCCCCGTCCCCGCCGAGGCCGAGATCGTCATCGAGGG
>CAIZGR010000594.1 GCA_903932535.1 uncultured Hyphomicrobiales bacterium | reverse complement strand
GGCGGTTCAGCAGCGCGC
This sequence comes from uncultured Hyphomicrobiales bacterium, assembly GCA_903932535.1. GTDB lineage: Bacteria > Pseudomonadota > Alphaproteobacteria > Rhizobiales > Beijerinckiaceae > Roseiarcus. The sequence goes on along the minus strand of CAIZGR010000594.1, from coordinate 2,566 downwards.
GCCCCCGCCGCCGGGCGCCGCGCCCGCGATGGCGCCGGCCTCGGCGCCGAGGCTCGCGCGCTTCGAGGACGTGGTGGCGCTCGCCCGCGCCAAGCGGGACATTCAGCTCGTCCAGGCGCTCGAGCACGACGTCCGGCTCGATCGGTTCGAGCCCGGGCAGATCGCCCTTTCGCTCGTCGAGGGCGCCTCGCCCGCGCTGGCGCAGACGCTGGCGAAACGCTTGCAGGACTGGACCGGCGAGCGCTGGATGGTGGCGCTGGTGCAGGGCGCGACCGCCCCGACTTTGCGCGAAACCGCGGCGAAGCGCGACGCCGAGCGGACCAGCGACGCGGCCGCGCATCCGTTGGTGCGCAAGGTGCTCGAGCGCTTCAAGGGCGCGCGCATCGTCGAGGTGCGGGCGCCCGAAGCGCCGACGCCCGCCGCCGCGCCCCAGGCGGACGAGGACGTCGGCTACGCCGATTCCGATCCTGTCGTCGACGACGATCTTTGAACGACAATCTTTGAACGAGGAGAGGCCCGCGATGGATTTCATGGGGATGATGAAGAAGGCGCAGGCCATGCAGGCCAGGCTCCAGGAGGCGCAGGACGAGCTCGGCCGGGTGGAGGTCCAGGGCGCGTCCGGGGGCGGCATGGTCAACGTCACGATGTCCGCCAAGGGCGACCTGAAGAGCGTCAGCATCGATCCCTCGCTCCTGACGCCGTCCGACAAGGATATGGTCGAGGATCTGATCTTGGCCGCTTTCGCCGACGCCAAGGGCAAGGCCGAGCGCGCGGCGGGCGAGAAGATGCAGGCGCTGACCGCGGGCCTGCCGCTGCCGCCCGGCATGAAGCTCCCGTTCTAGGACGGCGATGGCGTCGAACGTCGCCGGGCCCGAAATCGAAAGGCTGATCCAGCTCCTCGCCCGCCTGCCGGGCCTGGGGCCGCGCTCGGCCCGCCGGGCGGCCCTTCACCTCATCCGCAAGCGCGAGGCGCTGCTGCAACCGCTGGCCGAGGCGATGCGCGTCGCGGGCGAGCGGATCGTCGCCTGCTCGGTCTGCGGCAACATCGACACGCGAGATCCCTGCTCGATCTGCGCCGACGCGGGCCGCGATTCCTCGACCATCGTGGTCGTCGAATCGGTCGGGGATCTGTGGGCGCTGGAGCGCGCCGGCGCGATCCGCGCCCGCTATCACGTGCTGGGCGGCGTCCTCTCGCCGCTCGACGGGGTGGGACCGTCCGATCTCGCCATTCCGTCGCTCGTCGCCCGCGTCGCCGCGGGCGGGGTCGGCGAGGTCATCCTCGCCGTCAACGCGACGGTCGACGGGCAGACGACCGCGCATTACCTCACCGACTGCCTCGCGGACTACGCCCTCAAGGTGACGCGGCTCGCCCACGGCGTGCCGGTCGGCGGCGAGCTCGACTATCTCGACGACGGAACGATCGCCGCGGCGATGCGGCAGCGGACGGCGTTCTAGCGCCGCCTGCCGCCGCGTTCGGCTCGAGCGCGGGCGACGCGGTCAACGACTCCGTCCACAAGTCCGCCCACGCGAAAATGGCGGGCTCCCGCCCCTGTCGCGCCGGAATCGAAGGCTTTACAATCGCCCGAAATCTTTCCGCAAAGGCGGTTCCCGATGTCGACGGCGGTTTCCCCCCGGCTCTTCGTTCCCCCCTATCCGCCCCGCCGCGACACGCCGCACGGCGCGCTGGCGACGATCCTGACGTTGCGGCGCAATCCGCTCGAGATCTGGACCAAGGCGCATTTCGAGCAACCGATCCTGATCGGGCGGTCGATCATCGGCTTGCGGGCGGCCGCGCACGACCCCGCGGCGGTGCGGCGCGTCTTTCTCGACAACGTGGCGAACTACCGCAAGGACGCTTTGCAGCTCAAAATCCTGGGCCCGGGGCTCGGGACGGGCCTCGTGACGGCGGACGGGGAGTCCTGGCGCCTGCAGCGCCGCGCGCTCGCGCCGCTGTTCACGCCGCGTCAGGTCGCCGGCTTCGCCCCGGCCATGCAGCAGGTCGCGGCCGCCGCCGTCGAGCGCCTCGGCCGTCGTCGCGACGGAGCGGTCGCCGACGTCGGCGAGGTCATGTCGCGCACGGCGCTCGAAGTGCTCGAAGAGACGCTGTTCTCGCAAGGGCTTGGCCGCGAGCCGAGCGCATTTCAGCGCGCCATGACCGACTATTTCGAAAATTTCGGCCGCCTCGACCCGCTCGATCTCGTCGGCGCGCCCGCGTTCCTGCCCCGGTTCGGCCGCATGCGCGGCCGCCCGGCGCTGAAGTTTTTCGACACGGCGGTCGACGCGATCATCGACAGGCGGAAGCGCCTGCTGGAGGCGGGCGGCGCCGCGCCGCGCGACCTGCTGACCCTGCTGCTCGGCGCGAAAGACCCGGAGACCGGACAGGGGCTGCCGGAGGCCGACGTTCGCTCCAACATCGTCACCTTCATCGGCGCGGGGCACGAGACGACCGCCAACGGGCTGACCTGGTCCCTCTACCTCCTGTCGCAGGCGCCCGACTGGCGCGCGCGCGCCGAGGACGAGGCGGACCGCCTCTACGATCCGGCTCGACCTGGTTCGTTTGAGGACT
>CAIZGR010000593.1 GCA_903932535.1 uncultured Hyphomicrobiales bacterium | reverse complement strand
GAAATCACTGAAGACGCCGCTGCTACTCAATCGTTTTTCCACGGGGTGACAACCGGCGAAAATCTCAAGCGCGGCGATGCCCGCCTTGTGCTTCGCGCGCGGCTTGCCGATGCGGGAAAGAACCGGCTGATAATCTCCGAACGGCTGGAGTTGATCCTTCGCCACTGGAATGCATGGAGGGATGGGAAGTCCGTCACGCGGAACATCCCGATTATCAGATCTTTCCCGAAAGTGGAGCGTTGATCATGGGGAACGCGCGCAAGACTGAATTTCTGAACACCGAGGATATCATCGTCGGCGCCCGTGCGCGTTCCCTGAATGCTGCCGCCGTTGAGCCTTTAGCAGCGTCGTTGTCCAAGATCGGATTGCGGACGCCAATCACTGTTCGCATGGCGGATGACGCAGGATTTTCCGATCCCGTCTTGGTGACGGGCCTGCACCGCCTACAAGCGGCCAAGCTGCTCGGGTGGCAGGAGATTGAATGCTTCGTGGTCGAACACGAAAGCGAAGACCTCGCGCGCATGTGGGAGATTGCCGAAAATCTCCATCGCGCGGAATTGACGGTTTTGGAACGCGACGAACAGATTGCGGAATGGGTTCGGTTGTCGGATAAACATGCGCAATCTGCGCAGGTTTCAGCGAAAGGTGGTCGCGGCGTTGAAGGCGGCTTCAGCAAAGCGTCGCGCGAGTTGGGGATCGACCGCGACGACGCGCGCCGCGCGACAAAGGTCGCGGGTCTTACGCAGGAAGCCAAGGACGCCGCTCGCGAAGTCGGGCTAGACGACAACCGCAGCGCGTTGCTTCGCGCCTCCCTGCAAGCCCCTGAGCGGCAGGCGCAGGTTGTTCGGGAAATAGCGGAGAGCAAGGCATCAAACATCGACGCCGATGTCAGGGACCGCGCCGCGAATGAAGCGGCGCAGTTGATCGCTGATTATGTGCCTGCCGAAGCATGGGATGGTTTGAAGGCCAATTTGTACGCTGCTGGCGCGCGAAACGTCGCCAACGCGCTTACGAACATTACCGGCCAATCCATCATGGATCGGAGGTTTGGATCATGACCGTTTTCCCAGAAACATGGCTCCGCAATCGCCTTCCAGACGAAAGCCAGACGTTCGACCGCCGCGAAGTCGATAGCGTCGAGATCGACCTCCCGATGCCTCCGTCTGTCAATGCGCTTTTCGCCAATAAACCCGGCAAAGGGCGCATCAAGACGAAAGCTTACAAAGCATGGCTTGAGGAAGCGGGGCTGATCCTTAATTGCCAGCGGCCCGGACGCATCGCGGGACGCTACTCGATCTCCATACAGGTCAGGCGTCTCCCGAAAATGTCCGACCTGGCGAACAGGGAAAAGGCAACGTCCGATCTGCTCGTGAGACATGGCGTGATCGAAGACGATTCGCTTGCTGAACGTGTGACGCTCGAATGGTCGGATTCGATTTTGGGCGCTCGTGTTCTCGTGGAAAGGGCCGCGTGATGAACGATGAAATTGCCGAACGCGATGCTCTTACCGCCCGCCTTATCGCGGATGGGTTTTCTATCGCGAAAGTCGCCGAGCGGATCGGCGTTAGCTATGGGACCGCGTTGCGCCGCGTCAATCTCCTAAGACATGCCGGCCTGATTCCGCCCGTCGATTCGTCCTTCCGCGAGGCGGAACGTCAGCAGCTGATCGACCTTGTTCTCGCCAAAACGCCGCGCAAGAAAATCTGTCAGATCATGGGCCGCTCGCCTTCGATTATCAGCGCCCGCATTCAGCTTTTG
>CAIZGR010000592.1 GCA_903932535.1 uncultured Hyphomicrobiales bacterium | reverse complement strand
TCTCCGGCAGCCCGCGAGCGGTGATGGAAGGCGGCCCATTCGAATGCAACTTCGTCGGCGGCCCCGGCTCCCAATATATCTGGTGCGCGTCCGGCGCGAACATTTTCACCTATTTGTCGCCGGCCGACTCGACCCCGTCGGCGGAAGACCACATCACCAACTTCGACCCGGCCAAGGACGTCATCGATCTCAGCAAGATCGACGCCAACGTGACGCCCGGCGTCTCGCAGGCCTTCGCGTTCATCGGCTCGAACGCGTTCACAGGCGAGGGCGGCCAAGTGCGCTATCAGCAGAATACGGCGAGCGGCACGACGGTCATCCAGGTTGCGCTCGCCGGCGACGCGACGCCCGACATGCAGATCGAGATCGCCGGCCTCGTGACGCCGGCCGCCGCCAATTTCGCCCTGACTGCGGCGCAGTCCACGGCGGACATGGCCGCGGGCGCCGCGCTCTCGGCTTCCGCCGCCAGCGCCTGGCCGATGAACGAATACCAATACACGAACGTCCAGGGCCGGAGCTATTCGTCCTACGCGTCCGTCTACGTCGACAACGACCTGGTCGCCGACGATCTCGACCTGAGCGCGTCGACGGGCCAGCTCGATCTCCTGAGCGTCGCCGATACGTCCGGCGACAGCGTCACCGTCACCCGCGGGAATTCCCGGGAATCGATCACCGGGAACGCGGTCGGGCAAACCGTCGATCTCGCCTATCGCGCGAACGAGACGATCGATGCGGGCGACGCCGGAACGCATGAGACCTTCGCCTTCAGCGCGGGGTTCGGGAGCGAGACGATCGACGGCTTCGCAGCCTCGGGATCGAACGCCGACGAGCTTCGGCTGTCGGCCTCGGCCTTTTCCGGCCTCACCCCCGGCATGACCCAGGCTCAGGACCTCGCGGCGGTCCTCGCCAACGCAAACAGCGGGGCGAACGGGACGACGATCACCGACAGCGCAGGCGACAGACTGACCCTGGCCGGCGTCGCCGCCGCGACGCTCGCGGCCAATCCGAACGCGGTGAAATTCGTCTGACGACTGGACGCCGGTCGCCGGCCGGCCGAGCGCGGCGGCGCGGCGGCGGACTCGCCGCCGGGGCTCGCCTTGCCGGCCGGACAGGCCGCCGCTATAAGCGCGGCGCTTTTCCGCATCGCAACAATCCAGAGACCCGAACCCATGTCCGTGCAGCGCACCTTCTCGATCCTCAAGCCCGACGTCACCCGCCGCAACCTGACCGGCGCCGTCAATCAGCGCATCGAGGCCGCGGGGCTGCGCATCGTCGCGCAGAAGCGCGTCCACATGACCCGGGCGCAGGCCGAGACTTTCTACGGCGTGCATCGCGAGCGTCCGTTTTTCGGCGAGCTCGTCGAGATGATGACCGCGGCCCCGGTCGTCGTGCAGGTGCTCGAAGGCGAGGACGCGATCGCCCGCTATCGCGTCGTCATGGGCGCGACCAACCCGGAGAAGGCCGACGCCGGGACGATTCGCAAGGATTTCGCGCTGTCCATGGGCGAGAACTCGGTGCACGGCTCCGACGCGCCCGAGACGGCGGCGCAGGAGATCGCGCAGTGGTTCTCGGGCAACGAGATCGTGGGGTAATTTCGCTTTCGCTTGCGCGTGAGGATGTGCGGTCAGCCCAAGCTCGGGCTGGCCGCTTTCGCTATTTGGGAGGGAGCACGGCTTTCGTGCCGACTCGAACCTCGAGCCCGGAAGCCTAAAACACCGCTTCCGCGAACGCCGGCTCGACCGAGCCCACCCAGGGGCCTTCGAACCGCTCGATCCACGTCTGCGCGGACGTCCGCCCGCTGTCGGCGATCGCCTCCAGGGGCGCGAGCCAGACGGTCTCGTCCTCCCCTTCGGCGTTGCGATGCGCGCGGCGCGCAAGGCCGGCGCGCGCGAGGGCGAGCATGTCGGCGGCGATCTCGCGCAGGGCGCGGCCGCGGATGCGGGCCGCGAGGCCCAGTTTCGGGACGTCGTCGCGCAGCGCCTGCCGCTCCTCGGCTGTCCAGCCTTGCACGAGCGCCGCGGCCGAGGCGAGCGCGCCGGAATCGTAGAAGAGCCCCGCCGTCAGCGCGGTCATCGCCACGATCCGCTCGGGCGGACCGACGTCGGCGCCGCGCATCTCGAGGTAGCGCTTGAGCCGCACCTCGGGAAAGATCGTCGACAGGTGGTTCGCCCAGTCGGCGATGGTCGCGCGCTCGCCGGGCGCGGCGGCGAGCCGGCCGTTCATGAGGTCGCGGAAGCTGCCGCCCGCGACGTCGATGTAGGTCGCGCCGCGCTTGACGAAATAGAGCGGCACGTCGAGCGCATAGTCGACATAGCGCTCGAAGCCCATGCCGGGCTCGAACACGAACGGCAGCATGCCGGTGCGGTCGCGGTCGGTGTGGCGCCAGATCTCCGACCGGGCCGACTGGAAGCCGTTGAGCCGGCCGTCGGTGAACGGCGAATTGGCGAAGAGCGCGGTGATCGCCGGCTGGAGCGCGAGCGCCACGCGCAGCTTCGTCACCATGTCCTGCTCGTCGCGGAAGTCGAAATTGGTCTGCACGGTCGCGGTGCGGAACATCATGTCGAGGCCGCGCGTCCCGACCAGGGGCATGTAGCGCTTCATGATGCCGTAGCGGCTCTTCGGCATGGCCGGGGTCTCGGCCAGGGTCCACTTCGGGCTCATGGCGAGCGAGAGCGCGGAAACGCCGAGCGGCCCGGCGACCGCCTCGCAGGCCGCGGTGTGGCGCGAAAGCTCCTCGGCCGTCTGGTGCGCGGTTTCGAACGGCGCGCCGGAGAGCTCGAACTGTCCGCCGGGCTCGAGCGAGATCGCCCCGCCGCCCTTTTCGTCGAAGAGCCCGATGATGTGGCCGCCGTCCTCGATCCGCTCCCAGCCGAGGCGCGCGTTCATGCCCTCGAGCAGCGCGCGGACGCCCCGCTCGCCGTCATAGGGTACGGGCGCGCGCCCCTCGCGATAAAAGAGAATCTTCTCGTGTTCCGTGCCGACCCGCAGCGTCGCGCCGTGCTTGCACCCGGCTTCGAACCAGGCCGCGAGCGCGTCGCGCGTTTCGACAATTTCTCCATCGACGACGTCGCGAGCCATGAAGACTTTCGCCCCTGCGGCCGGCGATCCGGCCGGGCCGGTAGATAGTCGCCCGCCCGCAAGAATGCAATTGACGCCCCTTCCCGCCCGTCGAGGCGGCTGGCAAGCGCCGATCGCCCGCGCCGGCCGTTCCCCCGGCGCGTCTCTTGCGACAGGCGGCCGCGCGAGGCGGCCGGTCACGAAAACGCCGCCGCTTCGCCCCTATTGACGCCTCCGTTCGACGCGTGATTGAACCCGTGCGCGTGGCAGGGGTAAGTCTACAATGGTGTTCCTCAGGACTTCGCGGTCGAAGCCGTCCGAGCTGATCGCGGCGGCGGACCTCGCGAGGGACAGCCTGGACTGGTCCAAAGCAGCAAAGCTCTACCAAGCCGCGCTTGACCTCAATCGGGGCAACCCTCCGATCTGGGTCCAACTCGGCCACGCCTTGAAAGAGTCGGGTAACCTCGAGGCCGCAACTCGAGCCTATGCACAGGCCGTCGAGCTCGACCCTCTGAGTTCCGACCCGCATCTGCAACTTGGCCACGCCCGAAAACTGGCAGGCGATATCGACGGAGCGACAGACGCGTACCGCCGCGCTCTGGAGATCGATCCAGGAAACAAATACGCAAAGTTCGAGTTAAAGAACTTAGGCGAAGGCGTGGAGGGCGCCCGCCATGTCGATCTAACGAGAGGCGTGGCGACTCGGCTCGCCAAGACTTCCGACACGACCGTTGCGCTCGACGTCAGCGACCTCATGCATTATTTCTTGAGCGCGCGCTCTCCGACGGGTATCCAAAGAGTTCAGATCAATGTCGTCGCAAGCCTCATCGAGTCCGATCGTGACACGTTTGCTGTCTTGCTGGTTTGCTTCACAAAGCAGCGTGATTTCTGGATCGAAATCGACGCGGGTATCTTCAAGAAAATCTGTCGCCTTGCGCTTATCGGCGCTGATCTTAAGGATCGGGTTTGGCAGAAAGCGATACACGATCTCCACTCGGAACTCGATGTCGGCGAAGCCATAGCATTCCCTCGAGGGACTGCCCTTATCAATCTCGGTACATCCTGGTGGCTTCAGAATTATTTTCTCATGATCCGTCACGCCAAGGCGCGTTACGACATCACATACATCCCTTTCGTGCACGATTGTATACCCGTTATCACTCCAGAGCACTGCATAAGTCATTTGACGCAAGATTTCATCGAATGGCTTCTCGGCGTCTTTTCTCACGCGGACGGCTACCTCGTGAACTCGAACGCGACAAAGAACGACTTGATACGCGTTGCAGATTTTCTCGGGCATCATATCGCCGAACCGAAAATCGTCCATCTGGACGGACGCTTCCCCGGACCTTTCCTCGACGATTCCGCCACAGCCACCGAAGCCGCCTGGCCGGAAATTCAGCGCAAGCACAATCTCGGCAAACTGCCGATTGTCCTGTTCGTCTCGACCATCGAGTCGCGCAAGAACCACCAACTCGCATTCAACGTCTGGTTGAAACTGATCAAACAGCGCGGGCTGGCCGATGTTCCCATGCTCGTGTGCGTAGGACGCAACGGCTGGCTCAACGAGGCTGCGCTGGCGAAGCTTCAAGCGAGTGAGCTGCTCAGAAAGCGGGTCCTGCTGCTCTCCGACATCTCGGACGCCGAATTGGCGGCGCTCTATAGCCACTGCCTGTTCACGATCTATCCGAGTTCGTACGAAGGCTGGGGTCTGCCCGTCACCGAATCGCTCTGCTACGGCAAATTGCCGCTGATATCCAACACCTCTTCCTTGCCCGAAGCAGGCGGACCGTTCGCGGAATATTTCGAGATCGATTCCGAGCGCGACTTTCAGGCAAAGCTCGAACGTCTCATAGACGACGTTTCCTATCGCTCGGAGCGCGAGGAGAAAATCAAGACTTCCTTCAACCCGCGAGATTGGAACGCCATTGCCGAGGAGATCGCCGGCGCCGGAGCGCGTCTCTCAGAGGCTTCAGGAACAAGTGCAGACCCTGCCAAGGAACGCGCGATTTGGCCGCTTCCGGCGGCCATGGGCGTTTTTCATCAATTTTCCCGTAACAGCGAAGCCATCGTTTGGCGCGGCATGTCCAGCGGGGAGTTGTATCGAATGGGCCTCGGATGGAACGAGTGCGACGACTGGGGATGCTGGATGAAAAGCCGGACAGCGGATATCGCGTTCAGGGCGCCCGAAAATAACGCCGTGAACGGCGGATATCTGGTCGCTTTGTTCCTCCAGGGGCTGCCGCTTGGGTCCCCGGCTGTCACGTTTGCCGTCCATGACGTACAGAACGAAGTTGATGTTATGTCGGATACGCTCCAGCCTGGGCGATACAGCAACTATCTCGTCAGCCTGCCGGAAAACGCTGTCCGCGATGGAGTGATCCATCTTCGAATATCGTCAAGCGGTAAGGTAAGCCTGTCGAATTCGTCAGAGGGTCACGACACCAGGATTGCAACCTTAGGCGTCTGCGGCTTCTTCTATTGTCGAGAGGGTGATATCATGTCTCGACTGAGGTTGATTGAGGCCATGCAATTTTCTCGCGGTATCTCATCGCTTCGACCGAGACCAATCCACGAGGATATTGGAATACCCATGAAAGGATAGGCTGGATGCTGAATTTTCAATAAGCTTCCTGTCGATCTAGGCGGACCTCAATTGTTCAGTGTACAGTTCAGATGCTAGGCGGAAGTTCACTATAGATCACGTCCTGGGCTCGGTCTATCAATGCGATTGAAATGAGTAATAAAAATGCGTCTCGGGGCTATAGTCATAACCTATAATATTTATCCGGAAGCGCTTTTTGCTAGCGTTGCCAAAACAACACATGACATCGTTTGGTATATTCATCATCACCATGATAACAACCAAGAGCTGGAAAGTGAACTAAAAAAATTCTCTGCTACCTGTAATGTGGATCTTAGACTCCATAGAACCAATAGAGGGCTGTCAAAAAGCTGGAACGACGGCCTCGGAAGCTCGATCGACGACGGTAACGATTTCGCTTTACTGTTGAATGACGACCTTTTCTTTTACGAGGGCGCATTCGATCTGTTCGTCAGTTTTCTCGAACGGAACCCCCACTTCGGAATCGCCATCGCACACGGGTTCGAGCCGGCGGCGGGGATCGTCCGGCAACAAGGCGCGGCCTGCTGCGCGATCGGCGAACCGGCTTTGCGTTCGATCGGCTTCTTCGACGAGAACATCGGTCCGGCCTATTGCGAGGATACGGATTATTGGAAGCGCGCCGTGATGGCGGGCGTGCCCATCATCGAGGACACGCGGACCCTTGTCGAGCACGACCGATCGCAAACCTATCGCTCGGCGTCCGCCGAAAGCCGGTCGCGGATCGCGCGAGCGCACGAGGCGAACAGGACGTACTTCATCCGCAAGTGGGGCGGGATGTGGAACGGAAAGGCGGAAGACGTCAAATTCCGTAATCCTTTCAACGACGCCCGGTTCGGGCTGACAATCGAGCGCGCCCATCGCGCCGCGCCCTACGGTTACCCATACGATCGCGCGGACTGGCAATTTTCGGAGAACATGGCGCACGTCCAGAACCAAGGCGACATTTGGTTCCCGCAAGGCGAATGGTGTGGCAAACCGGGGAGCGGACTCTGGATCGAAGGCTTGATGCTGGCGTCTCCCGCCGGCCTCCCGGCGGATGATCTCGAGTACTCCGCCATCCTGGGAGACGAGGCGTTCTCCGATTGGTTCCGGTGCGGCGAATATCTGGGAAGCCGCGACAAAATGGCCCCGCTGAGGGGTTTCCGCATTCGGCTGACGGGGGACTCCGTTCGGACGCACGCGTTGTCCTGCACGGCCGGCTTCGTTGACGGCTCGGTTGTGGAGTCGATCGGCGAGCCGGAAATCGTTTGCGCTGCCGCCGGCAATCCGCCGCTCGAAGCCATTTGCCTCGAGGTGAAAGAAGTGGGCCGGTCAGGAGACCGAAAGGACGTAGCGCCGGGACGCGCCGCAGACACAACTACCGGGGAAAGCGGAATGAGCGAATTGTCTTTGGATGAAATCGGCCGGAAGCACGGAACCGACAAGTCGTCCGCGTATCATGATTATCTTCGTTTCTACGAGTCGTTTTTTGCCGAAAGGCGAAATCACGATTTGTCGATCCTTGAAATCGGCGTTTTCAATGGCCAGTCCCTGAAAACATGGGACGAATATTTTCCAAACGCAAAAATTGTCGGAGTCGACATCACGCCGAGCGCAAAGCGCTTCGAGGACGGGCGAATCGCGATAGAAATCGCCGACCAGTCGAACATCGAACACCTGACGTCCGTTGCTCTCAAGCATGGGCCTTTCGATCTGATCGTCGAAGACGGCTCGCATATGTGCGAGCATCAGATCACCAGCCTGCGCACTCTTTTCCCGTTCGTTCGCGACGGCGGAATCTATATCGTCGAAGACCTCCAGACGAATTACGGTCAGATGCTGAATAATTACCTCGGGGTGTCTTCGATCACTTGCGTCGACTACCTCAAGAAATGGCTCGATCTGCGGGTCGGCGACGATCAGATCGACATATCCCAGGTCGAAGACGCGTTCCTTCGAACCTACGGCCGCGCGATCGAATACATGAGCTTTTACCGCCGCGCCTGTTTGATCAAAAAAAATCTTCCACACGCAAACCCACGGCTCGACGCGCCCATTGTCGATGACAAAATCCACGCCCTGTCGAAAAGCGTCAGGGTTCTCGCGCACTTTGCCCTGGCCGGCGACGTCCCGACCTCCAATGGCTGCGCGAACGGCGACATGGGAAAGAAGCAAAGGGAAATTCAAGGCCTTTCCTTGGCGTCGATCGTCGGCGTCCTCCAATATAGGGCCATGGGACTCGACGGCGTTTGGACGAATTGGGTCGACGAGAAGGAATTCGTCGGGACTCGCGGCAAGTCGCGGCCGTTGGGAGGTTTGGCGGTGCGGATTCGAGAGCCTGAAGACGGTTCTTTCACCGTCCGAACGATTTGCCGCTTTGTCGGGGACGAGACGCCTGTCGTCGCCTTCGACGGAAAGGATTGCAGATCCGGCAAGAATGCCTCGATCTGCGCCATCCAGATCGATTTGACCCCCAAGTGATCAAACGCGGCTCTCGCGGAAGCCGTTGGAAGCGCGCATTCCGCGAGCCGCGTTCGAACGCTCGAGCCGCTGGACGAATTCCGCGAGGGCCAGATCGAAGAGAATCGTGTCGTGGCGGACGAGGTCTGCGAGCATGCGCCGAAGGGCCGGCGTGACCTCGACGCGTTCCACCCTCGCGAAGCGGGCGTCCTCGTCCGGCAGCTTGTCGGTGACCTGGAGGGATTCGACCTGCTCGGGCGTCCGAAGGCCGAGCGCGGCGCAAATCAGCGCCAAAGATTCGTCCATTCTGTGGGTCAGTCCGATCCCATCGAGCGACCGGATGCGGCTTTTCGCGACGTCCAGCGCGTCTCGGGCTTCTTTCCCGGTCAAGGATGCGGAGATCGGCCCCGGCGGCGACACGCCGAAAGTGCGGAAATAGTAGTTGTCGATGAGAGCCGACGCCCGCACGTCCGGGTGGGAGAAGAAGGCTTCCGGCGAGAGTTTCTTCGCAAGGACCCAGCCGCTCACCTCTTCGGCGTCGTCGGGCACGGGATGGGACCGCCAGAAGCGGTATTGCGACTTCAAACGGTCAACGGGATCGCGGAAGATCGAAATCACGCGCTTGGCTCTGCGGGGCGTGTTCAGAACGGCGGCGTAGTCGAAGTGTCCTGAGATGAATTCGTATGTGGTCTCGCTCATGACATAGTCTTGCAGGAACGAGTAATGCGGCGGGGAAACTTGCGCCGGATCGAAGTTCGACGCCAGCGCGCTATAAAGGGTCGTGCCGCCACATTTTTCGAGGTGTATGAAGAACAAAGCCTGCCTATCCTGAGCTTCTCTTATCCCGGACATGCGGTGATTGTATTCTTCGCTGGTCATGATCGCGTGGCGAAGCTGGAAGAGATCCCGGCAACTGGAATGCGCTGCGTAAGCCTGATCGGATTCCGGCTCGCGGGCCAAAAGGCACACGTAAGCTGCGCGTATCTGCTCGCGAGTCACGCCCGACGTCATGTGTCCGTCAATCCGATATCGACGCGCCTCGGCGTCCCTCTAGGCGTCACGATTAAGCCACGCCGGCGTCTGGGAAAAGCCCGTATTGCACAGCTTCCCCCTTCTTTTTGCCGGAGACGGGGAGCGCGGCGTCAGCGCTCATGGCTTTGACATCGCGAGCAGGCGTCCTGTCCGGCGCGCGTCCTACATGTCCACCCGCCGCCGCACGTAGTCGAACAGCATCAGCCCGACGACGGTCTGGGCGAAGCACCACCACACCACGAACCAGGCGTCCCACATCGTCGTCACGTCGGCCGAAAACATGCCGTTGCGCAGCATCTCGACCGTGTTGACCATCGGCGACCAGGCGAGGATGCTTTGCGCCTTGGCGGGCAGCCAGGACTGCATGGTGAAGATGCCGGTGAGCGGCAAGGTCAGGTACATCGTCACCGGAAGCACGCGCTCCATGACGTCGCTCGTTTCCGAGAGCGCCGCCATGATCAGGCCGAACCCGACGCAGAACCACACCTGGAGCGCGTAGCCCCCCATCGCCAGCAGCGGATCGCGCATCGGGTCGATCACGCCGAGGGTCGTGAGCGGGATGTAGGCGACGAAGAAGGCGGCGAGGCACCCGAGCGACTCCAGGAGCGCGCGCGCAAGGTAGATGTCGAGCGGCTTGATCGTGGCGTGAAAGCGCAGCCCGAGATTGCGGCTGAGAATGCGGTTCGAGGCGCCGGCGATGTGCCGGAGCAGCGTGATCATGAGGTAGCCGGTCAAGGCGAAGGTGACCGTCGGAACCCGGCCGTGGGTGTGGTCGAGGACCGTCCAGAGCACCGCCACGCCGCCTGCGAACATCAGCGGCTCGAGGATCACCCAGAAGAAGCCGAGGTTCTCGTGGCCGAAGCGCATGAGCGCGTCCCGCACGATCAGCGCGCGCAGAACGCCGAACTGGACGCCGAAACCCCGGGCGTGCGCGGCCATCACGGCCCCCGGGTCACGATGAGCCCGAAGCAGGTCGAGGCGAAGCCGTCGATGGAAAGCTTCAGGTGCCGGCTCTCCCCGCCGAAATGCGCGCGCAGGGCGCGGCTCCAGTCGTGCTCGTAGGGGGGGACGTCGATGAACCGGTCGAGCGGCTTGGAGCCGGTGTCGAAGTCGAGCGGCGCGACCGTGTGGCCGAGCGCGCGCAGCTCGTCCGCCAACCGCTCGAAATGGGCGCGCTGGAACAGCACCGTCGGCCAGTTGTCGATCGTGCGCGCCTCGTCGAGGAAGTTGAACTCGGTCGTATGCACCGCGACGCCGCCCGGCCCGAGCGTGCGCATCGCGTTGCGGACGAAGGCGAGGCCGTTCTCGATCGTCCCCAGATGCTCGAACGCGCAGATCGACCAGCAGAAGTCGAAGCCGGTCAGGTCCTCGGGGATGGCGTTCATGTCGACGAAGCGATGCGCGACGCGCGCCTCGAAGGCCGCCCGGTCCACGAGATGAGGGTGGAACGCCGCCTGCCGGCTCGCGGCGTGCTGCCCGGAGCGGCGCCACCCTTCCGCCGCGCCCGCCTCCGGCGCGAGGTCGGTGACCAGCGCCTCGATCCCGCGCCCGGCGAGATAGCTGCCGATCGGCTCCGCCCCGCAGCCGAACCCCAACCCCCAGGCGCCCGGGCGCAGCGCGTTCCGTTCGTGCAGCGCTTGCAGGATGTAGGCGTATTCCCAGAGCTTGCGGTGGAAGACGACCGGAACCCCGAGCTCGCCGAGCCAATAGGCGACCCAGTCGCTTTCCATGTCCTCTTGGGTGGACGGCTTGCAGGCGAGGCCGACCTGTCGCGCCGCGAGACCCTCGCGTTGCGGAAGCGTCTGCGCAAACGCGCGGGCGAGCTCGTAGCCGAAGGATTTGACGTTCAGCGCCAGCGCGCCGAGATCGCGAAGCTCGAGCCGCAGCGCGGTCAGATTGGGACGCGACTGGTCGTCGGTCGGCGACAGCGAAAGGTCCGCCGGCAGGT
>CAIZGR010000591.1 GCA_903932535.1 uncultured Hyphomicrobiales bacterium | reverse complement strand
TTGAGTCGCTGGTCGCAAAAGGCGAACGGGTCCAAAATCGGGTCAAGAATGCCGCGGAAGACGCATATGCCGGTGTTATGACAAAGGCTTCCCAGGCGTGGGATCAGCTATCGCCCGCCCAGTTGGGGCGCCCTTTTGAAGACAGCGTGGCGCGAACGCTTCGCGTTCTGAGCATCCCGACCAAAGAAGATGTTGAGAAGCTCTCACATCGCGTTGCGGAACTAACCAAGATCTTCAAGACTCTATTGGAAGAGGCGGAGGCGTCGGGAGGAAAACGCCGTCCAAGCAAGCGCTCCTGAACCCCGCGCCGCAGTGGCGCCGAAGCGGCCGGCGCGAGCCGCAGCGCCGATATCGCGGTGGGAAATACGCGCTCGAATCCCGATGCGGTGGCCGCTTTTCGCGCGACACGAGGATTTGCTCGTTATCGCCCGCGACCTCGAAAAGGCGGGCGCTGGCCTTCGCTCGCTTGCCCCAAAGAAGGCTGTTCTCGCTATGAATGATTCATCGCGGCTCGTCCTCGTCGTCAATTGTGGCTCCTCGTCGCTGAAATTCACGATCCTAACTATCTCGGGTGAAAAGCCGATCGTCGCCGGTATCGCGGAGCGAATCGGCCTTCCCGACGCGCAACTCGCGGTAAGGGCGGACGGGACCAAGACCGTCGTCGCGATGAATGGGAACGATCATGCCGCGGCGCTGTCGGCGGTGCTCGCCTTCCTCGAATGCAAGGGTCTGCTCGACCGAGTCGCCGTTGTCGGGCACCGCGTCGTCCACGGCGGCGAACGCTTCACCGAGTCCGTGCTGGCGACGCCGCAGGTCCTCGCCGACATCGAAAGGGTGTCGGCTCTGGCGCCACTGCACAATCCCGCCAATCTCGCGGGCATTCGGGCCTGCCTCGCCGGCCTACCGATGGTTCCACAGGCGGTCGTTTTCGACACCGCCTTCCATCAGACCCTGACTCCAGCGGCCTATGCCTACGCCGTGCCGCAGGAACTCTATCGCGAGCACGGAGTGCGTCGTTACGGCTTCCATGGCACCTCGCATCGCTATGTCGCCGCCAAGACGGTGAGCCTCCTCGGACTACCGGCGCACGATCACGGACTCGTCGTCGCACATCTCGGCAACGGCGCCTCGGCCACCGCGATCCTCGATGGCCGCAGCGTCGACACGACAATGGGCATGACCCCGCTGGAGGGCCTCGTCATGGGAACGCGGTCCGGCGACATCGACGTCGGCGCGGTCGCTCACGCTGGTCGGGTGACCGGGCGCGACTTGGCCGCGATGGAGGCGCTGCTCAACAAGGAAAGCGGGTTGCTGGGCCTCTCCGGGCTCTCCAGCGATTGCCGAACGCTGGAAGCGGCGGCGCAAGAGGGCCATGCCGGGGCGAAACTCGCCCTCGAAGTCTTCGTTCATCGCCTCGCCCGCCACGTCGGCGGGCTGGCGACTTCGCTGCGCCGTTTCGATGCATTGGCCTTCACGGGGGGCATCGGCGAGAATTCCGCGCGGGTGCGCGCCATGACGCTGAACCACCTCGCAGTCTTCGGTTTCGAACTGGACGAGGAGGCCAACGCGGCATGTTCAGGCGGGCGCGCGGGACGGATATCGCGTGGCGCGGGGCCGATCGCCATGGTCGTGCCCACCGACGAGGAAAGCTTGATCGCCGCCGACGCGGCGCGTCTTGCGGGTCTGACTTCAACGCCCAGGGAGGCCATGTCCGCCCTGTCGGCGGCCTGAGTGTTTTTTTCCGTCTCCCTGATCGAGTAGGAGATCTCCTTTGATCGAATCCACCTCCCGACACTCCGTCTTTCTCGTTCCGCTCTCGCAGGAG
>CAIZGR010000590.1 GCA_903932535.1 uncultured Hyphomicrobiales bacterium | reverse complement strand
TAGACCGGAATGCGGGCGGTGACCCCGGAGACCGCGAGCATCTTGGTGAGGTCGCCGACGAAGCCGTCCGAGACGTCCATGCCGCCGTTGGCATGCGCCGCCATCGCCGCCGCCAGCGCGACGCGCGGCTGCGGCTCGAGATAGCGCCGAACCAGAAAGTCCCGCTCGGCGTGGGGGATGTCCGGACCCCGGCCCTGCCGGATCTTGAGGCCGATCGCCGCATCGCCGATCGTCCCGGTGACATAGAGCCGGTCGCCCGCCCGGACGCCGGTGCGCGCCGCCATGCGTCCGGAGGGGACGGACCCGAAGGCGGTGATCGAAAGGGTGAGCGGCCCGGGCGTCTTGACCGTGTCGCCGCCCACGAGCGGGCAGCCGTAGTCGGCGCCGTCGGCCCCGAGCGCGGCGGCGAAGGCGTCGAGCCACGCCTCGGTCCAGTCGCCGGGAAGGGCGAGCGACAGGAGATAGCCGAGCGGACGCGCGCCCTTGGCGGCGAGATCGGAGAGGTTCACCCTCAGGGCCTTGCGCGCGATCGATTCGGGCGGATCGTCGGCGAAGAAATGCACCCCCGCCACCAGCGCGTCGGTCGTGAGCACGAGGTCTGCGCCGGCCGGCGGCGTGAGGAGCGCAGCGTCGTCGCGGAGGCCCAGGGCGGCGGGACCGGCGTAAGGCGCGAAGAACCGCGCGATCAGCGCGTCTTCGCCGAGGAGGGAGGACATGGCGCGGGTTATCCCGATGCTTTCTTCTTGTCACGCCGGACGGCTGGCTGCGGCTCTGTTAGCCCATTTGCGTTTCGCTGTCGCGAGGACCCTGCGGTCACAAGCCGCCGCCCGATCCGGGCGACGGAGGCGATGACAAACGAGCCCGCTTGTGCTCGATAGGCAGCGCCCGGCGCCGAGGACGGCGCGGGCGGAAAGGGGCAAGACATGTTCAAATATCCCGACGACATCTTCACCGAGCCGGAGAACGTCGACCCGGACACGCTCGCCAACCTCGGGCCGCTGCGGGCGCTGGCCGGAGTGTGGACCACGAGCAAAACCGAGGACGGCGTCGACGTCCATCCGCAGGCGCACGGACCCGAGACTCAGGATTACGTCGACCGCGTCGAGCTTCAGCCGATCGACCCCCAGACCAACGGGCCGCAGCTTCTCTACGGCCTGCGCTATCACCAGCATATCGTGAGGCCCGGCGAGGTCGTGACGTTCCACGACCAGATCGGCTACTGGCTGTGGGAGCCGGCGACCGGCATGATCACTCAGACCCTCGCCATCCCGCGCGCCCAGGTCGCGCTGGCGATCGGCGAAGCGGCGAGCGACGCGAAGGAATTCGAGCTCGTCGCCAAACGGGGCGAGACCGTCAACGGCATCGCCTCGGGGCCGTTCCTCGAGCACGCGTTCAAGACGACGCACTACCGCATCAAGGTGACGGTCCACCCGGACGGACGCTGGTCCTACGACGAGACCACGCTGCTCGAGGTCAAGGGACAGGCGGCCCCGTTCGAGCACCGGGACACGGCGACGCTGGTCAAGATCGCCGAGCCGACGCCGAACCCGGCGGCGCGGAAGGCGGCGGGGGCGAAGTAGACGCTCATCGTCCGATCTTGATCAACGCCTCTCGCATCGGCTCGGAGGAGACGCGAACGAAGCCGGAGAAGGGCGTGTCGAGCTCCAGAACCATCATGATTCCGCCCGACACCGCCATCGAACAGAGCATCAGAGCAGCGATCGCGGTGGCGTTCCGCGGCGCGAACAGTCCGAAAGACGCGAACACCAGGACGAGCCAGAACATCAGCAGGACCAGAAACGCCATGGGAACGCTGCGGCTCTGCTGCTGAAGGAGACTCCAGCGCGCGCCGGTCATGTCGACCGTCATCGCCAGCGCCCGCGCGCGCATGAACTCCTGCTGGGGCGTCTTGGGCGTGAGGCCGAGGACCGCGTTCTGCGTCGCCTCGAGCAAGGCGAGCGTTTCGTCGTCGGACACAGGGCGCGCGCCGGGATCGGGAAACAGCTCCTGCGTCTTTGCGACCGCCCAGGCTTGCAGCCTGACGCGCGCATCCTCGGCTTCCATTCCGTAGCGCCCGAGCATCCAGTCGACCCGGATGACATCGGTTGACAATTCCGACACGTCCGCTGCGGTGTCGAGGAACGACCGGTTCGCGGTGGCGATGAGCAAGCCGATGACGAGGGCCGCCAGCGTGCCGACGATGGCGGTCGAAACGGATACAGCCGTGCGCGTCTCGCCGTTGAGGTGATGCTCCGGCAGGAGTCTCGCCGCGCCGAGGCCGATCAGCGCGCCGCCGAAGATGACAACGAAGGCGATCAAGCCGATTGTCGCACTGTCCATGAAGAGGCGCTCCCAGCCCTGCGCGCGACAATTTAACTGCGCCGCGAGGTCGGAGCAACGTCGGCGAGGCGTCCAAGTCCGCGCAGCGCACGCGAATCCGGGCGTCGAGGGGCCGGGCGCGGGCCGGCGCGTTCGCGGAGAATGGGATCGGCGGCGTCTCGTCCTCCGGGTAGGCGCGACGCGCACGCCCGTCGCGCGGCCTGCGGCGCAGGCGACGGACCCTCGTTACGCCGCCGGCGTGCGTTCCCCTTCAAACCAATCGAAGGACATCCGAGGACATGCGGAGAACGGCGACGATTTTGCCGGGGATCGCCAATACGATCTTCCACTGAGGGATGCCCTGCCCCGGCGGATACTGCACATCGTCGCTGAGCATCCGGTCGTGCGGGGTCTCAGGCAAGACATTGATGAGCCTGTCCGGCCCCGTGAGCGACCATGCGCTCCGCGCCATCCGCCGCAGACCCGTCGGATCGAGGCCAGCGGGCATGACATGGCGATGGGCCGCGACCTGCGAATAGCCCGCCGTCTCGAATTCATTGATGTTCGGCAGGCGATCGGGCGCGGCGAACGACGCGCCTCTCGCCAGCCGGCATGGACTATAGCCCAGAAGCGACTCGATTTCGCGCAACGGCCGGCCCGCCAAAAATCCGAGTTGGGTGACGTACCCCTTCACCGCAACCTGTTGTCCGATGTCCATCGGCAACGCCCGGCCCGCTCGACGAAATGCACTTAGCCTGCAAGTGGGAGCGTGGTCAACCGCAATCTCGACTCGCTCTTCGAACGTTCATCGCGGGCGCGACCGACCACGGCTCGGCGAACAGGCGTGGAATGCGGCCGTGGATCTGCGACCTGGGGAATTGAGGGGCGGCCGATGCGGCAGCCTGCGGGCGTTCGGCCGTGCTAGAGTTCGTCCATGCTCGATACGCCTCGGATTCTTCAGACCGCCGCCCAGCAAACCGCCGTCATTCCCCTCAAGGTTCCGAAAGCCGACATGCGGGCGGTCATGGGACCGGGGGTCAAGGAGCTTTTCGCGGCTGTCGCCGCTCAGGGCGTAGCGCCGGCCGGGCCGTGGTTCACGCACCATCTCGAGATCGTCCCGGATCGCTGGGACTTCGAGATCGGCGTTCCCGTCGCGACGCCGGTCGTCGCGGCCGGCCGGGTGAGACCGGGCCAGCAGCCGTCTATGAAGGCGGTTCGAGCCGTCTATCACGGACCGTACGAAGGCCTGGGCGCCGCATGGGGCGAGTTCATCGCCTGGATCGCCGCCAACGGCTACGCGACGACCGGCGAGCTTTGGGAGAGCTACCTCTCGGGACCGGAGTCGAAGCCGGCCGATTTTCGGACCGAACTGACCAAGCGATTGACCCCATGACGGCTCGGCGCGCGACTCCCGAGCCGCCGCCGTCGGGAACGCGTCGTCGCGCGCGAAGCGTGGCGATCCCATCGATCGCCGGACGGCGGCGGCTCCGGATCGCCGCTTCGCTCCTCGCGATCGCGACGCCGTCGAACGCCTTCGGGCCGAGCCCGGCCGGGTTGCGCTTCCCGCTCCCCTTCCCTAAACCTCGCGGCGCCGTTTTGGCCGAAGGAATCCGCGACGTGACCGACGCATTCGAGCCCAAATCCGACTTCCTGCGCGTGATGCAGGCGCGCGGCTACGTCCACCAGTGCTTGGACCTTCAGGGGCTCGACGACATGGCGCGCTCGGGCGGCCTCGTCGCCTACATCGGCTTCGACTGCACGGCGCCGTCGCTGCACGTCGGCTCGCTCGTCCAGATCATGATGCTGCACTGGCTGCAGCAGACCGGCGGCAAGCCCGTGGCGTTGATGGGCGGCGGCACGACCCGGGTCGGCGACCCCTCGGGCAAGGACGAGAGCCGCAAGCTCCTGACCGTCGAGGCGATCGAGGCCAACAAGGCCGGCATCCGTCAGGCCTTCGCGCGTTTCATCCGCTTCGGCGAAGGCCGCCACGACGCGATCATGCCCGACAACGCAGAGTGGCTCGCCAAGCTCAACTACATCGATTTCCTGCGCGAGGTCGGCCGGCATTTCTCGGTCAACCGCATGCTGGCGATGGATTCGGTGAAGCTGCGGCTCGAGCGCGAGCACGAGCTTTCGTTCCTCGAATTCAACTACATGTGCCTTCAGGCCTACGACTTCACCGAGCTCCACCGCCGCTACGGCGTCACCCTGCAGATGGGCGGGTCGGACCAGTGGGGCAACATCGTCACCGGCCTCGACCTCGGCCGGCGGATGGGGCTGCCGCAGTTCTACGCCCTGACGTCGCCGCTGATCACCACCGCCTCGGGCGCCAAGATGGGCAAGACGGCG
>CAIZGR010000589.1 GCA_903932535.1 uncultured Hyphomicrobiales bacterium | reverse complement strand
CGCAGCCGCGCGTCGTTGAGCGGCGCGCCGGTCTCGAAGTCGATCATCTTGGCGCGGTCGAGCAGCGGCGCGACGCGGTCGATGAACGCTTCCGGCTGGATCGCCAGCACCTTGCTCTGATCCATCGACGGGTTTGGGAAATAGCCCTGCCGTTCCGGGATCGCCTTGTAGCCGGCCGCCCGGTTGAATTCGTCGAGCGCGAATTTCTGGGAAGCGTCCCACGCCTTGGCGATCTGCCCGGCCTCCGGAGACGACGCTTTGCCATAGATCGCGTCGAGCGCGGCGGCCTCCAGATCGTGATTGCGTTTAAGCCCCGCCATCGTCGGGCGAAGCGCGGCGACGGCGTCGCGAAACCGGCTATGCGCTTCGCCGCGCAGCTGGCGCGCGAGATAATAGACGTTGTTCCATTGGTTGCCTTGGTCGATCAAGCCGAGCCCATAAACCTTGGATTGCGCGAACAGGCCGAGTTCCGACGCCTTGCCCTGATATTGGGTCAGGCCAGGGATGCGCCCCATATTGGCGCCGCGCGTGCGCAGCGCGTCGAACTGCGCGCGGAAGCTTTCGAAATCGTTCTTGATCGCCAGCTGCGCCTCGACATTGCCGAGCGTGCGCGCCTCGCGCGCCACCGCTTCGGCCTTGACCATGGTCAGCGCCTCGTCCATCGCCTGCCGCGCCCCGGCGGCGTCGCCGGCGGCGTAGCGATCCTTGGCCCCGGCGATAATCGCCTTGATGCGCTCGCCGGCGGCCTTGCCGACGCGGCCGAGGCGGATTTTCGTGTTGAAGCAGTCTTCAGCTGTCATGCCGCCACCCTAGCGGGCGGCGGCTTCCCGCATTTCGCCTAGCGGGGGTCGGCAGCGATAGCGGCGTCGATCAGCACGTCGGCAGGCACGAAGGTTCCGCGCGCGGTCAGACCCGCAAAGCGCTGGGCGCCGACTGGATGGGCGCCCGGCAAACGGCGCAAGGCGACGCTCCAGCGACCGTCCGCCCAAACGGTGCCGGCAAAGACTTTACCGAGCCAGTCGTGGCCGTTGGCGAAGACAAGGCCGGGATCGTCGTCTTTGACGCGCACGCCCCATGCGGCGAGGCTGACTTCGCTGCGGTACTCTTCGGACGACAGCGCCAGTTCGACGATCTTGCCCCAGCGGCGGCCGTCGGGGGCCTCAGCCGCCATGAAGTGGGCGAGGCAGCGCGCGCCCGAATGGACCTCGGCTGGCGCTTGGCCCTGCGCGGTAGGTTCGGGCAGTCCCAGATACGTCCACATGCGCGCGGCGGCGGCGGGGCCTTTCGCGCGCCGATATTCGCGCACGAAGTCAAGTTTGATGTTCAGCAGCGCCACCGCCTGATCGTCCCAAAGCGCGGGCGATGCCGGCTCGACAGGGGCGAATTTACCGGTCTTGCGGATCTGCGGCAGGACTTCATGCGCGAGCCAGCGCTTAAATTCCTCGGCTTCGGCCTTCCTAGAAGAGAAGACCAAGCGGTAGACGCCCGGTTCGGAAATGACGATCATGCTCTGATCGCCCCCAGGGGTACCTATAGTGTAGGTACCCCTTTCATCGTTTTCGAGCCTTCCAAGGGCTTGCTCTACCTTCGCGATGTCGAGAACGCGGCAAACATCACGGCCGACGAACCACGGATCACCGTCGCGCTCGACGGTCCGCACGGCATTATCCTTGAACATGAAGGGAACGATATCGGCGCTCATGGCCAACCTCTGACTTTGAGGGCGGAGCGCAAACCGTTCTTTAGGCGGCAACGACTCCGGGGCTAAAGAACACGGTCAGAGACGTGCCCCCACGCCTTTAGGCTCGCGCCTTGGACATGCGCGTGGGGAACCCGGATGAATTGGCGGCATGGCCCTTACGTGGGCCGCCCGCTCTGACACAAGGAGTTCTTTAGGCTCCGATTGACTCGTTATGCCCGGATGGCGCACTAGTCAAGTAGTCGAAATTTTTGGCGGTCCTATGCGCTTGCTTCTGTTTTTGTTTTTGGGAGGCGTCGTTAGCGCGTGCTCGATGCACGGCGAATACGCCTCGGAAGACACGCGGATTGAGCGCGAGGTTGCGCAGCAGCAGAACCGGCAAATCGAGGCACCAAAGGCAGCCAACACATGCCCGAGGGAAGACGGGCGTTGCGTCGAATGGGCCGATTGCGTATCCCATCAAGAAAACGCGGAACCTAAGTTCTCAATTGCTTATGCTCATCTTGACCGTCTAAATCAAATCGCGCGCCGGGACATTTGCCAGCGGCTAGATGCCCATAAAATTTCGTTCGAGACTGCTAAGAGCGAAATGCTCCAACTTTTGCGGAACTATGACGAGGCGGTTTTGGCGATTTACCGCAAAAGTCCGGTTCATAACTAGACAGCAAAACTCATGATGCACGCGGCCAGTTCGCGCGCGGCCGTCTTGAATTCATCCACCGCCGATAGCGCGTCGCGCGCCGAAATGGTCGATCCGTCTGCGTTCTGGATTTTGACGTCGTCGCCAGCCTCGGCCAGCGCGCGCTCGACGTCGGCGCGCTGCGCGGCTAGGCCGGCGTCTTCGCCGGTTGCGCCGCCCGCGCCGCCGCCAGCTTCTCCAGGCTCGCGAACCTCTGGACGTGCTGCGTCCACAGCGCCTTGTCGGCCGGGTCGGTCGCCTTCGCCAGCATCGCCTGCGCGCGTTTCTGCGCCGCTTTCGCCTTCGGTGACATTGTCGCCCTCGCGGCCGCGCCGCAATTCCTCGTCGCGTTCGTATAGCATGGTCGCGGCGCGGTCCAAGGCATCGTCCATGCTTACGCCGTCGGCGTGCATCAGCTCGGCCGCCGTCCACGACAATTCGGGATCGTGCGCGCCCAATCCCAGCTGTTCGGCCTCGTGGTCGATGTTGGCGGCCAGTTCGCCGATCCGCTGTTGATAGGCCTTGCGCGCGCCGTGCTGTTCGTAGGCGTCGAGCTGGGCGAAATCGCGCGCGCTGAAACGCTCGTGCGCGTTCCGCAACGCTTCCGTCAGATGCGCCGGCGTCGTGTCCGCCATGGCGGTTTTGACGTCGGCGCCGAAGTAACCCGCTTCCGCCGCCGCCTCGCGCGCCTGGTCCAGCGTCAACCCGCGCTTGTTATTGACCAGGCCGGGATAGCGCCGCACCAGGTCCGACAGCTCGCCGCTTTCGTTCTTGACGCCGCCGAGCCCCGTCAGAAACGAAAGCAGGCTCTGCGGCCGCTGCGGAGCCGCGCCAGCGGTCGGCGGCTTGAAGGATGGCTGAACAGGCGCGGCGTCGTCAACGGACGTCCTAGGGCCGTTTGAAACGACGGAAAACGGATCGTCGTCGGCGCCGACGGTTTCAACGCGCCGCGTTGGGCGCGGCCCTGCGGCTTCCATTACCTTTTTCTGCGCGTCCAAATATCGGTACACGGCCGCATTATTAGCGTCGCGCAGCTCTTGGGCCTTGGCTTTCAATCGTAAATACTCAGGGTCGTCCGCGTATTCACGTTCCTGCCGTTTGGCATCTAAAACAAAATTTTGCTGTTCTTTCTCGGCGGCCAGTTTATCGTCAGTCGCTTTATTAGCTGCAACCGACAATTGCTGCACCTCTTCGCTTTCGGCCGCCAATTGTTGGCGCTTGTTCGCCCATGCCTCATGTTCAATTGCATATTGTTGTTCAACATCGCGCTCCACCGGGGCGGCGTCCATGCTCGCCGCCCCGGTTTCGCCCGACGCCGGCGCGGGAGCCGGCCGCTCGGCGTCAAGGGCTGAATAATCGCCCGGCGGCGGGACGCCCTCCGGGTTCTCAATATGCGCCGCCGCCTGATCCACGGCGGCGCGCGCTTCCATTCGACCTTCGTACGTTGGCGTCGGCGCCAGCGCGTCGATGGCGACGTTGCGCGCCTGATGCTGCGCCGCCGCCTCGAAGTCGGCGGGGTCGAGATCGCCGGCCGCCTGCGCAGCGGCCGGGTCGCCGGTTTCCTTCACGCCCTCGACTCTCGGCGCGGCCGTGTCGCCAAAGGCGCGGCGCAGGGCAAACCCGGCGCCGCGCATCCCGAGGCCGATGGCCGTGCCAAACAGGCCGGCGCTGACGGCGTCGCCCAGCAGCGAGGTTTCCGGCAAATTCAGCCGCGCCTTTTCGTCGGCGGTCTCGACGTGCTGGAGCGCGCCGAACCCGGCGTTGACGGCGAATTCGCGCGCGATCATGGCGCCGACGCCGCCGACTTCTGGCCCGCCGACGACGGCGCCGGCAAGGCTCGACGGGTCGATAAGCTGCCGGGTCATGTCGGCCATAAACCCGACCGCATGGCCCGACAGACCATAAGCGCGGTCGTTGACGGCGGCCTGCCGTTGCTCAATCTCGCCGGCGTATTTCGCCGCACCCTTATCGACGTCGAGATAGGGGGCCAGAGCCTTCTGTTGCTCGGTCGGCAATCCGCCCGCCAGCATGTTGAGAACGGCCGTGCGTTCGTCGTAATCCGACGTCTCAAGCGAGCGGCCTGCCGCTTGCGCGGATTGTTGCGGCGTCCATCCGGTGACCCTTTGCCAGGCTTGCGTCAGATCGTCCGAAGCGCGCTGGCGCGGCGCGTATTGACCAAACATCGTATCGAGGCCGGCCGCCTGCCAGTTGGCGTCCCACACTTCGCCCAAGGTCGCAGGCGGCTGCGCGCGGCCCATCGATGCAATGGCGTCTTCGACGTCGGGGCCGTAGTCGCTCATGGCAGGAAGTCCGCCGGGTGGTCCATTGGCGACACGTCAGGCTGTTCGTTGACCTTCAGCAGCCGTTCGCGCTCGGCGGCCTTCATGCGGCCAAGCACGCCGCCGCGCAGCTGGTTATAATCGACGCGCAGCGGCGCGCCCTGCGCATTGTAGATTGCCAAGCCCCGCCGATCCAAAACCTGATAGGCGGTCGAACCGAGGCCCATCGGCATCAGCTGCGCAGTCTTGGCGACATAGGCGGCGTCGCGGTCTTCCTGCGAGGCCGGTTCGGGCGCGCTGAATTGCTTCACCTCGCCCGTCAGTTCGTTCGTCACGCCGAACGTTCCGCCCATCGGCGCCGGCCCCGATATGCCCGGTTGAACGCCGCCAAACGCTTTGAGGTCACTGGCCGTCACGTTGTGCAGCACGGTGGAGAATTCCGCGAGCGACGCCGTGCGCGGCACGGGCGTCACTCTTCCGTTGACGGTGGCCAGACGGCCCGACACTTCCTCCATCGCCGCCAGCTGACCGGCGCGGTCGTTGGGGTCGATCATCACGCCGTTGCCGCCCTGTTTGGCCGCGTAGTTCGCCAGCGCCGCCTGCACGAGATCGGACTTGCTGTCGAAGGTTGGATAGAGGTTTTCCGGCACGAGTTGCGCCATCGCTTCGCGCACGGCCGGAACCTTGGCTTCGACGCCCTTCTCTTTGAGCATGTCGGCGCCGACCAGCACGCGGCGCGCGACGTCGGGATTGTCGCCCGCGATCAAGCCGGCCGTCAGGTCTATGCGGTTGTCGCCAACGATCTGCTTCATGGCGGCGGCGTAAACGCGCGGGTCTTTCAGGTTCGCCGCCATGGTCGCGGCAAGGCCCGCCTTGTCGGCCGGCCCCATCTGGCCCCAGGCGGTTTTGAGCGCCGACGCCTCTTCCGGCTTCAATGGCACGATGTTGCCGTCATAGGCCTGCGCCGCGTCGAGCGTCTGCGGCCCGCGCGCCGCCAGCGCATTGGCGAAAGCCGGCGTGCCGATGTCGCTGGCCAGAACCGGCGTGGAGCGGAACATGCCCTGCCGTTCGCCGAGCCCGATCGTGTTCGTGCTTTTGGCGGCGTCCATGGCCGCCTGCACGGTTTTTAGCGTCTTCAATTCGGCGATCTGGTCGGCCGTGACGTTGGGCGATTGCGCCAGCGCCTGCTCTTTGGACGCCACTGTCGCCGCCAGATTTTCCGGCGTCATTTGATACGCGGCGCGCATGACCGGCCCTTGCGCAAGCGCGGCGTCGACGCGGCGCAATTCCTGCGCCGCGCCGGCGTCGCCGCCGGCGGCCGCGACCGCCTGCGTCTGGCGATAGGCCATCAACCGTTGCGGATCGACGGCGTAACCATCTTGAAGCACCTGCGTCACCGGATCGCTGGAGCGCGCCAGCGACGCGCCTTCCGACAACATGCGCTGCTGCGCGGCGGCCTCTTGGCGGCCGACGTCGATGACGGTCGATTGCCCGCGCAGCACGGCGTTGCCGCTGAGGCCGAACGCATTGGTCGGCGCGCCCAGATAACCGTAGACCTTGGAAATGTAGTCCTTGGTTTCGGAAATGCCGACCACGCTGGCGAATTGCTCCGGCGTCGGGTCATTGCCGAATTTCGCGCTGGCCTGCTTGATCCATTCGTCCGCGCGGGCCGGCCCGGCGTTATAGGCCGCAAGCGCAGCCGGGATATAGCCGCCGTAACGATTGACCTGCTGCTGAAAATACCGCTGGCCGAGTTGAATGTTGAGCGCCTTGTCGCTCAACAGGCGCGTGCGCAAATCCTCGTCGGACATGCCGGCGACGTCGCGCATGCCCAGTTCGGCCGCCATGGCGCGCGCTGTGCCAGGCATCAATTGCGAAAGGCCAAGCGCGCCCGCCGGCGAAATCGCATTGGGATTGCCGTCGCTTTCCTGCTGGACGACGCCTTTCAAGAAAATCTGATTGGCTGTGACCGCGTCGTTGGGCGCGATGCGGCCCACGGCCGCTCCGGCGGCCGCCGGGTCCGTCTTGGCCAGGATCGACAATTTGAGCTGGCCGGTCTCGTCGACCGCCGCCTGCGCGCCGCCCAACAGCGCCACGCGCTGCGGCTGCGGGATGTTCTTGGTGTAGGGGTTGTCGGGATCGGCCAGCATCGCCTTGGCGGCGGCCGGGTCCGTCTGCATCACTTTCGCCACATAGGCCGATTGCGCGCCCTGCGCGAAGGCCTGCAATTCCTTGCCGGCCTGCTCCGGGTTGATCCAGCCGCCTTCCGTCAAGGTGGTGACGTGCTTGGACGCCATCAACATGGCCGCGTCGCGTTCGGCGTCGCTTTTGGCGTTGACGAACATGCTCGCGTATTGCTGCGAGGCCGCCTGCCAATTGGCGACGTTGGTCTGCTTTTCGTTGGCGACGGCGGCCTGGTTGACTTCGTTGCCGCCGGCGATGCTCAGCATGGCGGCGTTGTGCGCCAGCCGCGCCTGGCCCTCGCCCGACAATTGCGTGTTGGCGTCGCCGATGACGCCGCGCGACATCTCCTGAAAATCCTGCGCGTAGCGGTCGGGCGCAGTCGCGAAATCGGTGTCTTGAGCGTATTTCTGCCGCAGCGCGTTGGCGCCGAGCGCCAGCTGCGTCGCCGCCTGCGTCTCGACCGTCGCGTCGCGCGCGCGCGCCCAGCGAAACGCCAGATTGTCGCCGGCGTTGCCCGTCTGCACCATCGCCTGGTAGCCCTCGGTCGGGGCCTGCGGCGAAGGTCCCGGCGTCAGGCCGGCTTCGGGGTCTTGCGCCTGGTAGATGTCGGCGGGCATGGCGCGCCTTTACGTGTAGCTGCCGCCCAGGCCGAAGCCGTGGGCGAAGCCGTTGAACAGATCCGTCGAGAAACCGCCGCCGCCGCCGGCGCCGCCGCCAAGCCCGCCAAAGCCGCCGCCCCGGAAGCCGGCGGTCAGCGAGCCCAGCAGCGCCGTGCCGGCCCCGAAAATCCCGGCCATCTGGTCCTGGCTTTGCTTCATCAGGTCCTGCCCGGCCTGAAAATGCTGGCCGGCCGACTGGTTGAGGCCGGTCGCCAGCGCAAGCTGGCGGTCGGTGTTGCCTTGCGTCGCCGAAATCGTCTGATCGACGATCGAGGAGCCCGAGCCAATGGCGATATTGCCGGCGCCGAACGCGGCGCGCGTGCGCCCTTGCGCCTGCGCGACGCGCTGGTCGACCTGCGCGGCGCGGCCTTCGCCCTGGTCGAGCGCCATCTTGGCGTTGACCTGCGCGACCTGCGCGGCGAGGCCGGCGGCCTGCGCATTGGCGCCGCCGCTCATCAGCGACCCAGCGGCGCCGAGCGCGCCGGAGCCGACCGAAAGGGCGGTGATCGGATCGACGCACATCAGATTTCCCCGTCTTCAATATCAGGCGACAGGCTCAACAGGGTTGAGGGATAGGGGTGATCGTCGACCAGTTCGAGCGACACGAAACGCCCATGCGGCGCGGCCAGCGGAAACGACTTGCGTCCGGTGAACAGCGGCGCCGGCTCGCCCGAGGTCAGCGCTCCAGCGGGAAACAATCCTTCGCCGCCGTCCGGCGTCTGCCAGGCGCCTTCGTTGTCGAGCGCCCAGACATAGGCCATGCCGCCGAACGCGTTAAGGAAATCGGCCGCCGCATGGCTCGCCTGTTTGATGTCGCCCTTCGTCGTTGAACCCGGCCGGGTCGGATCGAGCGCCAGGGTGCGCACGCGCGCCTTTATAGGCAGGCCGATCAGCACATTGCTGGCCGCGCGCGGCAGCGCCACCGTTCCCGTCGGGCTGACGGGCAGATCGCCGAGCCAGGCGCCGTCGGCGAACACGCGCGCGCTGGTGTTGGCCAGATGCAGCGCGCCGGAAACCGTCGTGGTCGGCGCGCCGCTATATTGCAGCGCGCAATCGACGAACCACGCGCCCGACGCGTCGGGCATCAGCGCGTCCTGGGTGAAGAAGGGTTGCAGCACTTCGACAAAACGCCTGGTGAGGCCGGCGATGACGCGGCGCACGATCATCCAGATTTCGACATTGGCGCCGTCAGCGGTTGGGATCGAGCACATATCCTCGACGAAGCCGCCCGACATGGGATGACGCGCCGCCGCGCTGACCTGCTGGTCAGGCCGGAACGTGTAGGACCAGAGATCGCCGTTGAGGCTGTAGCCCCAGACGACGCGGTTGGGATCGTGCTGATAGGCGACGCCGGCCGCCAGCCCCGCCATTACGTGATTGGAGTTAACCGAGATTTCGGTGACGTCGATGGTGTCGAAAAGCCGGTTGATCTTGGTGAAATGCAGGCGCTTGCGGTTGACGCCGATGTTGACGACGCCGGCGTCGACGTTCGCCGGCTGGTGCCAGCACGAGCCCTGCCCCTTGTCGACGACGGCGAGCACGTTGGTTTGCGTCAGCGCGTCGAACACGTTGGGGCCGCGAATGACCGGCTCGCTGTCGGCGCAGCCGACCACCACCCAGCCGCTCGAATAGGTCCATTGCGGTTGCAGCACCGAGCCGTCGATCGCCAGCAACGTGCCGGAAATCGACGAGCTGTCGGTGTTGTCGGTGATGAAATTATAATCGTCGCCGGAATAGGTGAGCCAGAATTGCGCACCGACCAGCCAGCCGAGCCGCTGCTGCACGAAGGCGGTCAGGTTGGGAAAGCCGCGCACGGAGGACCAGGCGGCTTCCGACCAACGATAAGTCGGCGTCGTCGTCAGGCTGTCGGGCAGCACCGTCTGCGGCGTGTCGCCGACGCCAAGGACTGTCGCAGTCGCGTGCTGCGCGTCGGCGACGGCGGTGATCTGCACGTAGCCGTAATCGTAATATTTAAACAGCCAGCTGACCGTGCCAGGCTCCGACTGGAACGACCCATAGGTCTGCGTCGGCGCGTTGACGCCGGTGCTCAAAGTCGCAGCCCCGCCTGTCGTATAGGCGGCGTAGACCGCGCCGGCGTTGCGCCGATAGGTGGCGGCCGTAGTGGTGGAGTTGGTGACGGCGATGTTCTCGTCGGCCGTCCAATAGGCGATCGAGCCGAGGTCGCCTTCGTCGAGCCGCCAGATCGAGCCGACGTGCCCGGCCTGAAACGCCGCGAAATTGGCGGTCAGCGTGACGCTGCCCGACGCCGCCGAGGCGACGATAGTCTTGGTGATGTCGAGGTTTTGCGTCCGCACCGGCCCGTTGACCGTCTGATAATCGCCGATAGTCCAATTGGTGTCGGAAAGCCGATTGATGGTCAGCGGCAGGCCAAGGCCGTCGGCGACGAACACGACGCTGGCGCTTTCGATCCATCGGATTTGCCCATACATCGGCGGCGACCAGCGCGCCGCCTGCGCGAAGCTATAGTCCGCGCCGCCCGATTGCACGATGCCGCCGCCGGCGTAGCCGACCTTGCACACGCCGCCCGACAGGATAAGCACGCGCGCGTCGGTGCGCGAGAATTTGAAGGGTATCAACTTTCCCGGATTGCCTTCGTCGACCAGCGCTTGCACCAGCCGCGTGCCGGATCGCCGGATGACGCCCCCTTCCGGCAACGGCACGCGGTTTTCCAGATACATCAGGCCGTAATTGTTGGCCGCGAGGTCTTCGCGCCCCCACAGCGAAGGCTTGATCTCGCCGGCGGTGAAGCTGTCTTTCTGGATGGAGACGCGCGCCATCAGCGTTGGCCGTTATAGAAGCCCCAGCGCGCGGTGACCCATGTCGTCGAGCGGGTGATGGTGTCGCCGCGCCGCTGCTGGCTGTCGCGTTTCGAGCTGTCGTCTTCGCGCTTGCTGGCCATCTGCATCAGCGTCGCGGTCAGCGACTTGTCGCGGCCGATGAGCGGATTGAGCTTGATGGCGAGGCGCGTCTTGAACAGAGCCGCGAAATCGAGGTCCCATTGCGCGGGATTGACGATGCGCCGGGTGTAGTAGATTTGCGCGCCGGCTTCGTTGGTGTCGACGAAGGTGGCGACGTCGCCGTCTTCGCCCGAGGAGACTTCCTCCCAATCGGGTTCGTCGGTGTATTTCTCATAATCGCCGATCCGCACCACCGCGATGCAGTCGGCAGGCATCGTGTAGCGCCACGACCAGGCGCTGTTGGGCGAGGCGACGGCGCCCGGCGTCGCAAAATTGCGCGCGAATTGCCA
Organism: uncultured Hyphomicrobiales bacterium; assembly: GCA_903932535.1. Lineage (GTDB taxonomy): Bacteria > Pseudomonadota > Alphaproteobacteria > Rhizobiales > Beijerinckiaceae > Roseiarcus. The sequence goes on along the minus strand of CAIZGR010000589.1, from coordinate 28,679 downwards.
GTCCTTTTCGCGCAGCAGCTCGTCGCGCTCTTCGGCGAAATAGCGCTTGGCGTAGCGCGCGGCGGCGCGCGTGGCGTCGTCGAGCGAAGTGATCGGCGGCTCGCCGATGAGGGCGAGCGCGCCGTTGGCCTGGCCGGTCTCCGACTGGTCGATCGGCGCGGCCATCGTGTCAGACGCCGATGTCGAGGAACTTCAGGAAGCCCGCGATCGCGCCCGACGCCGTCAGCGCGGCGTTGAGCGTTAGGGTCACGTCGAGCATGGAGTTGGGATCGGCGGCGAGGCCGAGCAGCTGCCAGGCTTTGGTGTTGTAATTGGCGATCGCCACGTTCGACAGCATGGCGAAGGAGCCGCCCGCCGAAATGTTGACCGCGTTCATCAGCGCGTTGGCGACCGCCGTGCCGGCGAGGTTGTCGAGCCCGGCCGAGACCGAGGTCGCGCCGGCGATGGCGGCGGCGTAAAGCAGGCTTTCCGGCAGCAAGATTGAGCCCGAAGGCACGCGGCCGAGCCGATAGACCGACGCGATGCTGTCGCCGTTGGTGGCGGCGATGTTGAAGGTGATCGACTTGACGTTGGCCTTGCTCTCCAGCCACTTGTTGTTCTGGTAGCCAAAGCCCGCAGCCGGCGTGACCTGCGGATAACCGGGGGTGTAGCGAGTGACGACGGCCATAAGGCCCTCCTGGTGAAATTGAGGAAAGACGGCGGCCGCGAGCGCGGCCGCCGCGAGCGGCGTTTAGGTCTGGGTTTCGTCGCAGTTGATGACGACGACGTGCTCGTCCTGGTCGCGCGTCATGCCGATCCACTCTTCGGCGAACGCGTCGGGCTGGTATTGCAGCGACGGGTTGCGCTCGATGTTGAGCGAGAACGGCTGCGCGTTGCCGACATGCACGCCCGACTTCGTCCACATCGGGCAGGCGCGATAGGCGCCGGTCGGATCGAACTGCACCGGGACCGCGCCGGCGTTGCCGGCCGACTGGGTGCCGAAGATCAGGATTTTGACGCCGAGGAAGTCGCGCACGAACTTGTCTTCGAGCTGGAAGCGCCCGGTGTTGTACCAGTTGGTGACCTGGATATTCTGATACAACGCGGTGTTTTGCTTGACCGTCATCGCGCAGTAGATGTCCTCGGCGTCGAGATCGAGCGAGGTCATGCCGAGCATTTCCATGCCCTTGATGAACTTCTGCACGGTCATGTTGGTCGAGCCGCCGCCGCCGCCGAACTGGTAATTGTTGGCCACGACGCGGTTGGTCCAGTCGTAGGCGACCGCGTTGATCGAGCCGGTGTTGTCGTTGCGCATGTAGCGCGGGCCGGTGATCGACTGCATGATCAGATACTGGCGCTTGCGCACGAAGGCCGCCGACAGCGCCTTGGTGTAGGGGCCGGTGTAATCGCGAAGGCTCTCGATCGGGTAGTTCGCCGGGATGGTGAACCCCGCCGAGATGCGGCGCGGATAGACGTAGACGCCCTCATGCACAGGCGTCTTGCGCGTCTGCGGCACGTTGGTGGGGGCGTCGAGATCGGCTTCGAACGCGCCGACCAGCTCGACGGCCTGCATTTCGCGGCCCTTGAGGCCTTCGATAGGCGTGAACGCGCCCATCAGCTTGTCGGTGGCGAGCTGCACTTGCAGCTGAACATTGTCCGAATAGGCCTGTTTGGTGACGGCGTCTATCGGACCATAAATATCGGGCACAGCCATTGGGGCGTCCTTCCAGGGGTTGATCCAGAGGGGCGGCCGAGGTGCGGCTGGAAACCCAGCGGGCGGGGCCTGCGCGATTACGCCGGCGGTCGGCGGACGACTTTCGTCAGGTCAGGCGGGCAGGCGGATCGACGCCCGGTGCGGCCGGTGGGCAGCGGCGAGCCGCTGCGATCGAGGGCAAGATTACGGGGTGAGGGTTCCCGCCTTTTGGCCGTCAGATGAACAGGCAGCCCAGAATGACGAGACCGCCAAGGATGGCGACGAAGCCCTCGCGGATCAGCCCGTCGTCGAGCGGCGCGTCGGTGCGGCTCGACAGCACCATCAGAAAACCCAGCAGCACGCCGAGCGACGCCAGTCCGACGACGAGGACTTTGAGATAGGTCCACACGGCGGCGCGTCAGGGGGCTTTGACGAACAGATGCGCCGGGAATTTATCGCCGGGGCCATCGACCAGCTCGACGAAGGCGCCGCTGTAGCCGCCGAACACTTTGGCCACCGCGTAGCGCGCGCCGACGACGAGCTGCGCCGCGCCATAGCGCACCACCGAGGCCTGTTTCCAATCGTGCACCGGCGTGACGACGTCGCCGGGCGCGATCTCCAGCGCGGGTCCAGCGAGCTTGCGGGCGTCGGCCTTGCTGATCGCAACATGGGGCTTGGACATGATCGGCTCCAAAAAAAAGGGCGGCCCGCGAAGGCCGCCCTGCCCAGTCAGGGGAGGAAACCCCGAGGCTCAGATTAGCCGGGTTCGTTTCCCGCCTGCTGGATGGCGCGGCGCGCGCGCACGAGAGGCTCCGGCGACTTGGGCGGCGGCGGTTCTTCGGGCGAAAGCGCGGCCTGGCCAACTTCCGCCGAGGCGTAAACCAGGTGATCCTCGCGCCACCAGGCTTTCATGTCCTCGCGCACGGCCGAGACGATCTGGCCGTGCTCGACGATGAACTGCCAGGGTGAACCTTCCAGCCGGTGCGCGCCGTCTTCCAGCTGGCCATCGACGTCGATCGCCTCGGCGCCGAAATTGACGTGCCCCGGCATTTGCGCGGGCCAAATGCCGGCGGCCTTCTCGGCCGCTTCCAGTACCTTGATCGCAATCATCTACGGCCTCCTGCCTTGGCTTCCTGAAGTTTGAGCCAGCGCGCCGCGTTGTCCTTGTGGGTCGGGTGGCGGCTGTCGTTGAGCGAACGCATGAAATCGGGATCGGCGGCGAGGCGGCGCTGTTCGGCCGAGGCGGCGTCGGACGACATCGCGCTTTCGGCGCGGGCCGAGCCGCCGCGCAGCACGTCCTCGCCCATGGTCTCGCCGATTTTGGCGAACAGTTTCAGCATGCCGGGCGCGCCGGTGAATTTTTCGAGCTGCGCCGACGTGGACAGGTCGAGGCCGAGCGCGCGCGCGGCGCGGGCGGCGACATCGGACTTTGCCTGGAATTCCGCGCCCCATTCCTGTTTGAGCGCGGTTTGCAGGCCCTCGCTTTCGGCGCGGCCGCGCGCGTCGCGGGCGTCGGTCTCGGCCTTGAGGATGCCGATAAGCCCGTCGCGCACGGCGGCGGCCTGATGCGGCGGCAATTTGGCGGCGTGCATGGCTTCGACCAGCCGCCCTTCCATGCCCTTGTCGTATTCGAGGCCGTCGGGCACCTTGGCGTCGGGCAGCTTGTAATGGGCGAGGTCCTTCGCCCAGCCGAGCTTCTCCCAGCCTTCCCACTCGCCGATCTTCGCCATGTCGGGCGCCGGCACAACGTTGCGGTCGCGCACCAGCTTGTCGGCGAGCGCGGCGGATTTGGCGAGGTCGGCGGGGCTCTTGAAGCCCTTGCCGACTACGAAATCGCGATGGGTGTCGTCCAGACCCCAGTCGCTGTAGAACGGTTTATCGCCGCCGCCCGCTCCGCCAGCGCCTCCGCCTGCGCCGCCGCCTTGAGCGCCGCCGCTTTTGCCTTTATCGCCGCCGCCCGCGCCGCCTGCACCTGCACCCGCGTCACCGCCGCCTCCGTTGGCTGCATCCGTCACTTTTCGGCTCCTGCTTTCGGTTTCGCCGGCACGTAGCCAAACAGGGCTATCGGGTCGGCCTTGACGATCCTGAAAATCTCCAGCGCCATCGCCTCCTTGCCGGCGGCGAAACCGGCGTCGTAGAGGGTCGCCGCGCGGGCTTTGGGCTGCCATAAAGCCGCTCGCAGCCCGATGTCGGCCAGCACCAGCTTGAGCCGCCCAAGTTGCTCATATTCGACCAGCACCGCTTTGCGGCCATGTTCGAACGGCCAGGACTGGGCGAACCAGCGGACGAGGTTCACGAGCCCGCGCGCGACAGAAACGTCGCGCCCTTCTCCGTCAGCTCGAAACCGTCCGGCGTCGGCCGCGCGAGGCCGGCGCGCACCAGCGCATTGTCGGGCGCGGCGTGCCGCAACTCGCGCGGATTGGACGCCGCGACGACGCCCGGCAGGCTGCGCAGCGCCTGCGCGGCGCGGGCCTTGCGCGCCAACGGCGTCATGCGGGGACCTGATCGTTGGCGGCGGCGTCGACGATACGCCGGCAATCGCGACAGGGTTCGCTCGGGTTCTCGTGCCAGTCGCCGCACGGCATGCAGAAACGCCCGCAGACCGTGCGGTCTTCGGCGTCCCAATAATGCATACGCAGGTAGTCCTGACGCGCCGCCGACGGATCGTCGCAAAAGCCCCAGCGCAGGCGCGGATTTTTCAATTCGGCCTCCCGCTGCCCTGCGCGCCGCCCATGCGGCCGCTCGAAAGCGTCGCCGCCTGCACGGCGTGCGAAGCGGTCGCGGCGACGTTGGCGACGTCGCCGGCCTGCTGGATTTGCGCCTGTTTGGCCATTTCCGCCGCGCGATCCGAACGCAGCTGCGCGACCTGTTTGGGATCGCGCATCGCGCCGGGCGGCGGCCCGAACGCGTCGTGCAGGATCGTCACGGCGCCGTCGGTGTCGACGTTGTCCATCGCCCCGCTTTGCGGATCGGCCTGCGCGATCTGCCCGACCGCCGAAATCCATTGCAGCGTCGCCTGCCCGGTCGAGGCCTTCTGCGCCTTCGCCAGCGGCGAGACGAATTCGACTTCGACCCTCTGCCCCATCATTTCGGGCGGCGGCGGCGGCGCCTTGCCCTGGCGGATCAGCATGCGCGCGCGCCGCTTGACCCAGGGCGAAAGCCCGAACGTGTGGATGCGCGCCAGATTGGGCGCGAGCAATTGCAGCTGCGTCGTCTTCTGGCCCAGAAACTCCGTCGCCGTCATCTGCGGCCGGTTCATCAGCTGCATCAGCGAGAACTTGAACGCGTTCTGAATGGCGACGCGGCGCTGCTGGCTTTGCTCCAGCGACAGCTTGACGTCGGCGGCGCGAGAGAACGATTGCACCAGCGGCTTTCCGTCTTCGTTGACGGAGCCGTAGAGCATCGCGTTGGGCTGAATGTCGGCGGCCGTCAGCACGCTCTGATCGTGCAGCAGCATCGGCGGTTCGGCGGCGAACTGGGCGGCCACGATATGGCTGCGCTCCATTTCGTTGAGCATGTTCATGTCGGGCCGCGCCAGATGGCCGGGGCCGATCGGCCACACCCGACCCGAGCGCAGCCGCCAGGGGATCGAGTGATAGGGCATTTCGTAATAGCCCTTGTCGGTGCGAAACTTCGTGTCGTCTTCGCAGATATAGGCGCTCGCCCATTCCATGCCGCGCGGGCCGAGCGCGCCCTGTTTGAATTCGGGGTTCTTGAACACCGAGTGTATGAAATAATAGCTCGACGCGTCCTGGAGGTGCGAGGCGGCGTCCTTGAATTGGAGCTTCGCCTGACGGCCCGACAGGCGATAATTGCGGTTGAACCGCGTCAGGTTTCCCTGCCCGTCGGTGTCGATGTAGGTTTCCGACAACGGGATGGCGATGTCGATGTAGCTGTCGGAGCCGGGGATTTCCGCCGAATACAGGGTGCCGAGGCCAAAGCAGCCCATGTCGCCGAAGCTGGCGGGAATGTTGACGTAGAAGCCCGAGCGCGCCGGGCCGATCGAGTTGAAGATCAGATCGGCGAAGCGCCACAGGTAATCGCGCACCGGGCCGTATTTGGCGAGGTCCTTGTCGGGCAGCGTCAGGCCCATCCAGCGTTCGGCGGGATTGACGGCCTGGTTGAAGAAGCCGCCCTCGAATTCGTCGAGCGCCAGCAGCGCCGTGCTGTCGAAGATTTCGTCGGCGACGCGGCGGTGATCGAGATTGCGCGTGCCGATGTCGCGCTCTTCCGGCTTCATCAAAAGCGCGATCTCGCGCCATTGCGGCTCCTCGTAATAGCGCAGCGTCCGCAGATCGGAATGCGTGTCGAGGATTTCCTGCCGGCTATAGGGCATCAGCGTTTCGCCACCGGCTCGAATTCGAGGATCATCACCCGGCGCTCGCCGTCGTAGCTGAACCAGCAGTTCCAGCCGGCGCCGAGCTTGGCGAGACGTTCGGCGCGGACGCGGTCGGCGTGGACGAAGAGGGCGCGGTCGCTGGCGAAGCTGTTGAGGTGCAGCTCGACGGTCGCGCTATCGAGCGACGGCGAAGCGTGTTTGGCGCAACTTTCCAGCGGCAGCAACGTCATGTCAGCGCCAGGTCGCCGCCTTCACGGCCCACATTTGCGCCGTCTGCGCTTCGGTAATCGCGATGCTGGCCAGCCTGCTTTGCTCGCCGTGTCCGGCGCGCAATCGCAAGGAGTTCATCTCGTCGATCAGGCTCGCGAAGCCCCGCTTGATTGCGTCGACCAGCGGATCGTTGGACGGATTGAACGTGAGACCAACCGCCTTCTCGCCGTAGCTAAATTCCCGTTCATCGCTCATTTTCGGCTCCCTGTTTATTGACCAAACAACGCTTTGAACGCGACATTGGACGTGCCGCCACCGCCGCCCAGCACCGTCGAGGCGAAGCCGTTGGCGACGCTGGCCTTGCGCATGGTGGCTTCCGCCGCCTGCCGCGACGCCTCGGTGTCGCCCTTCGAATTGGCGATCGCCGCCGCCGCCTGCGCCTGCTGCTGCTGCGCGATCTGAAGCTGCTGCGCTGCTGCGCCGTTGTCGCCGGCCCCGAACCATTTCGCCACGCACATGCGTCGTTTCCTCGGATGATCGGCGGCCGGCGAACACAGGGGCTGGGGGGCGACGTGTTTCACCGGCCGCACACGCGTGCGTCAGGACTCGTGACCTTCCCGACGCAGCCGAGCATATTGCAGGAAGGCTTCCCGGTTTTTCCCGTAGCCCTCTAGCCGCCCCTCGACGCGATAACCCAGCGCTTGCAACCAGCGCAGCGAAACTGCGTTGTCTTCCCAGGCCTCGCATTGCGAGCGGTGGCAGATGGGATCGACGATGTCGGGGATCGCCACGCGCTTGACCCAGCGCGTCGCGGCCAGCGCGATCTTGGGCCAGTCGTCGGTGGCGATCATGATGATCGAGGCGACGCCCGGCCAGCGCAGCCGCCCGCCGATGATGGCGACGGGAAACCCGTCGTTCCGGCACAGCGCCAGCAGCGCGAAACAGAATTGCGCGCCCGCCCACAGGTCGCGCACCAATTCGCCGTCGTCTTCGACGAACCGGGCCGCCATCACTTCGTGCCGGTCGGCCGTGCGCATCGAATAGACGACGTTAGCGATGTCGCTGAATTGCGCCTGCCGGACGATCACGCCCGCCTCCCCATCGGATTGTAGCGCCCCGCCTCACGGCTGCGCTTGTTGCGCGCCTCGCGCTCGCGCTCGCGTTCGGCCCTGAGCAGCCGGGCGTGGCCCTGCCCGCACTCCATGGCGCCGTACTCCGCCGCTTCGCAGGGGTGGCTGTCTGGGTTCTTGACGACACGGCCACGTTCGTTGGTGCCGCGCACGCGGTGATACTGGAACGTCTGCGACCAGCCGCGCCGCAGCCGCCGGCACGAGGGATCGAGCAGCAGCCCCGGCGAGCCGTCGTCGAGCGTGAAGCGCATCTTGTCGGCCAGCGGCTCGTGGCGGCGGTCGGGATCGTTGGTGCGCGCCAGATGCACCGGGCGGCCCAGCAGTTTGCCGAGCCGCGAGCGGTCGGAGCCTTCCTCGGTGTCGGCGCCGGCGTTCATCGCCGGATCGCACACGGTGTAAAATTCCGCCTTGCGAAACCGCTGCGCCTCCAGCGTCTGCATGGCGCGCGAGAGCGCGATCGGCCCCGAGCTTTCCAGCGCGATCTCGGCGAGCACGCGCAGCTGGCCCGCCGGCGTTTCCTGCATGTAGATCGCCGCCGGCGTCGAGCCGCCGTCGATGCCGACAATGACGGGGATCGCCGGCAGATATTCGAGCGGCTTTGGCGCCAGATGGCGATCGTCGTCATAGGCGGGATAGACGACGTCGGCGTCGCGCGTGAACCCCGGCTTGTTGTAGACCATGCGCCGCACGTACCAGGGCTTCTGCGAGTTCTTCTCGATGATGTCGAGGTAGTAATCGCGCCCCGCCCCGTTGGGGTTTTCCGCGTTGGGATCGAGGCCGCCTGGCTGGCGATAGAGCTTGTAGCCCGACGGCGGGCTCTCCCAAAAATCGCGATAGGTCCAGTTGGTGACGTCGGGGGCGTTGAGGTCGCCGAAGACGCGGCCAGGGCGGCGCAGCGTCTGCCGGCCTGGCGTGCGCGCGACGCGGCCCGACAGCGCCGTGAACAGCGCTTCCGGCATGGTGTCGATTTCGTTGAGATAGACGTCGGTCGGCTCGACGCCGCGCAAATCCTCGGGGTCGGCGCTTTCGCCGAACGCCTGGAAATGCGCGATCATCCGCACCGGCCCGTATTGGTCCTCCCAGTCGAGCACATGGCGCGCCGAGCGCGGCGACGAGCCCGTCCATTCGCCCATGCCTTCAGGGAAAATCTTCTGCCAACTGGGGATCGTCGCTTTCCAGAGCAGATCGTATTTGACGCGGTAAATGTAGGGCACATAGGTGCGCCGCCCGTTGTCCCACGGCCAGATGCGCGTCGCCTCGACGATGAGCTTCTTGATCGACGCCGTCGTCTTCGCCGAACCGACGGGGCCGTTGATCGCGACGACAGGCTCCGTCGCCATGATGAACGCGTCGGACACCGGCCCGGCGCTTTCGAGGAACCGGACGCCGTCCGGCGTGCGCGCCAGCCGCTCGCCGAGGGAGCCGAAGACGGCGGTCACTATTCGTCCCGACCCTTGAGGGCATAGCCGGCGATGTCGTCCCAATGGTCGGGATACGAGGGGTCGCCGCAAACGATACGCGCCAGCTTGATCGCGATCTCGTCGAGCGCCACAATCTGCGCGGAGCCCATCCAAGCAAAAGCCCCGCCACGGCGAAGATAGTTACGGATGCCGTTGGTGACAGCCGCCATGTCTGCGAAGCGGCCATGCGTTCGTTCACGGTCGCTGAGCAATCCCTGAACCCAGCGCCCGTTTTCAGGCGGCCCTGCCCCGCGCCCCGCGCCCGCGTCCCCTCCCCCGGTGTCGATTTTCGGTTCCGCGTCGGGGGTCGGTCCCACAGGTGGGACAATCTCACGAAGCCCCGAGGCGGCGCCGGGCGGCCGGGTTTGGTGGGTGGGAGCCCGGCTCGACCGGGGGGGATGGGTCGCGCGCGCGCGCGGCGGACGTACGCGCGCACCAGTCGGCTCGACTGGGCGCAGGGAATGCTTATCCTTTTGATTTCGTGGGCGTTTTGTCACGTTTCCGGCTCCGGCTCTTTCGACTGCGCCGCGTCGCCTTCGATAACCCGTTGATCTTGCTCAACGTACATCCAGGGCGCTGCGACCTCGCCGGACGACATGACATGGCCCGTCTGTCCGCCGATCGACACCACGATAGCCGGCGCCGGCTTCCCGTCTGCGTCGACCGGAACCATCTTCGCCGCGAAGAACTCGCCCAGGTAGCGCTCGAGCGAGACCCAGCGGTCGAACGCGTCGACCAGGTCGATATGCAGCGCCCGCGCGAGCCCTTCCGGCCCCAGCGAGGCCCATTGCGCCAGGCGCTCTTGCGGCGTCCGCCCGCCCCACTTGGCCAGCAGGAATTCGCGCAGCTGGCGCGTCGAAAGGTTTTGCGCGCCCTTGGGCCGCCCCCCCTTGAACCCGCGCGCCTGGGCGGCCGCGATTTCGCCGCTCGGATCGGACGCGACCGGCAAGTCAAACAGCGCCGCTTGCTCGCCGCCCTCGCGCGCAATGCTCGCCGCCGCCCCTTTCACGGCCTCGCGGATCGGCCCGCCCGTCATGCCCAGCCTATCGCGAGGTTTTTTACGTCGAGCGCCGAGCAAGCCCAAAACGGCGCGCCATCGACCGTTGCAGCCGTTGCAAGACCGTTGCAACGATTACCTATTGATATATCTATATAAAATGGAAGTTGCAACACTTGCAACACTTGCAACGCTCGCGCGCGCGCGCGAAGCGCCTTCTCATAAATCGCGCATTTCATTTTTTCAGCTTCTCCATACGCGCGCGGGACCGTTGCAAGTGTTGCAAGCGTTGCGAGGCGTCTTTTACCTCGCACTATCAACAAGTTACACTTGCAACGGTTGATAATCCGCGCCGTTGCAGGTGTTGCAACGTGTCCCCAGACCCGCGCCCGACGCGCGTCATCTGCTTCGCCGCCGAACAGGGTCGGGGACCGCGCCAGCGTACCGCCCCGCGCTTCCCGGCTGTTCCCAGGCCGCGACAGGTGACGCCGGCCGCCAAGGGTCGCAGGGTCGCCGAGCCAATGCGCAATCGCGCCCAAACGCGACCAATCGCACATGATTTCAAATGATTACCCGATGCGCAAAATAATTTTCAAAACCCTATTGACACAGGTTTAACCCGTATTCTATCTTGATTACGTCAACGGGGCGGCGCCCCACTCTACGGAGACGCAATCATGGCCAGAGACCTTCACAGCGAAATCACCGCCCGCATCTTGGAAGCGCTGCGGCGCGGCGTCGTCCCCTGGCGCAAGCCATGGTCGACCAAGGGCGCGGGACAGATGCCCCGCAACGGCGCCACCGATCGCGCCTACAGCGGCGTCAACGTGCCCCTGCTTTGGCTGACGGCCGACGAGCGCGGCTATACCGACAACCGCTGGATGACCTTCAAGCAGGCGCTCGAGCTGGGCGGCGCCGTGCGCAAGGGCGAGCGCGGAACGACCGTCGTCTTCGTTTCGACGCTCGAGCGCGCCGACGAAAAGACCGGCGAGCCCGTGCGCATTCCCTACTTGAAGGCGTATTCGGTGTTCAACGTCGCCCAGCTCGAGGGCGTCAACCTGGACGCGGCCGCGCCGGCGATCGTCGCCGACGAACAACGCGACGAGCTGGCCGAAGAATTCATCGCGGCGACCGGCGCGAGCCTCACGCATGGCGAGGGCCGCGCCTATTATCGCCCGTCGACCGACGTCGTGAACCTGCCCCCGTTCGCCACGTTCGAAACCGCCAGCGCCTATTATTCGACCGCGTTTCACGAGCTGACGCATTGGACGGGCGCGCCGCACCGCCTGGACCGCACCAAGGGCAAGAGCTTTGGCGATCGCGAATATGCGTTCGAAGAGCTTGTCGCCGAGCTGGGCGCGGCGTTCCTTTGCGCCGAATTCGGCTACGATAACGACCAGCTCGAGCAATCGGCCGCCTATATCGAAAGCTGGACGCGCGCGCTCGAGCTTCACCCCAAGCTGTTCGTTTCGGCCGCCTCGAACGCCAGCCGCGCCGTCGAATTCATGCGCGGCCTGGCGATCGCCGAGCCTGCCGGCGCGCCCGCCGCCGCCGCCATCGAGACGCCGATCGCCGCGCCCATCGCCGCGCTGATGGCCGCCCGCCAGCGCCCGCGCCTGGCGCGCAAGGCACAGGATTTCGACACGTCGACCCTGCCCCTGTTCGGCGACGCCCACAAGCAGCTGGCGCTGATCTAACCGCCCCGGCCGCGCGCAACCCGCGCGGCCGCCGTTCCAGGAGCCGACCCGATGCAACCGCAAGACCCGCTTTTCGCCGCCTACACGAACCGCGACCGGACGCTCTACGTCACCATCATGGAGCTTCCCGGCCCCTTGTTTCGCATGACCGTTCAAAGCCGCCCCAGCGGCCGCAGGATCGGCCCGCCGCAGGACTTCGTAACGCTGGACGAAGCCGACCGCCGCGCGACGTTGCTTTGCACCACGCGCCGCGCGAAAATCGAGAACGTCATAGACGGCCCCGGCCGGCTTTGGCGCGAGGAGCCCCGCCAGATGGAATTGTTCAGATGACCGGCGAAGACCTGCGTGACGCGCGCGGCCGGCTAGGCGACCTGTGGGCGCTAGGCCGGCCTTTGCGCATGGCGGAGCTTGGCCGTGTGCTGGGGTTGCAGGGCCGCGACGTCGGCGCGACCGTGCGCGACTGGGAACGCGGCAAAAGCCCGATCAGCGGCCCCGCCAGCCTCGCCGTGCGCGCCATGCTTGAGGGATGGCGCCCAGCCGAATGGCGCGATTACTTGACGCCGACCGGCGGCCGCGAGGATTAGCCCGCAAACAGGCTAATCGGTGACCATTCGCCGCGCGACCATTCCCAAATCCAATAGCCCCAGGTCACCGGCCAGAATGCGGAAAGCACAGGGTCAAGCGTGACGCTGATAATGATTTTCACAACCGGCGACGCCGTCGAGCGCCAGGTCTCGAGGATCAGCAGGACGTAAGTCACCGGCCCGGCGAAAACCCAAATCAGCGCCATGACGGCCGCGATCGAACCTTTGAGCAATTCCACGTCGGCCCCCGGGCAGGCCAACATCGTTTCACGGCTTTACAGCGGAGTCGAGACGCCCCTCACGTCATGCAATACCGCCCGCCGCGACGCGGCGCAGGCGGCGGCGAGGGATCAGGCAGCGGCAGCTTTTCGACGCTGGCGACGATCGCCGCGAGCGTCACGAGGTTCAGCACGGTCAGCCCGACGACAGCGCCGATATACGCGCGGCCGAGCCCGGTCGGGTCGAGAGGATCGTAGCCCATAGCTCAGCACCACCCGCGCCAGATCGCGTACAGCACCCATTCGTCATAGCCGCTCGACAACAGGCCAACGCTCGCCCACCGCCGATAATGCGTTTCGATCCGGTAGGCGGCGATAATCACGCGCACATGCCGCATCACCGGCAATCGCGCCCACCACGGCGCGCGCGCCGGCAGCGTCCACCCGCAATCCTCCGCCGCCTGGTTCCACAGGACATCGTCAGCTTCCATCGCCCTATTTCTCCCTCTTAAATGATTGGGCTCGCAGAACGGACGGTTCTCCGCCAAACTTTCTGACCATTCCCGTGCCGGCCCGCAGTTGGTCGCGAGTTAGCCGGAACAACTCGCAGGTTTGGCAATGGCAATCCGGTTTCGCCGACGTCAGCAGCGCGTTCAGCGCTTCGGCGGCGATTTGCGCCATCACAATCGCCGGCATGACCGCCGGTTCGCCCTCAGCGCCGCCGCCAATGGTCAAGGACTTGCCGTCAAATTCGTACACGATCCGATATTTCTCGTTTTTCACCGCCCTATTCCTCCCTGAGAAACACCTCGACCGGCACGGACCATCCGCGCCCGCCGAGCTTTCGTGAATTCTCCGGCAGCACGCCCGCCAGGCGCTGCATTTCTTGCGACCAGCCGCCCGTCGCGCCGGGATCGGTGCGCCAGCGCGAGGCGGCGAAGATCGCCCGCAGCCCTTCCGACTGGTTCGGCAGCGTCACCCGCCACCCCTGCTGCGCCCAATTGACCGGCGGCTCGACGCCGTTGCGCACGAAATCGTCGAACGTCCGGTGATCGCGCTCGACATAGACGCCGCGCTCGCGCAGCAGCTCGCGGATCATCGTCGGCTCGCCCGCCACCGGCGCCGCGCCCTTCCAGTCGACCGCGACCTTGATGAGCGTCCAAACCGTGTATTTCGTGCCGCCGCGAAACGCGTCGATCAGCGTCGTCCCGACGAATTGCAGCATCGCCATCGTGTCCGACGTGCCGCTGGTCTTCTGTTCGATGGCTTCCAGCGACACCATGCGCGCCAGTTCCTCGCGCGTGTCGCTGTCCGCCGCCTCGCGCCACATCAGCAGGTCGAACAACGCCAGCAGGTTGCCGTAGACGTCCTGCGACCGCTGGTTATGGCCGAGATCGGCCAGCGTCTTCGCCCAAAGCGCCCGCGTTTCCGACAGGCGCGGCCAGCCGGCGATCACCGCCGCGCGCACCTGGCGACCCAGCTCCGTCAGCTTGCGATAAAACGCGCCGATGTCGGGATCGAGCTTGGCGCCTTTGGGCAGCGGATCGAGATCGAGCACCACGAACCGCGACACCACCGCGCCCTGCATCGCCGGGATGACGATCGAACCGAACAGCGCTGAGGAGCGAAGTTCGAACGTCGTCACCGTATGGTCGGACGAGGAGCGCGCCGCCTTGCCGCCCGACGCCATCACCAGCGTCAGTTCGACCAGGCGCGAGTTGCGCCCGCCGCCGTCCGCCTTGTTCTCGACTTCGTCGAGGATCACCGGCCGCGTCGATTGCCCGATCACCCCGCGCACCGAGGCTTCCGTGGCGTTCTGGAACTCCAGCGCGTCGCCGCACAACAGGCCGACCACGCGCAGCAATTCCGATTTGCCGGAGCCCGCCGAGCCGGTCACCCACATCATCGGCCGCCACGGCAGCGCCCCGCCGAAGATCGCCCCGGCGACGAACCCGGCGACAAGGATCGACTGGAAACTGTGGCCGCCATAGCGCATCGCGCCGCTGTCGGCGTCCGATCGCCAGGACCAGGTGTCGAGAATGCCCAAAATCTCGTGCAGCCAGTCGGCGCTCTCGGGCATGGCGTCGGCGGGTCGGGGCCCGGCTTCCTGCGCCGAATAGATGAACTTGCCCAATTCACCCGTCGGCTTCCATTCGCCGCCATAGAGCACGCCGTCGCCCGCGTGCAGCACCAGCCCGCCCATTTCGTCGAGCCAGGCGCCGCGCCCGCGCACGCGCGAAATCGCGTCGAAAATGCCGCGCCGCGCACAGGATTGCATCAGGCTTTCGGCGAGCCGGTCAGCCTTCCATCCGTCCTGATTGCCGCTGGCGGCCGAGAATTTCGGAAAATGCTCCCAGGCCGCGCCAATATGCGGCCCCAGCAGGTCGCGCAGCCCCATCGCCGAATGGTCGCTGGCGACCACCGAGCGCACCTGCCCCAGCGGGTCCAGGTAATGGAACAGCGAGCCCTGTTTGCCCAGCGGTTTCAGCGGAAACCCGTCCGGCAGCGGCTTGATCGGCTCCGCCGCCTTGGTGAAGCGCGACCCATCGCCCCCGCCAGGCGCCGACGATGGCGCGTCGTCGGCCGGCGGCGGCGCCTCGTCCTCTTTCGGCTTGGCCGATTTCGGCCGCCCGCGCGGCGCCAGCAGCGCCTCGAATTCCTGCGCTGTCCAGCCCAAAGTCCGCGCCAGCCGATAGGCCGTGTCGCGCCCGCCGCGCTTGACGGCGGCCTTGATCGAGCTTTCGTCGGCGGCGCGGCGCGCCTCCGCCGTCTCTTCCGGCGTCGGCGGCTTGGGCTCCGCCTCCGCTGGCGGCTTGGCGTCGGCGAGCGCATCGCGGATCGGTTGCAGATTGCTCACGCAGCCGCCGCCTCGTCGGCCACGCGCCGCGCTTCATGCGCCGCCACCTCTTCCGGCGTCATGAACCGCCAGGTTTCGCCGGGATGCAGCAGCGGCAATTCGGGATAGAAAACCCGCACCACATCGGCCGCCGAGGCGTTGTCCGGCCAGCTCGCCAAATGCGCGCCCTTGACGGTCAATCGCACCTCGATCGCACCCCGGCTCGACGTCAGGTAGAAACGCAGCCAGGTCACCCGGCCGCCGCCTGCTTCATGATCCATGCGTTGAAATCCTTTTCCCCGTCCGGCGCCCAGATTTCCTTGACCGGCACGCCGCGCGCCTCCAGCGCCCGATATTGCTTGGTGAGCGCCGCGACCGCCTCGGGTCCATCGCCCCGGTGCCGGTGCCACAGCACCCCGCCGACCTGTTTGGGCAGGAACGCCTTGCCCAGAAACGGCAACGCCACGACGCAACCCACACGCATTTCGGGCGC
Organism: uncultured Hyphomicrobiales bacterium; assembly: GCA_903932535.1. GTDB lineage: Bacteria > Pseudomonadota > Alphaproteobacteria > Rhizobiales > Beijerinckiaceae > Roseiarcus. The sequence continues at coordinate 13,043 of CAIZGR010000589.1, read as the reverse complement.
GGCGATCGTCACGCTCAGCGCGTCTTCGATCCCCTCCGTCAGCACGATCCATTCGCCCGCCGGCATCTCGCGCAAGGCCTTGTCGCTGTCGCCGCGCCAGATCGAGACGATCCCGCCGTTCATCGGCCCGAACAGTTTTTTGGCGTCGACCATGCGGAAATCCGCCGGAACCAGGTCGCTGTCGGCCTTCACCACCGCCCCGTTCGGGCGCCGGTAGAGGAACGTCCGGTGAACCGTCAGAAACCCCTCGCCGTCGCTCGCCGCCGCCAGCATCGCCGGGCGCGCATAGCCGGTGTCGGGGCACTTGCATTCGGGATGGAACCGCAAGGCGCCGGGCTGGCGGCCGAGCGAACGCAGGTCGATCCCGCGCCCGCGCAGATAGTCGTCGGCGAGCGTGCCGGCGATCGGCTGCGCTTTCAGGTAGAGCGCCTGCGCCGATCCGCGCTTGCGCTTCTTGTCGGCGACGTCCTCGGCCGCGCGCTTCTCCGCCTCGCGTTTGGCGTGCGCCTGGCGCCGCGCCTTCTCCTCGGCCGTCTCCTCGCCGTCGAGCCCCAGAAACCGCGCCGCGCTGCGAATGCCCTCGCCGGCGTCGCCGGCCCCGCCGTTGTGCGCCTCGATCCACAGCGACAGCGGCCGCCCGCCCTTGCCGGCGGCGAAATCCCACCATTCCCCCTGTTTCGTCCCCGTCCGCCAGATTTTGAGGCTCCGCCCCGGCCGGTCGGCCAGATCGCCCAGCGCCCACACGCCGCCGTCGCGCACCGCATTGCAAAACAGGCGCGAAACCACCTCGTCGATCCGCGACGCCAGCCCGTCATTGATCCGGTCGAGATCGTGCCTCATGGCGCGGCGTCGCCCATTCCGCCGATAGGCGAAGAAAATTCCGCAGATAGGCGGCAGCTGCGCGGCGCGCCCATCACGCCGCCTCCGTGACCGCCGCCCTCGTCGTCGCCGCGCGATCCGACAGCGCATAGGCGCTGGGTTCGCCGCCGCGCCCCCAGATCGTGACAATCTCGAAATCGAGATCGTCGAGCTTGCGCCGCAATTCCGAGATCGCGCGCGGCAAACTCGCCGCCGAGACGCCCGACGCCTGGCTGATCCAGTCGAAATAGGCCGGGCGCGGCGTCGAGCGCAGCGCCGCCAGCACCTTGAATTCCTGCTGTTTCAGCCGCACCGTGACGCCGGCGCGCTGCGCGGCGAAAAATTCCTCGTCGAGATGCAGCGCCCCGCCCAGCGTCTTGCCGCCGCGCGCCACGCGCGCCCGCTCCAGCGCGATAAACTCTTTGAGAGCCTTGATCGTTTCGGTCAGCCGCGACAGGCCAGGATCGACGCTGCCGTTGAGCCAGCGATAGATCGTCGCCTGGCTCACAGGCAGGAAACGCGCGCGAAACAGGAAGTTTTTCGACATTCGAAAACTCTGCGCTTCCGCCAGCGCGGCGCGCAGATCGACCAGCAGCCCCATGTCTTGCATCTGATTTGCATCCATGCGAGTGATTTGCCCTCACTTATGGGGGATGCCTTCGCGCACCCCCAAGTGTCAAGAGCGCGCATGCAGGTAATCCACGCATCAAATTCGGCGCACTTTTTCCCCGCCATGGTGGGGGATGTTGGGATGCGGCGCACAAAATTGGAAAGCAATATGGCGTTTCGCGCGGAAATCGCCGACTGGCTTCGCGACCTCAACCGCAAAACCGGACTCAGTTTCGACCTGATCGCCGCGCGCGCGAAGGTCTCGTCATCCACACTTTATCGCTGGATGGACGCCAAGCGCACCGACACGCCCAGCCATGCGACCCTGCTAAGCCTCAGCGAAGCGTTCGGCGTGCCGATCCCCGGCCACCGCCCGTTGTCGCGCCCGACCGGTGGATTGAGCGAGAGCGGCGTGGCGCGGCTCGAGCCGCCCGAGCAGGACCTGCCGATAAATCCGAACAATTCCTGGTGGCGCGTGCGCGATCGCGCGCTGGAGCTGGCCGGTTTTCTGCCCGGCGACCAGGTGCTGCTCGACCGGTCGGTGACGCCCCGCGCCGGCGACGCCGTCATCGCTCAGATTTACGACATGGAACTCGGCGCCGCCGAAACGGTGTTGCGCCTTTACGCGTTTCCCGCGCTGGTGACGCGCAGCGTCGATCCGTTTTTCGCCGACAAGGCCGACGTCATCGACAACGCCCGCGTCAAGGTCATGGGCGCGATCGTGCGTCTCGTTCGCGATCGCAACGCATAGGACTTGACCTTTCCCAAAAATGAGAGTGTTTTAGTCCCACGGTGCAAATCAGCATCGGAGGGACAGAACATGCCGTCACGATCGAGAAAGGGTCCGGCGCACCCCACGCATATGCAGGGGACGCCGGTGACGCCGACCATGGCCGCCGCCATGGAGGCGATGAAGGGCGGCGCGCTGCAGCGCTTCCGCGTCGGTTACGGCCGCGACATGCGCGGCCCGTTCTACAAGTTCGGCACCATCGAAGGCCTCGCCGCCCGCGCTTTGGTCGATTTCACGCCCACCGGCCGCCGCGCCTATCTCACTCGCGAAGGCCTCGCCGTGCTCGCCGGCTTCCGCGCCGATCAATCAACCGATCAATCAAACAATTCGGAGGCCGCATGAGCGCCGCCCTCCGCAAGCCCGCCGTCATCGAGCCCGCCGAGCTGAAAAGCCTGCGCGCCGCGATGGATCGCACCTTCGCCGAAATGGAATTTGCGGAGGATCAACTGCGCAACGCGATCATCATCATGACCCGCGCGCGCCACGAAATCGCAGTCTTCGCCGGTTGGACGCAGGCCGCCGAAATGTCGCCCCAACCAAACGAACCCGCGCCATGACCGCGCCCTGCGCCTATTGGGGTTACGACCAGCTCGCCGAGCTGTTCGGCCTCAGCGTCGTCACGCTGCGCCTTCGCATGAAGGAATGGCAGCACGAGGAGTTCCCCATGCCGCTGCCCTGGTCGCGCCGCGAGAAAAGATGGGACCCGCAATCGGTGCTCAGGTGGAAAGCCCGGCGCGAGCTTCGCGCCAAAGCCGTCCCGCCCGAGCCCCTGCGCGTCGCTTCGGTTTGACAGGGGGAGAGCATGGACGTCGTCTATCTCAAGCCCAACCAGATCGCCGCCGCCGGCAAGATGGCGAGCGCAATGATCCGCGCGTCGCATTTCGCGGCGCCAGCCAATCTGTCGAAAGAAGAATTCGCGCAAATCGTCGTTTGCGCCATCGTCAGCATGGTGCGCGCTATCGACGACAACGGCGCCGGCGTCGTCGCCGCCGTCATCGCCACCCTTGCCGACCCGCCCGAAGACGGCGCAAAGCTACACTGACCCGCCGCTGGAGAGCCGCCATGCGCAAGGCCGAACTGCCGCCCCGTCTCTTCCAGACGGGCGATAATTTCTACTGGAAGCCCGAGCGCCGCCTGCGGCCGAAATTCCGATCGTGGGCGCTGGGCGGGGATCCCCGCCTGGCGATCGCAGAAGCGCTCCGTCTCAACAAGCAGGTCGAGGCGTTTCTGCTCGCCGCTCAACCCGACACCGGCCGCAAACTGCGTACGCGCGCGGGTCCGGTATCCGTCGGCGAACTGATTTCCGCTTTCAAGCGCAGCGAGGACTGGCGGCGTCTCGCGCCCTCGACAGTCGGCAGTTACACTTACGAGTTTCGCCGGCTTGAAGACGAATTCGGCCACGAGGTCGCCGCCACGTTAAGTATTTCCCGCGTTGACGACTGGCTGGAGACCCTGCGCCGCACCGCCCCGGCGACCGCCCGCAATGTGCTGGCCAAAGGTCGGCTGTTGTTTGCCTGGGCGCAACGCAAGGAATTGGTCGCGCAGGGCGTCAATCCTTTTCTTGGCCAGCGCCGCCATCGCAACAAAAAGAACACGGCCTGGACGCAGGGCGGCAAGCGCAAAGCCCGTTTTAGCTGGGCCGAGGTTCAGGCCGTGGTGACGGCCGCCGACGCCGCTAAGGTTCCAAGCGTTGGAACCGCGCTGGTGTTCGCTTTCGCCTGCGTCCAGCGCATCACCGACGTGCTCATGCTGACGCGTAAGGAGGTCGCCGGCGGCCGTCTCAAGTTTCGCCAGCGCAAGACCGGCTTCAACGTCGACATGGCCCTGCCGCCGATCGTCGTCGAACGGCTGGCCTCGGCGCCGCCGATCGTCACCAGCACCCATCATCTTATCGTCAGCGAAAGCACAAAGGCGCCCTTTCACGAGAAAACCGCGAGCCGCGTCTTCAAGCGCCTGATCGACGGCATGGTCGCCGCCGGCCAGCTCACCCTCGCCGGCAAGCAGTTGCGGGACGGCCGACGCAGCGGGTTCGTCCAGTACGTCCTCGACGGCGTCTCCGTCCCCTTCGTTTGCAGCATGAGCGGCCACAGCATCGAGGAGGGCATGTCGATCATCGAGCACTACCTGCCCAAGACGCCAGAGCAGGCCGACAGAGCCGTGCAGTCCTTGAGCGTGAAGTGGAGCTAAAACGCAAACGCGCGGTTGCGGAAATCGTACGGCGGGCGATGCGTGCATGCCCCGTCGTTCCCACCGAACGCATATTCTATTGCTACATTTATTTCAGCGCCCTCGACGGCTCACCGTTTTACGTAGGCAAGGGTCGAGGCCGACGCAGCCTTTCTCACCTAAAGAAGACCCACAACGAAGCTTTACAGGCGAAGATCGGACAACTGGGCCGAGACAATATTCGCATCGAGCGAATCGCCCAGGACATTACCGAGGCCCAGGCGTTCGCCTGCGAAAGCGCGATCATTCAATTCTACGGTCGCGTACGCAGCGGCGCAGGGCCCCTGCTAAACGTCATGCGTGGCGCCCAGGGCGGGTTCGCCAAACCCAAGCGTGGCCAGGAAGCCAAAAGCGCGCTGGACTATGGTCAATGGAACCAAGAGGCCGTGCGTCGTCGGCTCGAAAAGCTCTGGGACGATTAGCGAACAGCTTTCGCCAAGTGCCACTTACCCTGCCGAAAATGTTTCGCTCATGTTCCCCAGCAAAAAGGCCGCCTTTCGGCGGCCTTTTCAATGGGATAGAGTGGTCGGAGTGGCGGGATTCGAACCCACGACCCCTTGTCCCCCAGACTTGGTATTACCGATAAATAACAACGGGTTATTATAACACCAATTCGGTTTATATCGGTATATCGAATGCGATCCTATCTGGTGGCCCAGTAGTACACCCCGGACGACCCCGTCGTCTGCATCAGCGTCACGAGAACCGACGAATTTGCCGGGATCGAATACGTCGTGACGCCAGCGGCATTGTTGAACGTCGGCGGCGTCGCGCCGGTGCTGGTAAGGGTCTGCGCGCTCGCGGTCGGATTAGAAACTAGATACCAGACGCCTTCATGAATGTTTCCAGTCACAGCGGGCAAATTAGCCGCACCCTGCAACGAGACTGCCGAACCGCCTTGGCTGATCGTTCCACCAGCAGCAAGATGCTGCACACCGTTTTGCATCGTGCGCGTTGTGCCGATCGGACGAATGAGGCCCGTCGTATCGTGGTTGAAAAACGCGACGCCCGAAGAATCAATACTAACGTCATAACTTGCAGTCGCATCGTTGTGATATTGAAAGCCAGGGGTCGGCCTGTTTAGCGTTCCTGAATAAGTTTCAGTCCAACAAACAAACCCGTCTATGTAATTTCCTGTACATTGGCTTGGAAATCGAAAACGAGTTGAATAATCGTTTAAATATGATGCAAAACCATACACATTATTATTTGTGTAACCGCTATCAATTATACTGTTATTCGAACAATTTTGAACATAAAAACTTACAACGCCGCCCGCTTCTGCATCAAGGTTTGAAGTTTTTAGGGCAGTAAAATGAGCCCCACCCCCATCGGTGGTAAATTCAAAAGGACACGGTCCACTTACAGTTAGCGTCGCACCTGCGCCAGTCAACGTCGCAGACACCGGTGTCGCACCCATAAACGCGCCAAGCGTAATTGTCCCCACACCGCTCGTGCCGGATACGCTCTGCACCCAATAAGGCGTATTGGTGGCAAATCCGCCGACCGCGCTTTGCGCAAAAACGGGCGTATTGACAGCAAAATAAGAAACATCGGGAACAGATATGCTTGTCGAGCCAGAAACTAAAGTCGTTGCTATGCTCTGAGGCGACAACGATCCACCGATAGACGTACAATCGGCAATTGTCATGTTATTCAAAAACGAATTTGGTTTTCTAACAAAAGTTACCATGCCACGAGAATTGCGCGACCCCGGTGCTGTTTGGCTGATGATCGAACCAATGCGCGAGTTTCCGTAATTCCAATAACCCGCACCCGAAGCGCCAAAAGCAAACTGCCCCACCACGTTGTTAAAATTTGTAATGTGATTGAAATCTACTGAATCACAGTTTTCAGCCCAAATACCCCACTGTGAATTTCCATAAGTTGCGATATTTCGCAAAACTAAATTTGTAATTCCGCCTTGATACAACGCGCCAAATTTCATTCCATAAGCGCAATTACGGACTGATAGATCCATAATGCTGCATCCAGAAATTTCAGACGCTTTTAACAAAGAAGCCGTTGCGTAAGGCGAGGCGAGGTCTATTGGATTGTACTCAAACCCGTTAAAAACCCCGCCTCCGCCGTCAATAATGGTGCCGCCAGAAATATAATTGACGGTTCCCCAACGAGTAGCAGCGCTTGATCCTTTGTAAGATACAAAATTGGCCATCGGCAGAGCCGACGTGATGTTGATAACGCCCGCAGGCAAGTAAATCGTGCCGCCGCCGTTGGCGACAGCTTGCGCAAAGCGCGTTCGAATTTCGCTTTCATTGGTGGAGAGGCAAGGGAAATTGCCGCCCATGCCCTCCCGGGCGTTTTGCTGGCCATAGATGTCAGCCGTTTCGTCAGGTACAGGCCAGCTCATCGGTAGCACTCTACGTCCAAGGTTCCGGTTGCCGAATAAAATTGCGTCGCGGCGATCTGCGCTGCGCCCACCAGCGTGAGCGTAGCGCCGACCGCGAGCTGGCTGTGGCTGCTGGAGGCTGTGGTGACGCCGTCCAGCGTGTAGTAGACGGTCGCCGTCTTCGCCATCACCACGCATTGCCGCGCGCCCAGCGTCGTCGTCGCGCAGGTGCGCGCAGCGATGGGCAAGCCTGTGGGCAGCATCGACCCGCCCTTGAGCGTCGTCGCCGTGGCCAGGGACACGCCATGCGCGCCGGGACACATGGGCTGCCAGGGAAACGGCCCGGAGACCACTTGCAGCTCGCCGTCGGCCTGCGCCGGCAACGCCAAGGCTAGCGCCATCGCGGCCGCCAGCAAAACGCTCCACGATCTGCGCATGAACTAATGCTCCATCTTGCCGATGCGACGCTCGATGTCGTCGAGCCGCTGATCCTGCGTCGCAATCGCGATCAGCACTTTGACTTGCTCTTGCGCCGCCTCTTCCACCTTGGCGACGCGCTGCGTCAGCGCTTTCAGGTCGCCGCGCAGCGCGCCGAAGAACAAGCCGCCGGCCAGCAGCGTCGAACCGGTGAGGATGACGGTGTCGATCCTGATGGTGTAGTCGAACAACATCATCTCCCCCTGCCCTGTCTCGCCCTTAGCTGGCGGCCGTCGGCGCGGCCGGATCGGCGGGCGCGCCCGCCGCCGCCGCGTCGGCTTCAAAAGCGGCGTCGAGCTGTGCGTCGAGCGCGTCGAGCGTGGTCAGCTGTTCCGGCGTCAGCGGCGTGGAGCCGTTGCGCAGCGCTTCGATGATGGCGTCGACTTCCGTGTAGAGCTGGCCGCCTTCCTTGATGATGATCGGCAGAATAGCGTCGAGGCCGGAAATGACCTGCGCCACGACAGAGCCGCCGTTGACGCCCAACGATGGCAAAAGGCCGTTGACCAGCGTCAGCAGAACCTGAACGACGGGACCGAGGGTCGAGAGCATGGGTCAGTTTCCTTTCGACGGAAGCGCGATTTGATAATTGGCGTAGGCCGATTGCAGCGTCCGCACGGCGGCGGAAAGCGTGTCGTAGGACGCCACCGGGATCGCTGCGCCATTCGTGGAATGCAGCGCCGCCACCACGGCGTTGCGCGCCGTGCGCCCGGTACGCACGGCGGCGACGATCGCCTTGACGGCGGCCGGGTTGCGGCACACCGCCGAACCGCCGGACACGCACGGGGCCAGCCTCAGATAGCCGTCGGCCGAGGTCTCGAACCCGTTGAAGGTTTCGACCAGCGCATAAGCGTAATTGGGATTGACGCTCGCCCCGGCGATCATCGACAGCGTGTTGCAGCCGCCCAACGCCATCAGCAGCGGGATCAGCGCCAGCCAGGCGTGGCCGTAAGTATGCGCGTCGGTCGCGCCAGGCTTGGTCGAGATGAACGAGGTCACCTTGGCGGTCGCCGTAGTGCGGAAAAGCCCGGCCGCGATCGCGCTGGCGAACACTATGAAATTGAGGATCGTCGTCGGCGTGTTGGGGTCGCTCGACCAGCCGTAAATCCAGCTCCAATGGAACTGTTGCGCCACAATGGCGACCACCGCCAGCACGGCGCTCCAGAAGGTCTTGCTTTCAATCAGCGCGATTTCGTTTTGCATCTTCGGCTCCTCAGGCTGCCGCGCGGTCGAGCGCGGAAAGGAAAGCGGCCGTCAGGCCGGGCGTCGGTGGCAGGCCCACGGCGCGCTTGAAGGTGGCGATCGCCGCCTCAGTGGCCTTGCCGTCGAGCGTGTCGACGACCAGCTGCGGATTGGCCCCCGCCTTGCGCAGCTTGAATTGAATGTCGCCCATCGTGTGCAGCGGCCAGCCGGAAGCCGTCGCCGTCATCGCGATGAACGGTTCGTCCGTGAGCTGATGCGCGCGCGGCGTGAAGGCGGCGGGCGGCTCGGGCGGCAGCGAAATCTGATGCGGTCCCGGCTGGCCATGCAGCGCCCAGACCGGCAGCGGCCCCTGCGCCAGTTGATTGTAAGCGTCGGTGACGAGCGCGCCAAACTTCGCTTCGTCCGTCGGCGACGTCGTGAAATCGGTGTGGCCGCCGCCGAACGCGCCCAGCCGGAAATGCGTCGTCCAGCCGCCGCGCTCTTGCCCCGTCACAAATTTGTTGGGGATGCCGTAGAAATGCAGCAGCCACGCCACCATGAGCGCGACGCGTTGCAACTCGGCGAGCGGAAAGCCGCGCTCGGCGTAGCCGCCCATTTCGATGCCGATGGAATAGGGATTGGCGTTGCAGGCGTGCCACGCCTTGTCGGCGCAGGCGACGCATTGATAGACGTCGCCGGTCACTTCGTCGCAGATGAAATGCGCCGAGACGCCGCTGGCGCGCGTCGCGAAATACGCCGCCGCGCCGCGCCCGGAACTTTGGCAATCGTGAACGACGACGGTGTCGATCACATCGGTGCGCCGCGCCGACCAGTTCGGCGATGGCGTTTGCACCAGGCGGGGAAGGTTCATGGCGGGCTCGCTTGGTTGATTAGAAGGGCACCCAGTTCTGCACGCCGTCGCATTCGACCCGCGCGGAGCCGCCGGTCGTGTTGATGACCAGGCTGGCGGCGTATTTGATCTGTCCCGACGCTGGCGTGATCGTAATGCTGTAGGTTCCCGCCGTGCCGCCTTCGTCGACGATGATGAGTTCGAGGCCGGCGATTTGCGGCGAACAGGCGGGGATGGCTTCCGTCTTGGCGCTGGCGGTGGACGAGGACCAATTGATGAAATGATCGCGAATCGTCGCCGTATCGCTCGCGCCGGCCGCGATCTGGCGCGCGGCGAATTTCATGCCCCCGGCAACCTGAAACGTGTGCGACACCCGCGACCAAGAGGTGTTGAGCGACAAGTCCCAGTTGTTGACGTTGACGAGATCGTCGTTGGAGAAGTCGAAGACGTTGCGCTGCGCCCACGTCGGCGTCCAGAACCTGACCAATGCGTTTGTCTGATTGTAGAGCGCCGCCTGCGACAACGTGGGCGTCGTGGTGCCGGCGCCGGCGGTCAACACCGTTCCCGTCGGCAGGTTAAATGAGAACACATAGGTGAAACCGCCCGACGGCACGGCGCTCGGGCAGGTGATCGTCTTGCTGCCCTGCGTCAGAGTGCAATAGAGCACCGTCCCGCCCGTCGGATCGACCGCGCCTGATTGCTGGATCGACCCTCGCGCCGGCGGCTTGCCGGCGTCATAGGTGTTGTCGAAGCTGGACATCTCGATTGCGAAGATGCCAGCGTTTGACCAACCAATCGCGCCGCGCTCGTACATCGCGCTTGGATTGCTGTCCCAGGGGTTCGTGCCGCGAAACGACAGGGCCGAAAACCCCGCAGGGCTTGTGTTGCGCAGTTGCAGCGAATTCTGGCCGGGGATCGCGCCGGAGATCACCAATTCGTGCGGCGAGAAGCTGGCGCCGGTGTCGTAGCCAATCGTCGAATTCACGGTGCTGTCGGTGAACAGGGCCGTCAGAAACGTCGGCGACGGATAGTTGGCCGCCCACGCGCCGAACGCCAGCACGAAAACCAGCGACAGCAAACCGATGACGAGCCGTAGCGATTTCATTGCGATATGCACACCACGCCTCCATTGTTCCACCACAAGCCGACCGTCGTCGGCAGGGTCGTCGGCAGCGGATTGGGGCCACCCGGCGTCACGCACAAAACGCCGCCATCGTTCCAGAACGCGCCAGCGGCGGCCGGCGGCGTGGTCGGCAGCGGCGTGATCGAGCCGGTGAGCCAGCTCTGCAAGGCCGTGGTGATGAGGGCGAGCATCGGCGTGATCGCCGCCCACAGCGACGCTTCCGCCGCTTCCGCGCGCAAAATCTCGGCCGCCAGCGACGTCGGCAGAATGCCGACGTCGCGGCGCAGCTCCTGATCGCGCAGCGCGCACAGGTCGAGCGCCGCCATGATGACGGCCGCCGACCAGGGAATGCCGTCCTGGAAGAAACTCTGCTGTAACGGCGTCGAGTTGCGTGCGATCGTCAGCGTCCCCGGCGCCAGCGGCAGCGAGATCGGCGTCACCGTCACGTTGCCGGAGACGTCGAGCGAGACGCCGTAATGGGTGTTGTAAGTCAGCGTCTGCGTTGGCAGCGGCGGCACGGCCGTGGAAGTGAACACCACCGACACGTCGCCAGGGTTCTGCGCCTGGAAGCCAGGCGTGAACGAAGTCTCCACGCCGGTCCAGTTGAGGGTGGCCGTGGCTATGGCGGAGGAAACCGTCATGCCGCCAAGCTAGCGGCCAACGGTTCCCGCCTTTTGGCCTTGGTCTAGCGGCCGAGCGCCGCCGACAGGTCCGGCGCGCGCTCCGGCGAGGCCTGCCCGCGATGCCACCAATAGCCCTGGCCGTAATTCTTGCGCGCCGCCGCCTCGATCCGCTGAAAGCGCTCCGGCGCCTTGGGGTCGATCATCAGGCCGATCTGGTCGACCACGGCGCGCTGGAACGCCAGTTTCATCCAGAAGATGTTCGACCCCGGCAGGTAATTCGAGGCGACCCAAAAACCTTCGCCCGCGAAGTTCGTCGGCTTGCCTTCGGCCGCCTTTTGAATGTTGCTCAGCAGAAACTGACCGCCGGCGCGCTCCGCCAGGTCGGCGACGGGGCCGGACGCCATCGACGCCCAGGTGTCGTCGCGCCGGCTCTTGTCGGCCGACAGCATGTCGCCGAACACGCCCAGGCCGCCGCCCTGCACCACCGCCGCGCCCCAGTTCAGCAGCCCCTCGCGCGACGTCGGGTCCATGGTGATGGGATCGCGGCCGGCGACGATCTGCTTCATCTGCCGCGCCGCCATGCCCAGCAGCACCATGCTGGCGAAGGTCGCCGCGCCATGCGCCAGTCGCGTGCCGTCCCAGCCAGGCGCGAAATGGCGGTTTAGCATCAGGTTGAACGTCGTCAGCGGCCACGAGCGATAGAGCGCGATGGAGCGGCGGAATTCGCCGCCGACCGTGCCCGGCCGCGAGGAGCCCATGCCGATGCGCCGCGTCAGCGGGTCGCCCTCCAGCGCGGTGTAGTTCAATTCGTTGTGCACCATGCGGCCGAGACTTTCGCCGGCCGCCTCCAGCCCGGCCGTGGCGCGCACGTCCATGGGGCGCAGCAGGCCGGCGCCGGGGCGCGCATAATAGGGCGCGACCTTTTGCGCGACCGCGTTCCAGGTCGCTTCGTCGACGCCGTATTTTTGCAACGCGTTGCGAAAAGATAGATCCTTGTAAGGCGTCTTTTTCTCGATCGCCGCCGCCATCTTGGCCATGTATTCGAGCGCGAAGCCGTCGCGGATTTTGGCGGTCCAGACGCGATGGCCGATCGAGCGGATGGTCGCCGTCGACAGTTTCGACGCCAGCGAGTTTTTGATCGTCTCGCCCATGAACACGTCGGCCTCGCGCGCGCCGTGCGCCAGCGTGTCCAGCAGCAGGCCGTGCTGCGCGGCGTTGATCTCCGAGCCGCCGGTGGCGAATTCGTGCAGGATGCGCCCGAACGTCTCCATGATCGGCAGGCCGTTGATGCGCGCCGCCGATTGCGCCAGCGCGACGTCGCTGATGGCGGAAATGATCGACGTGCCCAGCTGCGCCGCGCCGAGAAAGCTGCGCAGATCGCCCATGCGCTCCGCCAGCGCCGTGTCGACAGCCAGCCCGGTCTCGCCGGTCATGTTCGACCAGGCGTCAAGGAATTTCTGCCGCTGCCCTTCGACGCGCGAGGCGGTCGAGCGGTTTTCTTTGACGGCCGCCGCCATAGAACTGGCGTCGCCGTCCTGCCCCTTGACGCCCAGCCGTTCCGTCTCGCGGTCGAACATCGACAACAGGTAGCGCTTGGCCGCCTCGGGGTCCGGCCCGAACACGCGCATCATCGCCGCGTCATGCGTCATCGCGTTGAGATGGCCCATCATGGTCTCGAACGGGCTGGCGCCGGAGCCGAACAATTCGTTGAAGCTGCGCCAGGCGTCGGCGTCCTTGAACATCAGCACGCGCGGCGCCGAGCGCCGGCCCGCCAGCGGCCCCTCGCCGACGAAGCCGGCCGAAGCCGGGCCCTGCGCGCCGCCCGACGATCCGGTGTCGTAGACCTGCCGCAACACGTCGCGCAGCCGCGCGTCGTTGAGCGGCGCGCCGGTCTCGAAGTCGATCATCTTGGCGCGGTCGAGCAGCGGCGCGACGCGGTCGATGAACGCTTCCGGCTG
>CAIZGR010000588.1 GCA_903932535.1 uncultured Hyphomicrobiales bacterium | reverse complement strand
GGCTTCGATCGCGTCGTGGCCCGCGAGATCGAAAGGGCGGGGTTTGAAGGCCGGCTCGACCGCGTCGTGTTGTTCGGCTTCTCGCAAGGCGCGATCCTGTCGCTCGACGCTCTCGTCGACGGCCGCTGGCCGGTCGCCGCGGTCGTCGCCGCCTCCGGCCGTCTCGCGACGCCCATCGGGCCGAGACCCGCTTCCACGACGCCCGTCCTGATCGTCCACGGCGAGCTGGACGAGGTCATACCCGCCGCCGAAGCCGAGCGGGCGAAGCGCCTGCTCGAAGGCGCGGGCTTCGCCGTCGAGACGCACGTCTATCCCGGCCTCGGCCACGGCGTGTCGGCTGAAGGCTTCGAGGCCGCCGGCGCGTTTCTGGCGGCGAGGCTCACGCCTTCCGCCTCCTGAAACGCGCCGGATTTACAGCGCCCTTTCACCGACTTAGGCTCGAGGCGGCGCGCCGGAACCGCGGCGCGCGAAGGGAGGACACATGGATCCCCGTCTCCGGCGGCAGACGCTCGCCGACACCTTGCGCCGCAGCGCCGAGCGCGTGCCGGACCGGCTCGGGCTCGCCTGCGGCGCGACCCGCTGGAGCTACCGCCAATTTCACGCGGCGTCCGAGAGGCTGGCGGCGGGGCTCGCGGGCCGGGGGATCGGGCGCGGCGACCGGGTCGCCGTGCTCGCGCGCAACTCCCACGGCTTCGTCGCGCTGCGCTACGCGCTGATGCGCCTCGGCGCGGTCATGGTTCCGATCAACTTCATGCTTCAGCCGGACGATGTCGCCTTCATCCTCGAGCATTCCGGCGCGCGCGCGCTCGCCTGCGACAGCGGCATGGCGGAGGTGGCGCGGAAGGCCGCCGCGGGCGCGCCGGGCCTGAGCGATCTGCTCTGGCTGCCGTCTGAGGAGGAGACGGCGCCGGTCGAGGGCATGACGAACGTGCTTGAGCTGATCGAAGCGGGCGGCGAGCCGCCGTCCGACGGGCCGGAAAGCTTCGACGTCGCGCAGATCGTCTATACGAGCGGCACCGAGTCGCGCCCCAAGGGCGTGCAGCTCACCCACGACGCGATCCTCTGGCAGTACGTGAGCTGCATGGTCGATGCCGCCCTCGCGGGCGACGACGTGACGATTCACGCGCTGCCGCTCTACCATTGCGCCCAGCTCGACGTGTTCCTGGGCCCCTCGATCTACGCCGGCGGCGTCAACGTCGTCACGGCGAGGCCGGTTCCGGACAATATCTTCCGCCTGATCGAGCAGAGCCATGCGACCTCGTTCTTCGCGCCGCCGACGGTGTGGATTGCGATGCTGCGCGCGCCGGGCTTCGACGGGGCGGACCTTTCGAGCCTCCAAAAGGGCTATTACGGCGCCTCGATCATGCCGGTCGAGGTGATGCGCGAGATGGCGCGGCGGATGCCGAAGGTGCGGCTCTGGAACCTCTACGGCCAGACGGAGATCGCCCCGCTCGCGACCCTGCTCGGCCCCGAGGACCAGTTGCGCAAGCCCGGCTCCTGCGGCCGGCCCGTGCTCAACGTCGAGACCCGCGTCGTCGACGACCAGATGCGCGACGTGGCGCCCGGCGAGGTCGGCGAAATCGTCCACCGCTCGCCCCATCTCATGACCGGCTACTACCGGGACGAAAAGCGCACGGCCGAGGCCTTTCGCGGCGGCTGGTTCCACTCGGGCGACCTCGCGACCATCGACGAGGAGGGCTACATCAGCGTCGTCGACCGCATGAAGGACATGATCAAGAGCGGCGGCGAGAACGTCGCGAGCCGCGAGGTCGAGGAGGCGATCTACCGGCTGGACGGCGTCTCGGAAGTGGCGGTGATCAGCGCGCCCCATCCGCACTGGGTCGAGGCGGTGGTCGCGGTGGTGGTGCCGAAGGCCGACGCGACGCTCACGGAAAGCCAAGTGCTCGACCATGCCCACGCCACGCTCGCCTCCTTCAAGGTCCCCAAGCGCGTGGTGTTCGCCGAAGCGTTGCCGAAGAACCCCAGCGGCAAGATTCTGAAGCGCCAGTTGCGCGAGGAGCATGTCGGGGAGTTCGCGTGAGGGCCATGGCGCGAAAAGAAACGGAAAAGCACGGCGTCCTGTACTTGGTCCTGCATCGGGAATTCTTCGATGCGATCGCCAGTGGAACGAAGAAGACCGAGTATCGCGCCGATACGCCCTATTGGCGGACGCGGCTTGAAAACCGAACCTATTCTGAGATCGTCTTTCGAAACGGCTACGCCAAAGACGCGCCGGTCATTTGCGTCGAGTGGCTCGGCGTTCGTAGGCGAAACGGCGAGTTCGCAATCCGGCTGGGAGAGGTCAAGTCGATCAAGAACTATCGCCACAGCAAGCGGTGACGCGCGCGTCCGCAGTGTGAACGAAGGGCCAGCTCGCGCGAGGGGAAGCGTTATGGCCAGAAAATTGAGCGAGGCCGCGGCTGAGGCGCTGGCCGCGACGGACTGGACAAACATCGACGCGATGACCGAGGCCAACATTGCTCGCCAGATCGCCTCCAATCCGGACGCCGAGCCCGACATGGCCCCCGAATTCGACGTGCGCGCGGTCCGCCGCGAGACGGGCCTGACGCAAGCCGAATTCGCCGCCGCCTATCATTTCAGCGTCAGGACCGTGCAGGAATGGGAGCGTGGGGCCAAGCGCCCCAGCGGCCCCGCCCGCACGCTTCTGCGCGCCATCAAGGCCGATCCCGAGGGGCTGAGGCGGGCGCTGGCGGCGGGGCGCGGCCCAGGCGGAAAGATCGCCGGTGGCGACGCGCAGTCGCTCTTCCTAGGCCACGGGAGTATTCCGCAGCGGTCCTTTGTTTTCAACAGCCACGTTATTCGGAGGCAGGCGGCGCCCATCGGGTCGACACGCCCCGGCCGCCTCGCCTCCGCGATCCTTGCTGCACTGCACAAATCCGAGGCGCCGTCGCGCGAGCGGCGCGCGTCCCCGCGTCCTGCAAGGGGCGCCCGAGGCGCGCGATCCCTCCGCCGACGGCGCCGAATGCCACGGGAAGGCGCGTTTCGACTTGGGCGAGCCCATCTTTGCGCGGGATTGCGAAGCAGGCGTCGATTCTCGACCCGAGATTTATCGCTGAACGCAATTTGAGCAAGCAGCGGCTTCGGGCGCCGGATGTTTGCGCACGACAGACTCGCGCCTTCGTGGCAAATTTCCACAAGTAATACAGAGCGGTCAGACTCTACCGTCTGGAGCGGCGGGTCAAGGAGCGAGCTGTGACGATCATGATGCATCCTGGGGCGATCTCGGGGCCGGCCAAGTTCATTCGCCGGCGCCGGCCCTCGCCCGATATCGCGCTCTTGGGGCTCTACGAGATCTCCAAGATCCTGAACGGTCCTGCGCGTCTCGACCAGACGCTCGGCAACGTGGTCAATGTCCTCACGAGCTTTCTCGACATGCGGCTCGGGATGATCGTCATCCTCGACGGGGAGGGCGAGCCGGAGATCGTCGCCACCGCCGGCTGGGCGAGCGAGACCAAGGGCAGACCGATCGAAAGCCTGCCGCGCGTCGTCATCGACCGCTTGGTCGCAACGGCGACGCCGGTCGTGGCCGAAGACGTCGCCAAGGACCCGCTGTTCGCCCGCGCCGCGGATCTGATCGCGAGCCGGATCGAGGGCCGGGTTTCCTTCCTCGGCGTTCCGATCAAGTCCGACGAGAAGGTGGTCGGCACGCTGTCGATCGTGCGCGCCTGGGACGACGAGAACGCGGGCGGCTTCGACGCCGATCTCAGCTTCCTCAAGATGGTCGCCAATCTGGTCGGCCAGACGGTGCGGCTGCATCGGGTGCTGTCGGCGGAGCGCAAGCGCTTTCTCGACGAGCGGCGGACGCTGGAGAAGGCGCTCGACCAGCAACTCGCCGAAACGCGCGCGCCGCGGCCGAAGGTCGGCGGCATCGTCGGCGAGAGCCTGCCGATCCGCAAGGTGATGGAAACGATCGGGGTCGTCGCCAAGACCAACACGACCGTGCTCCTGCGCGGCGAGAGCGGCACCGGCAAGGAGCTGTTCGCCCGCGCCATCCACGAGTTGTCGCCACGAAAGGCGAAGGCGTTCGTCAAGCTCAATTGCGCGGCGCTTCCGGAGAGCGTGCTCGAATCCGAGCTCTTCGGTCACGAGAAGGGCGCGTTCACCGGCGCCGTCGGCCAGCGGGCCGGGCGGTTCGAACTGGCCCACGGCGGCACGCTGCTGCTCGACGAGATCGGCGAAATTTCGGGGAACTTCCAGGCGAAGCTGCTCCGGATTCTTCAGGAGGGCGAGTTCGAGCGCGTCGGCGGAAGCCGGACCCTGAAGGTCGACGTCCGGCTCATCTGCGCCACCAACAAGAATCTCGAGCAGGCGGTGGCCAAGGGCGAGTTCCGCGCCGACCTCTACTACCGGATCAACGTCATTCCGATCCTGCTTCCCCCCCTGCGGGAGCGGCAGGGCGACATCATCCTGCTCGCGCGCGCCTTCGTCGAGCGGTTCAACGCGGAAAACGGGCGCAAGGTCTCGATCAGCTCGAGCGGCATGGAATTGCTGAAGCGCTGTTCGTTCCCGGGCAACGTGCGCGAGCTGGAAAACTGCGTGCGTCGCGCCGCCACCCTCGCGCGCGGCGACCTGATCGGCCGGGAGGACCTGTCCTGCACCGCCGGCGAGTGCCTGTCGTCGCAATTGTGGACCGGCGGCCGCCATGGGCCGTTCGACCCGATCGCCGAACTCGCCAGCGGGCGCACGATCGCCGCGCCGGCCTACGAACGGCCGCGCCCGTCCGAGCCTCCGCAGCCGGCGCCGCCGCCGGCTGCGCCGTCTCCCGCGCTTCCCGCGGCCGACGAAGCCGCGGCCAGGGGTTGCGAGCACGCCGACGCCGGCGAATGTCCGGCGATCGCCTCGCGGCTCACCGAGAAGGAGCGTCTGCTCGACGCGATGGAGC
>CAIZGR010000587.1 GCA_903932535.1 uncultured Hyphomicrobiales bacterium | reverse complement strand
TGGTGCGCCAGTACGACCAGCTTTCCAACGGGACGCTGTCCGCGGCGCTCCTGCAGACGATCTTCTCGGCCACCGTCACCTCGCCCCAGCCGACCGCCGACATCCTCGGCGCCTTCGAGGATTCCGCCGCCGGCGACGACGACTTCGCCGCCTGGATGGACGCCCGCGCCGGCTGGTACGACAAGACCAAGATCGACCTCGGCGGCCTCGGCCGGCTCGCGCATCTGTTCCCGGGCGAAAAACTCGAGTTCAACCGCTCCGAGACGCCGAACGCCAATTACGAGCCCTTCGCCCGCTTTCTCCTGCGCGAGACGGCGGCCTGCGGCGGCTTCACCGCCGAGGACATGACCGGCGACTACACGGGGGCCACCTATTCGTCGATCCGGATGTCGACGACGACCAACTGGCCGGTGCAGCTCTGGCGGCGACGCCACGTCGCCGCGCCCTTCTACCAGACGGCCTACGAGTGCTGGCTCGAAGAGGACATCGAGCGCGGCCTGACCCCGTTCCCGGGCGGCGTCGCGGCGTTTCTGGCGAACCGCGCCGCCGCGGCGCGCGCCGACTGGCGGGGCCCCGCGAAGCCGCAGGCCGACGATCTCAAGTTCGCCAACGGCATGAAGATTCTCCGCGACATGGGTGTTGTCTCGGACGAATATATTTGCGCCGAGCTCGGCTTCGATTGGGAGGACACTCTGGAGCAGCGTGCGCGAGAAAAAGCCGCCCGCGAACGCCTCGGCCTCGTCGAGCCGATCCTTTCGGGTTCGACCGTCGTGAACGAGGACAAGATCGACGAAGACGACGAGGAAGACGATAAGCGGGGCAAGAATGGCGCAGACTGAAAAGTCCTGCCCGCGCTGCGGGATCGCCAAGCCGCTCAACATGGCATTCTTCCATTGCAATCGCGCTCGGTCAGACGGCTTCGCGGTCCAGTGTAAGGCGTGTTTCGCTGAGATCGACCGGGAACGCTATGCGCGGATCAAGACCGCAAAGTGCGAAAGCGCGGCGCGCTGGTACGCGAGCAACAAGCGCCGTCGCAGGGCTCTCGACGCCGCATGGGCCGCCGAGAACCCGGGACACCGCCGCGAGATCGTAAGGGCTTCGCAACGCCGCCGGCGCGCAAGCGACGATCTCTTCAGGGTGTCCGGTTCGCTTAGCGTGAGTGTTCGCCGCGCGCTTCGCGGCAAGAAGGGGCGTGCGCCATGGGAAGCTCTCGTCGGCTACACGCGCGATGATTTGCGCCGGCACCTCGAAGGTCAGTTTCGTGACGGGATGACGTGGGGAAACTTCGGAGAACACTGGGAACTCGATCACAAGCGGCCGATTGCATCCTTTGCGTCGGCGACCGGCGGCGATCTGAGCAACGTAGTCCGCAAGTGCTGGTCGCTCGATAATTTGCAGCCGCTCCTGTGGCTTGAGAATCGACGCAAAGGCGCCCGCTATGCCGAGGCCGGCGCATGACCGCCTCGACGATCGACGCCTCCGCGATCGACTGGACCGACCCCTGCGCCCGCGCCCGCGTGCTGACCATGGCCTATCACGAGGCCCTGGTCGGCAATCGCGAGATCGAGATCCGCACCCGCAGCCACGACGCCGAGGACCTCGTCCGGTTCCTGCCCGTCGACGTCGAGAAGCTGCGCATCGCGATGCAGTCGGCGCAGTCCGACTGCGCCCAGGCGACCGGCATGCGTGACCCGAACCGGCGCTTCCCGATCCGCCTCGGCTACCGCCGGGCGGCGCCCGCCGTGCCCGACCCTTACGATCCGAGGGGCTGACCTTGACCCTGCTCGTCCGCCTCGCCGACCGGGTGCTCGGCCGGCCGCTGCTGCTCCTGCCCGAAAAGCTCGCGATCGTCGCGGAGGCGCTCGCCGGCCGGATCGGCCTCGAAGGCTCGCCCGGGCCCGCAGGATTCGACCCCGCCGCGGCCGCGGCCGCCGCCGCCCTCTCAGCGGCGCCGTCGGCCTCCCGCTTCGTCGGCGACCGGTTCGACGCCGACGCCGAGGGAAGGCGCACGAAGCCGCTGCCCTACCAGCGCACCGCCGACGGCGTCGCCGTGGTCACGATCACCGGCAGCCTCGTCAATCGCGGCGCATGGGTCGGCGCGTCGTCCGGCCTCACCTCCTACGAGGGGATCGCGCACCAGATCGACAGCGCCGCGCGCGACCCGAAGGTCCGCTCGATCGCGCTCGACCTCGAATCGCCGGGCGGCGAGGTGTTCGGCGCTTTCGAGACGGCCGCGCTGGTCAGGAAGGTGTCCGCTGAGAAGCCGGTCTTCGCCATCGTCAACGGCATGGCGGCCTCGGCCGGCTACGCCATCGCGAGCGGGGCCCGCGCGATCATGTCGACCGCCACCGGCCTCTCGGGCTCGATCGGCGTCGTGCTGATGCACGCCGACTATTCCCGCGCCGTCGACCGCGCCGGCATCACGCCGACGTTCATCCACGCCGGCGCCCACAAGGTCGACGGCAATCCTTACGAGCCGCTCGGCAAGGCGGTCCGGTCCGATCTCCAGGCGGAGGTCGACCGCTACTACGATCTGTTCCTCGAGACCGTCGCGGAGGGCCGCGGCCGCCGGCTCTCGGCGAAGGCGGCCCGCGCCACCGAGGCGCGGACGTTCATCGGGCGCGACGCGAAGGACGCCGGGCTCGTCGACGAGATCGGCGATTTCGCCGACCTCCTCGCCGCGCTCGCGCCCTCGCGCCCGTCCTCCCTCCGCGTCCCCCCGAGCCAGAGAAAGGCCTCCATGTTCACCCAGGAAGACCTCGACCGGGCCCGCGCCGAAGGGCGCGTCGCCGGGTCCTCCGAAGCCGCCGCCGCGACCGCGTCGGCCGCCGAGTCCCAGACCGCCGCCGCCGTCTCCGCCGCGGCCGCCGCCGCCCAGACGCGGATCGCCGCCATCCTCGATTCGCCGGAAGCGGCGGGTCGCGAAGGCCTCGCCCGCCACCTCGCCTTCAAGACGGCCGTCCCGGCCGAGGACGCGCGCGCGACCCTCGCCGCCGCCCCCGCGGTCCTGGCGATCGAAGGCGATCTCCGTCCCGCCTCGATCGGCGAGCGCCAGGCCGCGACCCTCTCGGTCGGCGCGGCCCTCGTCGACACCGGCGCCGCCGCGCCCGTCTCGGCGCCCTTCGACGCCGACCTCGTCCGCGCCCCGACCCAGAAGGGCGCCGTCCCCTGGTCGGCGGTCGCCGACAAGCTCAACGCCGAGATCGCCCGCAAGCGCTGACGCGCCCCACCCCTCATCTGAAGGAAGCTCCCCATGGGAACCCCGCAGGGAATCACCCTGAGCGAAAACGCCCACCCCTTCACCTTCCTCGTCTCCGAGGATTCCGACGGCTCGGGCTATCTGTCGCGCGACACGGTCACCATCGGCCCCGCCCAGACGCTGCCCGCCGGCCAGGTGCTCGGCGCCAAGGCGCTGACCACCATCGTCCCCGTGGCGGCGGCCGGCTCCAACGTCGGCGCCGGGACGCTGACGCTGGCCTCGCCCGGCGTCACCGCCGACGTCGACGCCGGCGTCTATCGCATCGTCTTCACCGACGCGACCCACTTCCTCGTCGAGGACCCGGCCAAGACCATCCTCGGCGAAGGCGTCTGCGGCGCGGCCTGGACGAAGCACGTCCTGTTCACGATCGCGACCGGCTCGCCGGCCTTCGCCGCCGGCGACACGTTCACCGTCACCGTCGACAAGACGGTCGCCGGCGAGGTCTACGTCGCCTGGAACCCGGCCGGGACCGACGGCTCCGAGCGCGCCAGGGCGATCCTCGGCTATCGCACGGTCACGGGCGCCTCCGTCACCGCGCAGGCGACCGTGATCAACGGCCACGCCGTCGTGCGCCTCGCCGATCTCACCTGGGCCTCCGGCGCCACGCAGGCCCAGATCGACGAGGCCGTGCGCACCCTCGGCAAGAGCCTGATCAAGTTCCGCTGAAAGTCGCGGGAGGCGGTTCGGCCGCCGCCCGCCGCCCGCCCTCTCTCCGACAGGACCCCCGACAATGCCCATCATGGACGTCTTCCTGGGCGACGCCTTCACCGCGCGCTCGCTCACCGCCGCCGTCGACACCTATGGCTACGTGCCGCAGTTCCTCGACACGATCCCGAACCTCTGGGTCCCAAAGCCGGTCCGCACCGCGGAAGTCTGGATCGAGCAGCGCGATTTCGGCGCCGCGCTGATCCAGACGAGCCCGCGCGGCGCGCCCCCTTCCCAGCGCGGCGGCGACCAGCGCAAGGCCCGCGCCTTCACCACGACCCGCCTCGCCGACGCCTCGCGCATCTGGGCGCACGAGATCCAGAACGTGCGCGCCTTCGGCGAGGAGGCGGCGGTCAAGGACCTGCAGCTCGAGGTCGGCCGCCGCCAGATGAAGATGAAGTCCGACTTCAACCTGACCAAGGAGCACATGCGCCTCGGCGCGGTGCAGGGCGTCGTGCTCGACGCCGACGGGTCGGTCATCTACAACTGGTTCGACGAGTTCGGCGTCACCGCCCCGGCGGCGGTCGTGTTCAACTTCGGCTCCTCGGCCAAGGAAGGCGACATCCGCGTCGCCGCCAACGGCGTCAAGCGCGGAATCGTCCGCGCCCTGAAGGGTCTCGGCGGCGCCAACGTCCAGGTGCACGCGCTCTGCGGCGACACGTTCTGGGACGGCTTCATCTCGTCGGCCGAGGTGCGCAAGACCTATCAGGCGGCGGCTGCGCTGATGCTGCAGAACCAGGTCGGCCAGGCCTGGGAATCCTTCCCCTTCGCCAACATCGTCTGGCACAACTATCGCGGCACCGACGACGGCTCGACCGTCGCCGTGCCGACCAACGGCTGCCGGTTCTTCCCGGTCGGCGCCGGCATTTTCCAGGTGGCGCAGGCCCCGGCCGAGCGGTTCGAGTTCGTCAACACGCCCGGGCAGGAGACCTATTCCTGGATCGTCCCCGACCGCGACCGCGACAGCTGGGCCGACGTCGAGCAGTACAGCTACCCGCTCCATGTCTGCACCAAGCCCGACGCGCTGCTCTCGGGCAACAACGGCGCCGGCTCGGCGACCTGACGGCCGCCATGCGCGCCGCCGCCCTCGCAAAGCTCCACCGCGCCGTCGACCGTCACGCGGCCGAGCGGGTGAGCGTCCAGCCGACCGCGGCCGGGGGCTATCTCGCGCCCGTCGCGGCCGGCGCCCCTGCGGAGACGCTCGCCTATGTCGCGAGCGTCAGCGAGGCGGTGCGCACCGAGGGGGCGGGCGCGGCGAGCGGCCACAACGTCGATCTCGTCGGCGTCGCGACGACGGCGAAGTTTTCGACCGCGTCGCTGCCGTTCCGGGTCGAGACCGGCTTCGTGCTCACCCGCGCCGACGGCTCCGTCTGGCGCGTCGCCGGCGTCTACCCGTTCGGGACCGGCCGGACGATCCTCGCGCTCGCAGCCCTCGCGGAGGCGGCATGAGCCTCGTCGCCTTCGCCGTGCGGATCGCCGCGGTGCGCGCCCTGCGCGCCGCGCTCCCGCCCGCCTTCGCGATCGTCGATTCGCCCATCGATCCGATCGGCCTCCTCGACCAGAATCCGGCCGCCGGCCTCGTCGCGCTCTTCACCGGCGTCGGCGACAACCGGCTCGACGGCGAGGCCTTCTTCGCCGGCGATCCGACCGTGAGCCTCAGCGTGCAGATGTTCCTGCCGCAGGCGATGGCCTTCGCCTGGGGCGACGGCCTGTCGCTGGCGCTCGACCTGCGCGGGCAGGGGGCCGACACCGCCCTCGACGTCGTCGAACGGATGGTCGAGCGGGCGCTGGCCGTGCAGGCGGACGCCTGGGGGGCGCTGTTCGCGCGGCTGGTCGTGCGGGTCCGTGGGCTCGTCTCGGCGAGCTACCTCGTCGAGACGGCCAAGGTGAAGGCCCCGGCGCGCGAGCTGACGCTGACCCTCGAGACGCTGCAGGAGCCGACCCCGGGCGCGCCACGCGCCGACGTCTGGACCGACTTCCTCGCCGCCATGCGCGCCGACGAGGCCTCCGACAGCGTCGCCCCGCTCGCCGGCTGGATCGAGGCCGAGCTCGCCGCCCCGCTCGGCCTGTCGCCGGCGGAGGTCGACCGCGTGTTCCTCGGCCTGCGCGCCTATGCGGCCGCCGCCATCGGCCTCGGCGGCGCCGTTCCGGGCGGGACGGAGACCGCGCCCGGGCCCGCCGACGCCGGCGACACGCTCGACGTCCCGGCCGCCCCGTGAGCGCCGACGCCTTCGCCACGCTCGTCGCCGGCTTCTCCGCCGCGCTCGCCCGCGGCTGCGGCGTGCAGCCGCGCGCCGACGCGTACCTGACGGTGCCGCTCTCGCCGGCGCTGCGGCCCGGCGACGCGCGGGCGGTGCTGCAGTGGGGCGCGGCGCCGGCGGACCTGGACACGTACGTGGCGGTGCCGAACCCGGACCCCTCGCTCCCGCGCTGCACCGTCACCTACAAGAGGAAGGCGTGCTTCGGCGGCGCGGGCGGCGGCGCGGGCGGCGTGGCCCTGGACCTGGACGCCAGGGGCCACGGCGCCGCCGGCGGGGCGCCCGAGACCGCCACCTGCGCGCCGGCGGCGCCGTCGGCGGCCGGGGGGCGGTACGTGTACCGGGT
>CAIZGR010000586.1 GCA_903932535.1 uncultured Hyphomicrobiales bacterium | reverse complement strand
GCCGCCGCCGCCCCCGCCGCGTAGCCCGCACCGGGGCCAAGCGCCCTCCCGCACCGAACTGAAAGCCGCCGTGATGCTGGCGCTGGCCAAGCAGCTGGAGGCGGCCTCGCAGGTCGAGCAGCTGCAGGCCACGCTGATCGGCATGACCGACGTCGCCGAGGAGCAAGCCGCCCGCTGCGCCGCCGACCCCACCGCCTGCCCCGCCCCGCCCCAAGCCAAATAACCGGAGACCGCGCCATGAGCTTCCAATGGCTGAAATCGTTCCTGCTCGGCTCGGCTGCGCCCGCGCCCCAGACGTTCGCCGGCCTGCCGGATATCCCCGCCTGGGAACAGGCCAACGTGTACGGCGGCAATCTCGCCACCGGGATGGCGGCGCTGTACAAGACCGCCGCGCACGCGCCGCAAGCGCCGAAGGTGCGCGCTGTGCTGCCATCGGGCATAATTTCTTCCGTCACGCTCGGCACGACGCAAACGACGACGGGCAAGAACTGGGGCATCGGCAGCAACGCCGAGCCCTCTTATTTGCCTGTCGCGTTCGCGCGCGGGGGCAGCGTCACCTACAACACTAACGGCACGGTCACCCCCGCGTCGCTCAGCATGATCATGGAGCATTATGGAAGCTCCATCAGCTTTGTGTTCCCGACGACGTCGGTGTTCTGGCTGGCGATCAAGATCGACGATCAGTACTACAATTCGCTGACGTCGCCGCTGCAGCTGGGCGCGTCGAGCTATGTGCTCAACATCAATTTCGCCAGTGCGGCTTACCGGCGCATCGAGATCGTCATGGCGCAGGGCAACCCGCCGACGAACATCTACACCGGCGCCAACGACCTGCTGAAACCCGGCATCGTGCGCGGTCGCAAAGGCATCGTGCTCGGCGACAGCATGGGCATCGGCAACAGTTTCATCCCGACGGCGGCGACGCTGACCGCCGCGCCGTCCGCCGCCACCACAGGCACGCTCACGGCGAACTGGACCGGGGCGACCGGCAACGGCTATTTCATCACGCTGCTGAACGGCTCGACCTTGGTCAACATCGCGAATTGCACGCTGACCAACGGCTCGACGGCCGTGACGTTCGGCTCCTCCGCGACGGCGACATCGACGGCGATCACGGTCAACTCGCCGGCCGTCGTGCCGAACGGCTACGCCTATTTGCTGGCCGACTATCTCGGCTGCGACGACATCACAGCCTCATGCATCGGGGGCACCGGCTACGCGGCCACGGCGGGCGGCCAGACCAACAATTTTCTAAACCGTTATCTCGTGGACGTGGTCGCGCAAAACCCGGATTTCGTGCTTGTCTCCGGCGGCGGCCTCATCAACGACGGCGCGTCGGCTGCGGCGCTGACGAACGCGCAGGCGCTCTTCGCCGGCTTGCGCGCCAGCCTGCCGAACGCGCAGATTTACGCCTCGCAGCTTTTCAACAACGGCGTCGGCTCGATCTCCAACGCGGGCTGGACGTTCTACACCGCGCTCAAGGCGGCGGCGGCGGCCAACGGCGTGATCTTCCTCGATCTGCTGGCCCTGCCGACGGTCGCGCCGCTTAATAAAGGGACGCCAAACGCGACGCCCAACGCGCCGCTGGCCGCCACGCTAGCCAACGCCGTCAGCGCCGGCGCGACGATATTTCTCTCTAGCACCGGCAATTACGACCCCAACAACCATTACATCGTCGATAGCGGGACGTCGCTGGAGGTGGTGGATGCCTACACCAACGACGGCGCCAGAAACCTTTACCCGGCGCAACCGTTCCAATATGCGCACGCGGCGGGCGCATCGCTGTTGCAGACGCGGCCGTCGCTGTGGACGGGCGCCGCGACCAGCGCCGTTTACGGTTCGTCGGCAAACATGGTCGGCCCGGACGGCACGCATCCCACCATGGCCGTCGGGCACGAGGCGATCGCGCGCGAACTGGCGACGCAGATGTTGCAGACGCTGAGACTGTGAGGCCCGCCATGCCCCGCCTCTTCCTCGCCCTGGCGCTGGTCCTCGCGCCCGCCGCCGCTCTCGCCCAAGCGGCCTATGTCCCGGTCGCGGGCGCGCAGCACGCGCTGAGCGTCGCTACGCTCAAGGCGCTGACCGTGCCCACGGGCGCGAATTACGCCGTCGTCTGCGCGAGCGGCGCGACGGTCTACACTTCGACCGACCCGACCTTTACGCCAACGACCTCCAGCGGCCAGCCGCTGGCCTCGGGCTCGTGCGTGAGCCTCGTCGGCGCGGCCGAGATCGCCAACTTCCGCGCCATCGGAACCGGGGCTACGCTCGATGTCGAATATCACCAGGCGACGCACTAGCGCGCTGGCGCTGGCCGCCCTGCTGGCGGCCTCGGCGACGGCCTTCGCGCAGCGCGGCG
>CAIZGR010000585.1 GCA_903932535.1 uncultured Hyphomicrobiales bacterium | reverse complement strand
GGTGACGGTCGCGCCCGACGACCGGCTCGACGTCGCCTACGCCCGCATGAAGCTCTACGACGTCAGCCAGCTTCCGGTGCTCGAAAATGACCGCGTGGTCGGGATCATCGACGAATCCGACTTGCTGCTCGCGGTGTTTTCGAACCCCGACCGGTTCCGCGTCGAGGTTCGTTCCGCCATGTCGGCCGCGATCGAGACCGTTCCCGTCGCAGCGCCGCTCGGCGATCTCCTGCCGGTCTTCGACAAGGGCTATGTCGCGGTGGTGGTCGAGGGCGAGCGGTTCCTCGGCCTGATCACCCGCATCGATCTCCTCAACCATCTCCGGCGGCAAGTGGACTGACGATGACGGACTTGAACAGCAGGCGTGCGGCGGGCCTGTCCACGCGCGCCATCCATGGCCGGCAGAAGCCCGAGCCCACGACCGGCGCGGTGATCACGCCGATCTTCGCGACCTCGACCTTCCTGCAGTCGTCGCCGGGGGTGAACACGGGCTGGGAATATTCGCGCTCGGGCAATCCGACCCGCGCGGCGTTCGAAGATGCGCTGGCCGAGCTCGAAGGCGGCGCGGCCGGCTTCGCCTTCGCCTCCGGGCTCGCCGCCGAGGCCGCGGTGCTCGAACTGCTCGACCACGGCGCCCATGTCGTCGCCTCCGACGACCTCTACGGCGGAAGCTGGCGGCTCTTCCATCGAGTGCGCGAGCGCTCGGCGGGGCTGACCGTCACCCACGTCGACGCCAGCGACCGCGCGGCGATCGAGGCGGCGATCACGCCCTCGACCCGAATGATCTGGGTCGAGACGCCCGGCAATCCGCTCTTGCGCATCGCCGACCTCGGCGCGATCGCCGAGATCGGGCGGGCGCGCGGCCTGATCACCGTCGCCGACAACACCTTCGCTTCGCCCGTGGTGCAGCGGCCGCTGGAGTTCGGCTTCGACATCGTCGTCCATTCCGTGACCAAGTACGTCAGCGGCCATTCCGACATCGTCGGCGGCGCGGCGATCGTGCGCGACGACCCCGACCTCGTCGGCCGGCTGCGCTTCCTGCAGAACGCCACCGGCGGCGTGCTCGATCCGTTCAGCAGCTTTCTCGCGCTCAGGGGCTTGCGGACGTTGCCGCTGCGCATGGAGCGGCATGCGGTGAACGCGCTCGAGGTCGCGCGCTTCCTCGAACGCCACCCCAAGGTCGAGCGGGTGAGCTATCCCGGCCTGTCCAGCCATCCGCAGCACAATCTCGCGGCGCGGCAGATGAGCAGCGGCGGCGGCATGGTGTCGTTCTTCACGAGGGGGGCGCCGGAAGGGACGGTGCGGGCGCTCGAGCGGGTCCGCTACTTCGCGCTCGCCGAGTCGCTCGGCGGCGTCGAGAGCCTCGTCAGTCATCCCTGGACGATGAGCCACGCCTCGATCCCCGAACCGCTGCGGCGCGCCGCCGGCATCACGCCTCAGCTCGTGCGCCTCTCCGTCGGCATCGAGGACGCCGCGGACCTGATCGGCGATCTCGATCAGGCGTTGGAGGCGGCATGACACGCTCGGCCTGACGATGCGCGATCCTGGCGAAAGCGCGCTGCGGCGCGCTGGTTTCGGCAGCGGGGCGGAGATTCTGCTCCTGCCGGCGTCGAGCTTCGGCGCGCGGGAGCGATAGGCATGATCTCGCCCGACCCCATCCTCGACCGGGCGCGCCTCGTCGCGGAAGTCGATGCCAATCCGAAATTCGACGTCCTGATCGTCGGCGGCGGCATCGCCGGCGCCGCGACCTTTCGCGAGCTGGCGCTCCAGGGCCTTCGCTGCTTTCTCGTCGAACGGAACGACTTCGCCAGCGGCGCGAGCGGCGCGCTGACCCGGGTCGCGCAGGGTGGGTTCCGTTATCTCGAAAAGGGCGAGTTCGGACTGGTCGCGCGGGCGGTGGCGGAGCGCAACCGCTTCGTCGCGGCCGCGCCGCACCAAGTGCGGCCGCTCCGCGTCGTTCTGCCGACCGAGACAATGTTCGGCGGCGCCGGGACCGCGCTGGCGCGGGCGCGCGGGCGCGCCGGCGGCCATTCCCTGCCGGGCGCCGCTGTGCTGCGCCTGGCGGTGGCGTTCTATCAATGGCTCGGCCGCAGGACCGAGGCGCTGCCGCGCGGCGGGCTGGTGTTCAGACGAGAGCTGCAACAGCGCTATCCCGGGATCGCGCATCGCTACCGGGCCGCGGCTTACGAGTACGAAGGCCTGATCGCCGCCCCGGAACGGGTCGCGATCGAGCTCGTCGAGGACGGCGTGGCGGCGAGCCGGCGGTCGGCGGCGCTGAACCATGCCGGGATCTCCGGGTTCGACGGCCGGGACGTCGTCATTCACGACCGGCGCTCCGGCGCGCTCCTGCGCGCGCGGCCGCGCGTCGTCGTCAACGCCGCCGGGGCGGGCGCCGATCGCGTCGCGAGACTGTTCGGCATCGACGCGCGCATGGTCGACGGCGTCGCCGGCACGCATCTCCTGATCCGCGCGCCGGCGGTCGCCCGCGCGCTCGGCGAAGACTTGCTGTTCTTCGAGGACGGCGATTGCGACCCGGATCGCCGCCGGCTCTGCTGCGCCTACGCGGTCGGCGACGACGTGCTGCTCGGCGCGACCGAAAGGCCGGTCGCAGACCCCGACCTGTCGAGACCGGCCGCAGACGAGGACGCCTATCTCCTGTCCGCGCTCGGCTGGCTGTTTCCGGACGCCGACGTTTCCGCGGCCGACGTCGTCGGGCGGCTCCACGGCGTTCGACCGCTCGTCGCCTCGGAATGCGGCGACGTGACCGGACGCAGCCGCGACCACGCGATCTGCGTCCATCGCAGTCCCTTGCTCAACGTCCCCCTCGTCACGATCGCGGGCGGCAAGTGGACGACGTTCCGCGCCATCGCCGAGGACGCGACCCGCGCGGTCCTGTCGCGGCTCGGACGACCGCGGCTCGTCCCGACCGTATCCCTGCCGATCGGCGGCGGAAGAGGCTGGCCGCAGGGCGCGGAGGAGCGGGTGCGCTACCGCAACTCGCTCGCGAACGCGTTCGACCTCGATGCCGCGACGGCCGAGCGTCTCCTCGCGACCTACGGTTCGCGCGCGCCGCGTGTCGCGCGTTGGCTTGCGAAGCCGGACGGACGTCGGGGCATAGCCGGGACGACCCTGACGGTCGGCGAAGTCCGCTTCTTCTCCGCCGAGGAGCTTGCCGCATCCGCCGACGACATCGTCCGCCGCCGCACGCGACTATTCCTCGAGGGCCGCGCTGCGCCAGACG
>CAIZGR010000584.1 GCA_903932535.1 uncultured Hyphomicrobiales bacterium | reverse complement strand
CCTGTTTCTCGCCATCGAGCATGGACCGGCTTTCGCCGCCGAGGCTGCGGGCGGGTCGCTCGCCGGCGTCGCCGCCCAGGCGGCGTTCTGCGCCGGATACGCCGCATGCGCGTCGCGCGGGGTCGGCGTCGCGCTGGCGGCCGGCGCTGTCTCCTATGCCGCTTCGGCTGCGGCGCTGGTCGCTGCGGACCTGCCGCAAGCGGAGTTGTTTCTCGTGGCGGTCGCGATGCTCGCGGCGGTCCTGAGCGCCACGCCTCGCCGGCCTGGGGGAGTCGTAAAAGGCGTCGGATGGGGCGGCATGGCGGCGCGCGTGGCGGCGACCACGGCGCTCGTGGTGGGACTGACGTCCGCCGCCTCTCGCCTCGGTCCGGCAGTCAGCGGGGCGACCGCGTCGTTTCCGCTCATCGGCGCCTCGATCGCCGCCTTCGCTCATCTCGGGGCTGGCCCTGCGGCCGGCGTCGCCGTGCTGCGCGGCATGACCGCGGCGCTCTACGCTTTCGCCGTGTTCTTCCTCGTTCTCGCCGCGACGCTGACGCGGCTTCCGATTTCCGCTGCGTTCGCCCTGGCGGCGGCGGCGGCGCTTGCCGCTCAGGGCGCGACGCTGCGACTCGTCCGTCCCCGTCTCCCGGACGTCACGGAACCCTCGGAGGGCGCGCAACTCGCGCGCCTGGGGCGGCGAGACGCCGCCCCGCCATGACGAGGCCTGCGGATTACTGCTCGTCGTCCGATTCGTCTTCGTCGCCGCCGTCGTGAGGAGGATGCGCATGCGGGCCCATCATCATCCCCATGCCGCCGCCGTGATGGCCGCGGCCCATCCGGATCATCTCGTGCGACAGGTAGCCGAACATCCGCTTCTGCTGCTCGTCGAGGCTGGCGTAGAGCGGCTTGCCGGCGTCGGCGATCTTCCTCAACGCCGCGCCGACCTCCGACAGCCGGGTCGCCGTGCGATCGAGCCTGTCCATCGGCGATGGGGACGGTCCGGCCATATCCGGTCCTTCGTCCTTGTCGTCGCGCTCGTTCATCCCCTGCATCCGCGCCGTTCGAGCGCCGGCGAAGTCGCGCACCGCCGCCTCGAACGGCCCCCACAATTTTTCCTGCTCGGGCGTGAGCCTGAGACCGGCCTTGAGTCCGGCAACCCGGGCGTCGAGCATCGCCGCCCGGTCGTCGACCAGTCGGTGCATCGATTTCGGCGCATCCGGGGCAGGCGGGGCGGGGGTCTGAGCGCCGCCACCGCCGATGGCAGCCAAACACGCCGCCGACGCGAGGAGCGCGGCGAGCGACACGCGTTCTATGGATTTCATTTTTGGGTTCTCCCTGCGAAGGTCTGCGCCCTCGGGCGCTGGGTGATGCGCCGGCACTCGAGACCGACAGTACGGCATGCTGATGACGGCCCAGGCCGAAAAAGAAAAGACGCGGCCGAAGGGGGGCGGCCGCGTCTTCCTTGATCCGGGGCTAGGGGGCAGCCCCCGGATATCCAAAGCGAGGGGGAACGCTTCGGGGTATTCGCGTTCGCGACCCCCGGAGAGCTGTTGCCTGCGGCTGCGAGGGGGAGCGCAGCGCGCCGGCTTCTTCTCCGTTGATCGACGCCGCAGGATTTGCGCGCCTTCAGGATGAAATTCAAATGAACTCGCCGTAATGATCAGCGGAGGATCCCTTGATGGAGGCGGGAGCGCACATGACCGAGGCCGTGGTCGGAAAACTGTCGAAGACTCTTGCGGGGGAAGCGCCGGTGTTCTCCGCCTGGGTGGGGATGAACGAGGCGGCCGTCGCAGAGGCGCTGGCGCGGGAGGCGTTCGACGCGGTCATTCTCGACATGCAGCACGGCGCGCTCGACTTCGCCGGCGCCTCGCGGGCGATCCTCGCCGTCGCGCTCGCCGGCCTCCCGGCGGTCGTGCGGGTCCCGGTCGGCGATTTTGCGCTCGCGAGCCGCCTGCTCGACGCCGGCGCCGCCGGAATCATCGCGCCGATGACCAACAGCCGGGCGGACGCGGAGCGGCTCGCTTCGTTTTCGAAGTTCCCGCCGGTCGGGGAGCGGTCGTGGGGTCCGCGCGCGGCGATGCCGCTCGCGGGGTGCGACACGCACGGCTATCTCGCCTCCGCCAACGGGCTCATCCAGGCGATCGCCATGATCGAGACGGCCGAGGCGCTCGACGCGCTCGACGATATTCTGGCTGTCGAGGGCGTGGACGGCGTGTTCGTCGGTCCCGCCGATCTGTCGATCGCGCTCAGCCGCGGGGCCAAATGGGAGCCGCGCGGCCGGGCCGTTCTCGAGGCGGCCGGACGCGTCGTCGCCCGCGCCCGCGCTCACGGCAAATACGCCGGCATGTTCTGCTACGACGGCGCGGACGCCGCCGGGATGGCCGCGCTCGGCTTCAAGCTCTGCTCGGTCGGGAGCGACGGCTCGTTCCTGCGCGCGGCCGCCGCGGCCGAGCTCGCCTCGGCGCGCGGCCGGACGGCGCCGGGAAAAGTCCAGAAATCCTATTGAGCAAAGCCCCTCGTCGATCCCGGACGATCGGAGGGGCGGCGTCTCGCCGCCCCTCCTGTCAAGCGCGGCGCAGTCCGCGCAAACCTGATTAGATATCATGAGTTTGACGAACACGTTCGCCACTGCCTGCCAAGGGGACGAGGGGCGCTTTTGGCGTGCATCGGCGGCTCCGAACCGCTAGAATGGGAGCGTCTCGAATCGCGGTTTTCTCCGCCGTATGACGTCCACGCAAAGGCTGGTCTGTTGAACGAAGAAATCAAGGGTCTCGCCCGTCGCGCCGACAGCGCGAGCGAGGCGTACGGCGCCGATTCGATCAAGGTGCTGAGGGGCCTCGACGCGGTGCGCAAGCGCCCCGGCATGTACATCGGCGACACCGACGACGGCTCCGGCCTGCACCACATGATCTACGAGGTGGTGGACAACGCCATCGACGAGGCGCTCGCCGGCCACGCCAAGCTCGTCACCGTCACCCTCAACGCCGACGGCTCCTGCACCGTCACCGACGACGGGCGCGGCATCCCGACCGGAATCCACGGGGAGGAGGGGGTGTCGGCGGCCGAAGTCATCATGACCCAGCTCCACGCCGGCGGGAAGTTCGACCAGAACTCCTACAAAGTCTCGGGAGGACTGCACGGCGTCGGCGTGTCGGTCGTCAACGCCCTGTCGACCAAGCTCGTCCTGCGCGTCTGGCGGGACGGCCTCGAGCATTTCGTCGAGTTTGCGCATGGCGACGTGGTCGCGCCGCTGAAGATCGCCGGCCCGGCGCCGGTCGTCGACGGCCTATCGAAGCGCGGCACCGAGGTGACGTTCTGGCCGTCCAGCGAAACCTTCACCATGGTCGAGTTCGACTATCCCACCATCGAGCATCGGCTGCGCGAGCTCGCCTTTCTCAATTCCGGCGTTCACGTCGTGCTGACCGACGCAAGGCAGCCCGAACCGAAGCGCGAGGACCTCTACTACGAGGGCGGGCTCGAGGCCTTTGTCCGCTATCTGGACCGCGCCAAGGCGCCGCTGATCGAAAAGCCCATCCTGATCAAGGGCGAGCGCGACGCCATCAGCGTCGAGGTCGCGCTGTGGTGGAACGACAGCTATCACGAGAACGTGCTGCCCTTCACCAACAACATCCCCCAGCGCGACGGCGGCACCCATCTGATCGGCCTGCGCAGCGCGCTGACGCGGCAGGTCGTCGGCTACGCAGAAAGCTCAGGGCTCATCAAGAAGGAGAAGGTCGACCTTTCCGGCGACGACTGCCGCGAGGGCCTGACCTGCGTCCTCAGCGTCAAGTGCCCCGATCCGAAATTCTCCTCGCAGACCAAGGATAAGCTCGTCTCGTCCGAGGTGCGGCCGGTCGTCGAGGGGCTCGTCAACGAACTTCTCCAGCAATGGTTCGAGGAGCATCCCGCCGAGTCGCGGGTGGTAGTCGGCAAGGTGGTCGAGGCGGCGCAGGCGCGCGAGGCGGCGCGCAAGGCGCGCGAGCTGACTCGCCGCAAGGGCGCGCTCGACGTCGCGAGCCTTCCCGGCAAACTCGCCGACTGCCAGGAGCGCGATCCGGCCAAGTCCGAGATCTTCATCGTCGAGGGCGACTCGGCGGGCGGCACCGCCAAGCAGGGCCGCAACCGCGAGTATCAGGCGGTGCTTCCCTTGCGCGGAAAGATCCTCAACGTCGAGCGGGCGCGCTTCGACAAGATGCTGTCGTCGGAGCAGGTCGGGACGCTGATCACCGCGCTCGGCGCCGGCATCGGCCGCGACGACTTCAACATCGACAAGGTCCGCTACCATAAGATCATCATCATGACCGACGCGGACGTGGACGGCTCCCACATCCGAACGCTGCTGCTCACCTTCTTCTTCCGGCAGATGCGGCAGATCATAGAGAACGGCTATCTGTTCATCGCCCAGCCGCCGCTGTTCAAGGTCAAGCGCGGTCAGTCGGAGCAGTATCTCAAGGACGAGCGGGCGCTCGACGACTACCTGATCGAGACGGGCTCCGACGGCGCCTCGGTCAGGCTCGCGAGCGGGGAAGTACGCGCCGGCGCCGATCTGCGCGCGCTGATCGAGGAGGCGCGCGCCATGCGCCGCCTGCTGATCGGCCTCCATTCGCGCTACAACCGGGCGACCGTCGAGCAGGCGGCGCTCGCGGGCGCGCTGAGGCCGCTCGCGAACGCCGACGATCCAGAGGGCGCCGCCCGCGCCGCGGTGCTCGCCGAGCGGATGAACGCCATCGCCGAAGAGACCGAGCGGAGCTGGTCCGGCCGGATCGAGGCGAGCGGCTACGTGCTGACCCGCGAGGTGCGCGGCGTCCGGCAGGCCGCGATCCTGGATGCCGGGCTCATGGCTTCCGCCGACGCCCGCCGCCTCGCCGACCACGCCCGCCCGCTCGCCGAAGCCTTCGCCTCGCCCGCGACCTTCCTCCGCCGCGGCGACGAAACCCCGATCTCCGGCCCCTCCGGCCTCCTCGACGCGGTCAACGCGCAGGGGCGCAAGGGCGTGACGATCCAGCGCTACAAGGGTCTCGGGGAAATGAACAAGGACCAGCTCTGGGAGACCACCCTCGACCGCGAGGCCCGCTCGCTCCTGCAAGTCAAAATCCGCGAGGTCGACGAGGCCGACGACATTTTCGTCAAGCTCATGGGCGACGTGGTGGAGCCGCGGCGCGAGTTCATCCAGGACAATGCGCTGAGCGTGGCCAACCTGGACGTGTGATCCTCTCGCCCGCCACAGGGCGTCCGTCAGGACACCCGTCTTTCGGCGGGGAGACGAGAGGAAGACGTGGCCGCGTCCGACCCGCTCGACGGTCTCGAGGAGCCGGCAGGTCGCGTCGCGGTTTCGGCGCCCATGTTCGCCGACCTCCCGGCGCGGGGGCGCCGCAACCCCATGATCCCCGCATTTCCGGTCAGGCGAGCGTCCCGTTCGGTCGTCCGCTCCCGCCGCCTTCATACGAACTTGAAGTCGCCCGGGTTCGCCGCCAGCGTCGCGAGCGAGACGCCGGCGAGGGTGATCTTGTCGCCAGCGGGATCCGTGATCTGGACGTTCGCGCCGACCTGCGCGGCGGCGCCGAGCAGCGTCGCGGCGTTGGCGAACATCGCTGACGGAACCTGAAGCACGTCGTGCGCGGCGCCGGTTGCCGCGAAGCCCGTGATCGTGCTTTGGCCGAACCCGGACTGGTAAGCGAACACTTCGGCGACGGCGCCGCTCGCCGTGACCGCCTCGGCCGTGTGCGCAGCGAGCGCGAACGAGTCGGCGCCGGTCGACACGCCGAGCTGACCGGGGCCCGAGCTGACGGTCAGGCCGGCGCCGGAGAGCAGCAGCGCCCCGGAGCCGTCGTTCATGTTGCGCGCCTCGGCCAATTGCGTCCCAGAGGCGTTGAAGATGTCCTCATAGGACGAGTAGCCCAGCCCGGAGGCGGTGCCGAAGGCGATGGCGTAGGAGCCGTCGGGGTTGAAGCTCCAGGCCGCCGTCATTCCGTTGGAGTACGACGCGGTGGTCTGCTTGCCGTTCGCCGCGTAATGCACGGTGTCGGAGGTGTAGGCCGCGCCGGTCACCCCGGCGTAGGCGATGGCGTAGGAGCCGTCGGCGTTGAAGGTCCAGGCCGACGTCATTCCGTTGGAATACGCGGCGGTGGTCTGCCTGCCGCTCGCCGTGAAATTGACGGTGTAGG
>CAIZGR010000583.1 GCA_903932535.1 uncultured Hyphomicrobiales bacterium | reverse complement strand
TGAGCGCCCTCGCTCAAGCCTCTTTTCGCCGCGCTATCGGCGGCGTGCTGGAAGGCGCGGGCCTTGTTAGGGGCTTTCGCAGCCTGTTTGGTGTGGCGCTTGGCGTCAGCCTTCGTCCATGCGGGCATGGCGGCCTCCCTTGGGAGACCGTTCCAGCACCACCAGGGGGATCATGATCAGCACCGCATAGGCGATCACAACCCCAATAGCCGTGTTCGTGGCGAGGTCGAGTGCCCGCCAGGACAGCGCGAACCCGCCGACCAGGCCGAGCAACAGCAGCACCCGCAGCGCGAGCATTGTGGCCACAGCCTGGAACACACCAATGGCGGACCCTCGCACGGCGGCTGCCGCTGCAACGGCGGCCTGCCGGGATGCCTGGTCCGCGATCCGTTCGAGAACCGCCGCGAGATCGAGCGGGGCTTGAATGGCGGGGGCGACAGTCACCGCCGCGGCCGGAGTCGGATCGGGGAGACGGACGATGCGTTCACGCCTGTTCGGCTGCTCTAAGGTCGCGCTCAAACTCGCTCTCCTCGCTCTCGGGGTCCAATTTGTTCTGTATCACCAGAAACCGCAGTGCCGCATCCGCCGCCTTGACGCGATCCGGGATATCGGTGCCGGGGACTTTGGCGTCTTTGACCAATTTCATGATAAGAGACTCGGTCTCGTCCATCAAGGACTTACGTTTCGACGCCAACCTCTAGCCCCCCGGAAATATGTGACGAAGGGCGGTCGGAATCTCGGCGGCCCCCACGCCGACCGCGATCCACTTCAGGATGGCGCGAGTGCGCTCCTCCTTGCTCTTGATCTGGTCGAATTGATCGAGCTTGGCGAGCATGGAGTCTCGCACGTCCGCCGGGATATCGCTCGATTTCAGCATCCCGCGAATCTCACCAGGCAGCGCGTCGGGCTTGATCACACCAGACTGGACGTTTCGCACCAACTGATCGAGCGGCGCCCGATATTTGGCCAACGCCTCGCGCGTGCCGGCCTCCAGCTTCTGCGCCTCGGCCGCGCTCACCGCCGCGCCCTTGCGGTGCTCCTCGACGTCGCGGGAGAACTGCTCGGCGCGGGCGGCATAGTTCTTGTCGGCCTCGGCAGCCCGCTCGGTCGCTTCCTTGGCGCGGGCGGCGGTCTGCTCGTACTGCGCCACCCGCTGCTCAACGGCACGATGCGCCTGGGGCAACACGCGATCGTTGAGCCATTCCTTGTTGGAGTCGAGCCAGGCGCGCGCCTGCTCCGGGGTCTTTTTGAAGGACAGCTCGCGCATCGCGTAATTCGCCGCGTCCTGCTCGACCGCCGCCGTATCGCCGCCGGTGGCTTGCTCCAGCGCCCGCACGCCGCCGGGGGTCTTGAAATACATCGGCGGGATGCTCGACGGGTCCGCCTTCAGTGCCTCGTAGTCGAACCGTTCCGTGGCCAGGGCGCGGCTGGCGAGGGAGGTCTTCGTAGGGTTGAGCGCTTCGGATAGCTCTTTGTAGCGGTCATCGGCGATCTTTAGTTCCGGCGCCCAGGGGTCCAATGCCGCAGCGAGCGAGTCGGCGAGTTTGCCGGCGCGCTGCTGCCCGATGGCGGCATAGCCGTCCTCCGGGTGGCCGCTGGCGGCATCACGCAGTTTACGCAACGTCTCGCGGAGCGGTTGCGGGCGGGCGTAGGCGAGCTCGCCCTCGGTGCCCTCCGTGATCTGCAAGCCCTCGCCGGTATCCTTGAGCCCGCCGGCCTCGCCGGGGATGCGCCGGCCTTCGAGGTTCGGCAGCAACTGGTTTTCGATCAGCGACCGCTCCTCGGACGTGATCTGTGT
>CAIZGR010000582.1 GCA_903932535.1 uncultured Hyphomicrobiales bacterium | reverse complement strand
GGGCGCGCCCTTGACGATCAATGTCAAACCTTCCGGTCCCTCGGCCAGCACGGCGCCCATCCGTCTCTGGTAGTCGAACGGGGAAAGACCGCGCCTCGTCCAGTCGGCGTGTGCGTCGGGCCTCGCCTTCGTCAGGGCATTGTCGAGCGATCCGTTGTCGCCACCGAGCCGTGCGCAGACGGCGGCGAGCGTCGCGGGCCGGTCGTCGGTCTTGCCGTCCGGCGCCAGGGACCCGGCCAGTTCGATCTGGGCCGACGTGAGCGTGCCCGTCTTGTCCGTGCACAGGACCGTCATCGCGCCCAGATCGTGGATCGCCGACAGGCGCTTGACGATCACCTTCTTGCGCGCCATCCGCACCGCGCCGCGCGAGAGGGTCACCGTGGTGATCATCGGCAGCAGTTCGGGCGTGAGCCCCACCGCGAGGGCCACGGAGAACATCAGCGACTGGATCAGAGGTCGGCCGAAGGCGACGTTGGCGGCAAGGACCCCGACGACAAGGACGCCTGTGGCGCGCGCCACGAGGAACCCCAACGCCCTCAGGTCGAGCTGGAACGGCGAAACCTCGGCGGCCGTGTTCAGGGACTTGGCCGCCTCGCCGAACAGCGTGTTTGCGCCGGTGCCGACCGCCAACGCCACCGCCTCGCCCGACAGGCCCACGGCTCCGCGGAACAGCGCGTTGCTGGCCTCCGCCGGGGTCGGACCCTTCGCCTCGCCCGGCCGTTTGACGACGCGTAGGGTTCGCCCGTCAACGCCGCCTCGTTGGCGGAGAAGGCGTTGGCCTCCAGGACGATCGAGTCGGCGGGGATGATGTCGCCGACGCCGACGCGGAAGACGTCGCCGGGAACCACCGTCTCGGCATCGATGGACACGAATGCTCCATCGCGCTTGACGTCCCCCTTCAGCGCCACGGACTGCCGCAGCGCTTCGGCCGCCCGCTTGGCGGTTCCTTCCTGCACCGTGTCCAACGCTACCGACCCGCCAAGAATGATGAGGATGATCGCGGCGCTCGGCGCATCGCCTGTCGCCGCCGACACGATGGCTGCGGCTGTCAGGACCAGGCTCATGGGCTCGAGCAGCCGGCGGCCAACCGAGACGATCAGCCCGGCTTCCCGCGCCTGCGCGTCCGAATTGCGGCCGTATTTTTTCAGGCGCAACAGGGCGACGGAAGATGTCAGGCCCGCGACCCCGCAGCGCAACGCCGACGTGGACTCGGCGGGACTGCGCGTCCAGAACGGTTGATCAGCCATATTTCATCCCAGAGGCGTGGTGTTCGTCCCGCAGGGCCGACGAAGGATCACGGACGCAGCGCCTGTCTCGCCAGATCGAGCAGCTGGGGAGTCGTGATGCTCGACAGATCCGCGACGATTTCCCGAACGATGCGTCCATAGGTTTCGCTGTGATGGGATCGCAGATATTCGGTCAGGTGATGCGCAGCGTCGCTCTTGCCGGCGCCATGGCCGACCACGACGATCTTGCCGCCCAAAGCGACAGCCTCGGCGATTTCCTCGTAGTACGCGGGCTCTTCCGGCGCCCTCTGACCCTGCTCCCTCGATTGGTCCTTGTGCGCGAGGTGATGCAGGAAGTGATGGGGATCATAGGGCTTTAGGAGGTGCTCCGAAGCGTCATCGGACGTGACGTCGACATGGAAGATCTTCGCCTCGTGATGATCCACGACGATCAGCAGGCTCGGCGCAGCCGGATCGGGATGGACTGCAGGTTGGGACGAAAGCTCGGGCGACCATCCAGCCTGCGTGAGGAAGTGACGAATTTCGATCACCTCGGAACTCGTCAGATCCTTGGTATGGGGTTTGCGCATGATGTGGCGTTTGCCCGCGACTTCAAACACGAACTCGCTGTTGGCCTTCTCGTGGACGTCGCCGATTTCCCCGATCAGCGCGACGACGTCGCTCCATGCGAGATTATGCGCCGAGGGATGACGGAATATCGATTCGAGCGTGCGACGGCGCCCGCCCGTCACAGTTAAGGCATTTGTGACCACGGTGGCGAGGTCATCGTCGGGACGGGTTGCTTTCATCATGCTTTCCTGACCGCTCGAAGGCGCACTGCCGGAGGCGCTGTGAGCTGTCTCCGTCGTCTACATCGTCCAAGCCAAATCATAACGGTGAGAAGCTCTGCGCATCAGGTTCGGAAAATACCTAGACAGGCCGACGTCATGCGCCGCCAGCGCGCGCGCTCGCGCCGAGGTTTACCTCGAAGGCCACGAGTTTCGGATCCCCGAGGGTCTGCCGCCGGGCCCTTGCGCGCGATCACCCCGGCGTCGAGATTGCGTTGACGGGCGAGGTCGGCGGCGCCGCGCAGCGGTGGCATGAACATATCGAGACAGATGCTGACGTTCTGGCTCTTCGCCGACGGCTGGCCGGGGTGGGTATGCCAGGGGCGGAGCCATTACCTGGGCTTTTGTGCCCGACGCCGACGCGTTGGCGTCGTTGATGCGGCTGCCTTGCGACCGACGCCGGCCTCGAATCGCTCGCGCTCCCGGAAGGCGTGCGGCTTCGCCGGCCGGGCGATTTCGTGTTCGCGTTCAACTACGAAACCGAGCCCTGAACCGCGCCTTTTGCTGAAATGCCGATACTCGGCGAAGCGAAGGTGGCCGCCTGCGCCGTTATACGGTGTGTCCATCGCAGTCGGGCTCGAGCCGTGAGGCGAGGTCTCGCGACAGCCGAGCCGACCTGTGGCGTCGACCGCCGGCCGCATTGGATACGATGCTGGGCAATACGCGACGGCCGGGCTACGCGGCCGCCAGCGCTTTTCTCACGCCGACAATCGCGTCGCCGATCCGATCGCCGTAGCGCAGAGGCTGCCGCCAAACAGAACGGCCGCATCGTCGCCGTACCGCTTCACTCGCCGGCGCGCGCCACGCTCATATCGGCGCCTCGGCTCGCGTCGGCCGCTTCCGCGCCACTGCGGCCCGCGGTTCGGGAGCGCTCGCTTGCCGCGTCAGCGCAGGGATGGCGTCTTGCGCTTCCGTCTCTTCCAATAGGGTCTTGATGATCTTGGTTAGCTCGGCAACGCGATGCGAGAGCTTCTCGACGTCTTCCCTAGTCGGGATGCTCAGCACGTGAAGCGCTCGAGCCACGCTGTTTTCAAACAGGTCCCCCAACCGGTCGGGCGATAGTTGATCCCACGCCTGGGAAGCCTTCGTCACAACACTGGCATATGCGTCTTCGGCGGCATTCTTGACCTGGTTTTGAACCCGTTCGCCTTCTTCGACCAGCGAATCAAAAACTCCGCTGCCCCG
The DNA here is from genome assembly GCA_903932535.1 of uncultured Hyphomicrobiales bacterium. Lineage (GTDB taxonomy): Bacteria > Pseudomonadota > Alphaproteobacteria > Rhizobiales > Beijerinckiaceae > Roseiarcus. Next base: position 1,094 of record CAIZGR010000582.1, on the reverse strand, counting down.
CTGCTGGGCCGCGGCGAAGGCGCCCACCCCGGCCAACCAGATTCGGCTTGCCGAGTCCCTAATTGCTTCCGCCAGTTGTTTATTGACGCCGTCCTTCGGCGCCTCTTCCGACTTCCGCGGCATCTTGGTCGCTCCTCTCGCTGTTAGCGCTTTTTGCCGCCGGCCACTCGGGCCGCGAGCTTTGATAACTCACAGTCGTCATGTCGTTAGTGAGGTGACGACAGATCTGAATCGACCGGTCGCATAGAAATGCGAGGCGCCGCCAGATTCGGAATCTACCTACACAACTCCGATTTTATCGTTGATCGAGCGAAGTCGTTCGCTCGCCGTTTACAATTCCAGGGGGTGTATTTCGGCGTTGCAATTTGGCTCTGCCCGCACTTGATCGGCATTCGGCTTGGGGTCCGAATGCCGATCGAACGAGAGGAACGGCAAGTTCGTGACTTTATGCGTAATTGCGGGTCAAAGTTCGGAGCTCGTTCAGACCCACGCGCCGTCCGCGGCTTTGCGGGCAGCCGAGGAGCCAGGCTTTCGATCCGGATCCTTGCTGCCCATAGGTAGACTCCGAGGCTTGCGCGTCGTGGAGCGACGACCCCAATACAATCATGATGCGAGTTTTGAATCGCCACTTGCGCGAACACAGTGGCGGATTCACTTCCGAGCAAATTCATAGCGACTTTCGTGTCGGGCCGAAAAGCGCACGGACCCGAGCGATTGCCTGGGGTACGCTTCACCGGCGCGCGATACGGCGATCAAGATAAAGATTCTCTGGAGGATGTAATGTCGAACAATCTGATAGACATCACCCCATCAGCCTACGATTATCCTCTCCTCATCAAGCATTTGTTGCATACGCCTCTGAGTCACTCGCCGGACCAGGTTATCATCTATCGCGAGCATCGGCACACCTACCGGCAGTTTCGCCATCGGTTAGGGAGCCTCGCCAGCGCCCTGACCGATCTTGGCGTCAACGCCGGCGACGTCGTCGCCGTGCTGGAGTGGGACAGCCACCGCTACCATGAATGCTACTTCGCGATCCCGATGATGGGGGCCGTGCTGCAGACGGCGAACATCGCCCTGCCGCCGGAGCAACT
>CAIZGR010000581.1 GCA_903932535.1 uncultured Hyphomicrobiales bacterium | reverse complement strand
TCCTGCCGTGGAGCGAGGGCGAAACCGCAAGCTGGGAGAAGCTGTTTCCGCAGCTCGCCGCATCGCTTCCCGTCGAGGAGGCGGAACCATTGACGTCCGAGTTCCGAAGCGAATTGGCTCGGCTTCGATCGTCGGCGAACGGTGCAAAGGAAACCAAGACTGACGACTGAACGGTTCAAACCGCACTGGCGCGATTATTATGACAGGCTCAACCATTGATTGGGCGTCTCTGGACCCTCCCCTTTCGCGGGGTGATACCGGAAGCGTCGCTTCGTCCGAGCGCCGAACAACGCCCACTCCGGGCGGAATCCGCGGCTTCGCTGTAGGTCAGCTTCCTCGGCCAATTGCGGCGTCCAAGACCGCGGACCGCAAAGCCCGCTCCACGTCGACTCCCGCCATTCGCTCGCCCCAGACAAAATACCGCTCCGGGCAATCTCTCTCTTCCCCGACCGATCCCGCCGGGCGGGTCCGGACCCCGCGCCGCCCATGCCGCGACCCGACTCGCGCGCCCTCCGCCCCGCCACGACAAGCCCGCTTTTTATGGTCCTTCCGCGCCGCCCATGCTATGGCCGCGGCTCACGCAACGCGCCATCCCTTCGCCGAGGAAGGTCTCCATGAACGCCCCCGCCACCGCGCCGATCCGCTCGAACTCGTTCTTCTCCGCCGCCCTCGCCGACGCCGATCCGGAGATCGCCGACGCGATCGCGCGCGAGCTCGGCCGGCAGCGCGACGAGATCGAGCTGATCGCCTCGGAGAACATCGTCTCCAAAGCCGTGCTCGAGGCGCAGGGCTCGGTGATGACCAACAAATACGCCGAAGGCTATCCGGGCCGGCGCTATTACGGCGGCTGCCAGTTCGTGGACGTCGCCGAGAGGCTCGCCATCGAGCGCGCCTGCCTGCTGTTCGACTGCCGCTGGGCCAATGTCCAGCCGAACTCGGGCAGCCAGGCGAATCAGGGCGTGTTCCTCGCGCTGATGCAGCCCGGCGACACCTTCATGGGCCTCGACCTCTCCGCCGGCGGCCACCTCACCCACGGCTCGCCTGTCAACCTGTCCGGGCGCTGGTTCAAGTGCGTCTCCTACGGCGTGGACCGCGAGACCCACCGCGTCGACATGGACGCGGTCGAGCGGCTCGCGCGCGAGCACAAGCCGAAGCTCATTATCGCGGGCGGCTCGGCCTATGCGCGCTTCTGGGACTTCGCCCGCTTCCGCGCCATCTGCGACGAGGTGGGCGCGTATTTCATGGTCGACATCGCGCATTTCGCCGGGCTCGTGGCGGGCGGGGCGCATCCTTCTCCCTTCCCGCACGCCCATGTCGTGACCACCACGACGCACAAGACGCTGCGCGGCCCCCGCGGCGGCATGATCCTGACCAACGACGAGGACCTCGCCAAGAAGATCAACTCGGCGATCTTCCCCGGCCTTCAGGGCGGGCCGCTGATGCATGTGATCGCCGCCAAGGCGGTGGCCTTCAAGGAGGCGCTGGCGCCGGAGTTCCGCAACTACGCCCATGCCGTGGTCGACAACGCCCGTGCGCTGGCTGAGGAAATTCTCGCCGGCGGCTACAAGCTCGTGACCGGGGGCACCGACAACCACCTGATGCTGGTCGACCTGACGCCCAAGGGGCTGACCGGCAAGGCCGCCGAGGCCGCGCTCGGGCGCGCCCACATCACCTGCAACAAGAACGGCATCCCGTTCGACCCGCAAAAGCCGATGGTGACGTCGGGCGTGCGGCTCGGCACGCCGGCCGCGACCTCGCGCGGCTTCGGCGTTCCCGAGTTCGCCGAGGTCGGCCGGCTGATCGTCGAGACGCTCGACGGCCTCGCGGCGCACAGCGAAGCGGACAACGCCGTCGTCGAAGCGAAGGTGCGCGGCGGCGTGGCGGATCTGACGCGGCGGTTCCCGATCTACTGAGCGGCGGAACGCGATCGAAGGGACGGCTCGGGATGCGGTGTCCTTATTGCGGCGGCCTCGACACGCAAGTCAAGGACTCCCGACCGACCGAGGATTCGTCGTCGATCCGCCGCCGCCGGGTCTGCCCGGACTGCGGCGGACGGTTCACGACCTTCGAGCGGGTCCAGCTTCGCGAATTGACGGTGGTGAAGAAGAGCGGCCGGCGCGTGGCGTTCGACCGCGACAAGCTGATGCGCTCGGTAGAGGTGGCGCTGCGCAAGCGCGCCGTCGAACCCGAGCGGGTCGAGCGGATGGTCAACGGCGTCGTGCGCCAGCTCGAAAGCCAGACCGAAGGCGACATCCCGACCGAACGGATCGGCGAGCTGGTGATGGAGGGCCTGAAGGCGATCGACGACGTCGCCTACGTGCGCTTCGCCTCGGTTTATCGCAATTTCCGCGAAGCGCGCGATTTCAACGCCATCGTCGGCGAGCTCGAGGCGGAGCCGGAAGCGGCGCCTGCGCCTGCGCCCGCACGCAGGCGCAAGGAGCCGTCCGCGACATGAGCGCGCCCGCTTTCGCCGAGGCGGACGAAGACCTTCGCTGGATGCAGGCCGCGCTCAATCTCGGCGAGCGCTCCCTCGGGCTCGCGGCGCCGAATCCGTCGGTCGGCGCCCTTGTCGTGAAGGACGGCGCGGTCGCCGGCCGCGGCGTCACTGCGCCGGGCGGGCGCCCGCACGCCGAGCCGATCGCGCTCGCGCAAGCCGGGGAGGCGGCGCGCGGGGCGACGCTCTATGTGACGCTCGAGCCCTGCGCGCATGTCGGCGCGTCGCCCCCTTGCGTGGACGCGGTGATCGCGGCCGGCGTCGCGCGCGTCGTGGCGGCGATCGAGGACCCCAACCCGCTGGTCGCGGGACAGGGCCTCGCGCGCCTGCGCGCCGCCGGAATCGCCGTGACGGCGGGCCCATGCGCCGATCAGGCGCGGCGCGACCATTGCGGCCACATCCGCCGCGTCACCGAAGGCCGGCCTTGCGTGACCCTGAAGCTCGCCGAGACGGCGGACGGCTTCGCCTCCGGCGGCCTGCACGATCAGCGCCTCAAGATCACCGGTCCGATCGCCAACGCGCGCGTGCAGACGATGCGCGCGACCCACGAGGCGATCATGGTCGGCGTCGAGACGGCGCTCGCCGACGATCCGGCGCTGACGGTGCGCCTGCCCGGCCTCGACCGGAAGCCCTTACGGGTCGTGCTCGACACCCGCCTGCGCCTGCCGCTGCGCTCGCGGATAGCGGCTGCGGCGCGCGACCTGCCGACGCTCGTCGTCGCGGGCGAGGGCGCCTCGGCGGAGGCCGAAGCGCGGCTCGCCGGTTGCGGCGTAGCCGTCGAGCGCGTCAGTCTCGACGCGGAGGGCCATGTCGACCTCGGCGCGGCGCTGAGGGCGCTGTCGGCGCGCGGCGTGACCCGCGTCTTCAGCGAGGGCGGCCCCAGCGTCGCGGCGCGGCTGATCGCCCTCGGACTCGCCGACGCGGTCGTGATCTTCACCGCCGAAAAGCCGCTCGGCCGTCCGGGCCTTCCCGCGCTGAGCGAGGCCGCACGCGCGACGCTGGCGGACGCCGCCCGCTATCGGCGCGCGGAGACGGCGCGTTACGCGCCGGATACGATGCGCGTGTGGGAGCGGCGGACGTAGCGGCTCCGACCCTCGGCCGGGGACTGGCGGGACAAGCGTCGAGCCGGAGCGAAGCACGGTCCGGCGTAAGCGCCCGTCGAGGGGGCCGCTTTTCGGCGTCGACATCTCAATCCCGATTCCCCGGCGCAGCCTGACGCTCGCGCGTCCTCCACGGCGCCAACGCGGCGACCAACTCTCGCAGCCGGAACGGCTTTCCGATGAAGCCGTTCATCCCCGCCGCGAGAGCGGCATCCCGTTGACCGGCCATTGCGCCAGCGGTGAGCGCGATCACCGGCAAATCCACGAGGCCGAGGTCTTCGCGAAGGACCCGCGTCGCCTCGAGGCCATCCATCTCGGGCATCTGGACGTCCATCAGCACGCAATCGAAATCGCCGGGGCCGGCGCGAAGGCGGTCGATCGCGGCGCGGCCGTTGTCGGCCGCTTCGCAGATCGCGCCCTCGAGGGCAAGCAACCGGATCGCCACCTCCCGATTGGTCTCGGTGTCGTCGACGACCAGGAGCCGCATTCCGGAAAGCGGCTTCTCGCCCACTCCGACCGCGGGCGGCGTCGCCTTGGTCCCGGCGAGCGAGGCCGTCTTGAACGAGACGGCGAACCAGAACGTGCTGCTCTCGCCGGGCTCGCTCGCGACCCCGATTTCGCCGCCCATCAACCCGATGAGCCGCTTGCTGATCGCGAGCCCGAGGCCGGTGCCGCCGAACTGCTTGTAGGTCGTCCGCTCGGCCTGGACGAACGGCTCGAACAGTTTGCCGATAAGCTCGGGCGCGATGCCGATGCCGGTGTCTCGCACGGCGACGCGGACGCGAACGAAATCGGCGGAGCGGCCGAGCGCCTCGACCGAAACCGTGATCCCGCCCGCTTTCGTGAACTTGATCGCGTTCCCCACGAGATTGACAAGGACCTGGCGCAGTCTCGCCGCATCGCCGACCAGCGCAGGAAGGCCGTCGGGAAGGGGCTCGACGCGCAAGGTCAGGCCCTTGCCGTTCGCCGAAAGCGCAAAGGTGTCTGCGACCCCGCCGATGAGTTGAGCGAGGGAAAACGGAGACTCGTCGAGCTCGAGCCGCCCCGCCTCGATCTTGGACAGATCGAGGATATCGGTGAGCAGCACGAGCATGGTCTCTCCGGCCGAATCGAGCATACGGACGAAGCCCGCCTGCTCCGCGTCGAGCGGGCTGCGGGCGAGGAGCTGGGTCATGCCGAGGATGGCGTTGAGCGGCGTCCGGATCTCGTGGCTCATGCTGGCGAGGAATTCGGATTTCGCCCGGTTGGCGGCTTCCGCCTGCTCCGCCGCCCGCAACTGCTCCTGCGCCGCGACATTGGCGAGGCGCAGTTGGATCTCGACCAGCGACACCCGCAGCGACTCCGCAACGGCCAGTTCGGCGTCGGTGAAGGGTTCGCAGCGCAGACGGACCTCCTCCCTCCAGGCCTCGAAACTCGCGCGCGGCGTGAGCCGCGCGCCATTCGGACCCATCCGTGCGGGCTTGCGCGGATCGCCGGCCCAGACAACCGTGCGCACCTTTTCCTGGCGGAAGAGGACGATGTAGTCGCGCGGCTGGCGCAATATCGGAATGGCCAACAGGCCCGCCGCGTCGGCGGCGTAGGACTCTGCGTCGGGACAGATGTCGAAAATGCGATCGGTCGCGAAAACGCCGGCTGCCGCAATCGCTTTGAGACGCTGGAAAAGGGTTTGCAGCCCCGCATCCGGCGGCGTTCGCCCCCATCGGGCGGGCGTGCCGTCGATCAGCACGGCCGCTCCGTCGCACCGGATCGACGGGCGGATCGCCTCCAGAACCCACTGCGGGTTCTTGAGGAGCGAAGGGTCGCCGGCGACCGCCGCCAGAAGCCGGTCGGCCGCTTCGCGCGACCCGCGGTTGTAGTCCGCGATCGCCTGGCGCTGACGCGCCTCCAGTTTCATGCTGAACATCTGACCGAACAGTTCGGCGAGCGTGCGCTTGTCGAAAGCGGGGCGGCGGGCCGAATAATGGTGGCAAGCGAACAGACCCCACAACTTGCCCTCGACCACGATCGAGATCGAAAGCGACGCGGACACGCCCATGTTCTTCAGATATTCGATATGAATAGGCGACACCGACCGCAGGATCGACAGCGAGAGGTCGATCGGCGCGCCCGTCAGGTCGCGCTGCGGGTAGATCGGAACCGGCTCCGCATGCACGTCGACGATGATGCGGAACGGGACACGGATGTAGAGACGCCGCGCCTGCTGCGGAATATCGGAAGCCGGAAAGCGAAGATGCAGAAAACTTCCGATCCCCGGATCGGCCACCTCGGCCACGACCTCGCCCGAATCATCGCTTTGATCGAAGCGGTAGACCATGACCCTCTCGAAACCGGAGAGCGCCTTGATCGCTCGCGCGCCTTCATGCAGGAATCCGACAAAGTGGCGGGCGTCGTCGAGACGGCCAACGATCGAGCGGATCAGGCTCGACCCTTCGAAGTGAAGAGTTTCATCGCTCGGCTCCACTTCGAGCACGATGTGACGGTCCGACCAATGCAGGGCGCAGTCGAAACGCCGCTCGTTTTCGACGAGCAGACGCAGACCGAAAAGGCGCGCGAGGGTCTTCGCGTCTTGCAATTGCGCGACGGCCTGGCTCAACGTCTGGAAAGCGTCATGCGCAACCAGGGACTGCAACGGCAAGCCGATAATTCGATCGTCCGAGACGCCCAGGAAATGGATCACGTTCTCCGACGCGCGCGCGATCACCCAGTCCGAAGTGATCGCCAGAAGGAAGCCGAAAGGCTGGATCGCGCCGAGGTGATGAATAGGCTCACGGTCACAGTTGGTGAGATCGATCGAAGTGTCAGTCGGCACGGACGGCGCCCTCCTCGTTTTCCAACGACGCTGCCGACCGCGCGGCCTGTTCGAAGCGCTCGAAGCCGCGCAAGGCGGTATAGGCCGCCGTCCTTCTCGTCGCAATATTGTGAATATCGCCGGCGAGGCGCCACGGCGTCTTGCGCCGGTTCTGCGCGTCACAAGCCGGCGACAGACGGGAGCAAGCCGCAAACGCGGTCGATGTCGCCGAACGCAAACCCCCATGGACGCCATTCATCGCAAGCCTCGCGAAGCCTATGAGCAGCACCGTGCGTTCCGTTTACGCAAGTGCGCAGTTTGTCAACGGCGGCGTGAGGTTCGCTCGCGGGCGCCCGGAAAGGGGGGGCCGCCGGCCTGTCATCGCGAAGCGCGAGGCTCTCGATTCCCCCGCCGCCTTCCCCTGCCGCAGGTCGTCGAGAGATGTCCATCGACTTTGTCTATGCGGAATATGGGAACACGGCATTGCAGAAAATAGGAATTTCGTGTCGATTGATCCCCTGTCGCCCTCGGATCGGACCCGCCACGCCCTTCGCCGCCTTCCGCCCTGGCTTCGCCGCGTCGTCGGGTCCGGCGAGGCCTGACGCCGCTTGCGTCACGCGGGTTCGGCTTGCCGCGAAGGAAGCAGGAGAGCCGGACTATGGCGGAAATGCGGCAAACGACCCTCTCCAAGAGCCGCTCGAATCGGAATGCTGCGTCCAATCCTTTGAAAGCCCGGACTGCTTTCACCGACGCCGAGGCGCGCTTTCCCGGGTCGGATTCGACGCCTGAAACGGCTGCGAAAATCCCGCGCCGCCCGCCTTCGGGCCGATCGCCTCGACGATCGCCTCCACCTCCGCTTCCGGCGTTCCCCCGGCGTCGATCGTGATCACCGGCTCGCCGGGCAGGGGCTCTTCCAGCGTGTCGAATTGGCTCTCGAGGAGCGAAGCGGGCATGTATTCGTGATGGCGGCCGCCGAGGCGGGCGGCGATGAGCGCCGGCGAGCCCTTCAGATAGACGAAGCGGACGTCGGGCCGCGCGGCGAGCAGGCGCTCGCGATAGGCGCGCTTGAGGGCCGAGCAGGTCACGAGGCCGCTCCGCCCCTCCGCCGCCCACGCTTGCAGGAGCGCGCCGATCCGGTCGAGCCACGGCCGGCGGTCGGCGTCGTCGAGCGGGACGCCGCGCCGCATCTTCTCGACGTTCTCCGGCGGGTGCAGGCGGTCGCCCTCGGCCATGGTCCAGCCGAGCCGATTGGCCAGCATTTCGCCCACCGTCGACTTGCCGCTGCCCGAGACGCCCATGATCACCAGCGCCTGCGCGCGGGGCGCCGGTCCGGATTCCGGAAGCTTGTCCTCGCTCATGAACGGGCGCCCCTCGCCGTCGCGCCGTCCGGCTCGGGGATCGGCTCGATCCGTCCCAGCACCACGACATACGAGAAGATGCCGATCAGCAGCACGACGCCCGCGACCAGAAAGGCGGAGGTGAAGGAGTTCGTCGTCCCGACCAGGAAACCGGTCACCGCCGGCGCCACCGCGCCCATAAGGTTGTTGAGGAAGTTCATCACCCCGCCGATGCTCCCCGTGCCGCCGCGCGGCGCGATCAGCGACGGGATCGACCATCCGACGGGCGCCGCCGCCGCGAGGCCGCTCAGCGCAATCGAGATCCAGACGATCGCCCAGGCGGGATTGTCGGTCATCGTCGCGCCGAAAACGGCGAGCCCCAGAACCATGCCGCTCACAAGAACGGTCTTGCGCACTACCGTCTCGTCGTGGCCGCGCGCGATCAGATGGTCGATCAGCCAGCCGCCGATGACGAGGTCCGCCACCGTCGCGAAGCCCCAGGGAATCGCGGCGTAGCCGGCCGACTTGATGATGCTCATGTGCATCTCCGAGACGAGGTAGCCCGGCAGCCAGGTGAGGAACAGGTAGAGGGAATAGCCGTAGGCGGCGAAGCCGATGGTCAGGCCCCAGACTTTCCGGTTCCTGAGAACGTAGCCGAGCATGGCGAAGGGGCTCGCGCCGGAAGGGCCTTCGGGCGCGCCGCCGCCGTCTAGGATGTAGGCGTGCTCCTCTCGGGTGAGCTTCGAATCCGCGCTCGGGTCGCGATAAAGAACCCAGTAGGCCAGAAAATAGGCGAAGCTCAGAATCGCCGTGAGGCCGAAGCCCCAGCGCCAGCCAAATGTGACGACCGCGACAGCGACCAGCGGCACGCCGATGACGTTGGAGAATTTCGCCGCCGCGTCGAAGATCGCCGTCGCCGTCGCGCGCTCGCCGCGCGGGAACCAGTAGCCGGTCGCCTTGGAATTGGCCGGGAACGCGGGCGCCTCGGCGACGCCGAGCAGGACGCGGGCGGCGAAGATCGTTCCGAAACCGGTGGCGAAGGCGACCAGGGCCGAGGCGACCCCCCACAGGAACGCGCCGAGCCGGCTGACCTTCGTCACCCCGAACCGGTCGAGGACCATGCCGACCGGCACCTGGAGAATGGCGTAGGACCAGAAGAAGGCGCTGAACAGGAGGCCGAGGTCCGTCGGCGTCAGGCCGAACTCCTGCTGGAGTTGCGGCGCCGCGACCGAGATGTTCACCCGGTCGAAATAGTTGATCAGGATGCCCACGCCCAGCAGAACCCCGATCGTCCAGCGGCGGCGCCCCGGGGCCGGCGATGTGGTCATGACCTGCGTGCTCCTCGCCGTTTCGCCGGCATCGTGCGCGCGCGGGTTTTCCTTTGTCAATTCCTGACAGACGCCCCGGCGGCGTCTCGCGCGGCCGGCCGGAGGGCCGCAGGCGGGAAGCCTCCGGCGACCGGGAAATCCGCAGCGTGGCGCCGGAACGGCGCGGGCGCCGGAAGCGTTTGCAGGGAACGCGTTCACGCCCGTGAAACCATGCCGTTTTGCTTGGCCTTAACTGTGCCGGAAGGCTCTCGACGCCGCCCTGTTCCGATTCATGTCTCGGCAAATTTTGGCGTGCAGGCTTCACGCATCGGAAAGAGGGCCGGCGGTTCGGAGCCGGCCGATCGAGCGTCATAAGCGTAGAGGGTCGCGCCATGAGTTTCGCTGTCGAGAAGAGCCGGACGATCATCAGCGCGATGATCCTCGGCCGCAGAGTGACCGCCCAGGACGTCGCGTGGCTGAGGCGGGAAGTCTTCGCCGATGGCGAGGTGACTCGGGAAACCGCCGACGAATTGTTCGCCGTGGCGCGCGCCCGGATGAACAACGCCCCGGAATGGACCGAACTCTTCGTCGAGCTGATCACCGATTACGTCGTCTGGCAGTCGCGCCCGACCGGCGTCGTCACCGACGAGGAGGCGCAGTGGCTGATTGCGCGCGGCGACGAGTGCAAGTCGATCGAGGCGCTGGCGGCGATGGTCAACGTCCTTGCGGAAGCCCATCGCGCGCCGCAATGGTTCGTCGCGGCGGTCCGGGCGCGCGCCGCCCAATGGCCGGCCGTCGAGGCGGCGCTGCGCGCGCGGGCCGGGTGAGGCCGCGAGGCCCCCGGAAGACGCGCCCGCGAGCGGCCCGCAATCATTCCTTTTACTAGCCCCTGCGACGGCGCGGACCGTTTACGGCTCCGCGCCGTTCCAATAGAACGGCGCATAAGAAAAGCCGAGCCTTCGTCGCACGGGGAGCCGATGTTCAACAAGATTCTGATCGCCAATCGCGGCGAGATCGCCTGCCGGGTCATCAAGACGGCGCGCCGGATGGGGATAAAGACGGTTGCGGTCTATTCCGAAGCCGACAAGGACGCGCTGCATGTCGAAATGGCCGACGAGGCCGTCGCGATCGGGCCGCCCGCCGCGGCGCAATCCTATCTCGTGATCGAGAAGATCGTCGCCGCCTGCAAGGCGACGGGCGCAGAGGCGGTCCACCCGGGCTATGGGTTCCTCTCCGAGCGGGCGGCGTTCGCAAAGGCGCTCGCCGAGGCCGGCATCGTGTTCATCGGTCCCAACGTCCGCGCCATCGAGGCGATGGGCGACAAGATCGAGTCGAAGAAATTCGCCAACGCCGCCAAGGTCTCGACCGTTCCCGGCTATCTCGGCGTGATCGAGACGCCCGAGCGCGCCGCCGAGATCGCCGACGAGATCGGCTATCCGGTGATGATCAAGGCCTCCGCCGGCGGCGGCGGCAAGGGCATGCGCATCGCGCATAGCCGTCAGGAGGTTGCCGAAGGCTTCGCCCGCGCCAAGTCGGAGGCTAAGAGTTCGTTCGGCGATGACCGGGTGTTCGTCGAGAAGTTCATCGTCAATCCGCGCCACGTCGAGATCCAGGTGCTCGGCGACAAGCACGGCAACGTCATCTATCTCGGCGAGCGCGAGTGCTCGATCCAGCGCCGCAACCAGAAGGTGATCGAGGAGGCGCCCTCGCCGCTGCTCGACGAGGCCACCCGGCGCAAGATGGGCGAGCAGGCGGTGGCGCTCGCCAAGGCGGTCGACTACGACACGGCCGGCACGGTCGAATTCGTCGCCGGCCAGGACCGCAGCTTCTACTTCCTCGAGATGAACACCCGCCTCCAGGTCGAGCACCCCGTGACCGAGCTGATCACCGGCGTCGACCTCGTGGAGGAGATGATCCGCAGCGCGGCCGGCGAAAAGCTGCGCCTGACCCAGGAAGACGTGAAGCTCGAGGGCTGGGCGGTCGAGAGCCGCGTCTACGCCGAGGACCCGACGCGCAACTTCCTGCCCTCGACCGGGCGCCTCGTGCGGTATCGGCCGCCGGAAGAGGGAACGCGCGACGGCGTGACCGTGCGCAACGACACCGGCGTCTACGAGGGCGGCGAGATTTCGATCCACTACGATCCGATGATCGCCAAGCTCGTCACCCACGCCCCGGACCGGCTTTCCGCCATCAAGGCCCAGGCGACCGCGCTCGATTCCTTCCTCATCGAAGGGATCCGGCACAACATCCCGTTCCTGTCGACGTTGATGCAGCATCCGCGCTGGCAGGAAGGACGGCTGTCGACCGGGTTCATCGCAGAAGAGTTTCCGGAAGGGTTCAAGCCGCTGGTCGCCCAGGGCGAGACGGAGCGGCGGATCGCGGTGGTCGCGGCCCACATGGATCACGTGATGAACGTGCGCAAGCGCCGCATCACGGGTCAGCTCCGCGCGCCCGAATTGCTCGCCTTCGACACCAAGCGCACCGTCGCGCTCGGCAAGACCCGGATCGAGCTCGAGGTGGACGCGAGGCCGACCGGCGTCTCGGTCGTCTTCCCCGATGGTCGCAGGACCTACGTCGAGTCGGACTGGAAGCCGGGCTACCTCCTGTGGGTCGGGAATGTCGACGGCGCGTCGATCGCGGTGAAGACGCGCGCGATCCCGAACGGCTATCATCTTTCGCACGCGGGCGTCGGCGTCGACGCGCTCGTCTATACCCGCCGCGAGGCGGAGCTCGCCGCCCTGATGCTCGAGAACAAGGGCTCCGACGGCTCGAAGGCGCTGCTCTGCCCGATGCCGGGACTCGTCAAGTCGATCGCGGTCAAGGCGGGACAGGAAGTCAAGGCGGGCGAGCAGCTCTGCATCGTCGAGGCGATGAAGATGGAGAACGTGCTCTCGGCCGAACGCGACGCCGTCGTCAAGACCGTGCTCGCCAAGGAGGGCGATTCGCTCGCGGTCGACGCGGTCATCATGGAATTCGCATGAGGCCCGGCCGCCGGCTGATCTCGTCGGGCTCGCCGTTCGAGCGGGCGTACGGCTATTCGCGCGCGGTCGTCTCGGGAGACGAGATCCACGTCTCCGGGACGACCGGCTACGACTACGCGCACATGACGATGCCGGACAACGTCGCCGAGCAGACGCGCAACGTCTATGCGACGGTCGCAGAGGTTCTGAAGGAAGCCGGCGCCGAACTCTCGGATGTCGTGCGCCTGCGCACCTATGTCACCGACGCGGCCTTCTGTGAGCCAGTGCTGGCTGTCCAGGGCGAGACCTTCGGCGCGATCCGGCCTGCGGCGACGATCATCGTCGTCTCAGCGCTCTTGAAGCCGGAGATGAAGGTCGAGATCGAGGCTCACGCACGGATCAACCGTCGCGGGTGACTTCGCTTCCCTATCGAAAAAATGCGGCGGCCGACGGGCGGCCGCCGCCTGTCGCAGGCGTCAGCCGGCCTTCTTGATCCAGAGCGCGCACCAGCCGTTCGGCGAGATTTCGCCTTCGACCATCTTGCAGCTGCCGGGCTTTCCGGCTTCCGCGGGGGCGACGAAGAAGTTGCAGCCGGAGCACTGCTTGCCGTCCTTCGGCTCGGCCTGATACTTCGCCGCGGTCTGCGCCATCTTCGCCTGCGCTCCGGTCGTCATCAGCGCCAGGACCGGCGCGGCGGCGGCGGCGGCGAGGAGAACCGTACGGCGGCTCACTCCCTTTTCACATTCACTCATAATCGCCTCTTCGATTGGATCGCGACTTGCGCCGTGCGTCATGCGCCGCGACGCGGCCGGTATCAACAGCTACGCGCCGCGGCTAAACGGCGCACGCCGATCTATACGCGAGAACAATGAAATTGGATCGACGACGTTCGTATCAGGGAGGATCGACAGAAAAATTATTTTATCTATCAACACAATATTATTCAGGAGGCCTCTGACGACGCCGCGCGTTTCTGCGGCACGTCCTGGGCTCGCCACTCCCCCTTCGGAGCCGATGACACCGACCGCCGCGTCCGGGTAGACTGACGGCCTCGATGCAAGCGGGGCGGCCGGAGCCGTCTCGCCGAAACCATGGGCTTTCTCTCGTGACGGTCACCATCTTCCACAACCCGAAATGCAGCACGTCGCGCAACGTTCTGGCGATGATCCGCGAGCGCGGCGAGGAGCCGGAGATCGTCGAATATCTGAAATCCCCGCCGAGCCGCGAGCGGTTGAAGGCGCTTGTCGTGGCGATGGGGACGCCGGCGCGCGCGCTCATGCGGCGGAAGGAGGCGCCCTATGCGGCGCTCGGCCTCGCCGATACGAAGCTTTCCGAAGACGACCTGATCGAGGCCATGGTCGCCAACCCGATCCTGATCGAGCGGCCGATCGTGGTCACGGACAAAGGCGTCCGCCTTTGCCGGCCCAAGGAGGCCGTGCTCGACATTCTGCCCTGACCGGCGGGGGATTCGGACTTGCCCGGAGGCGGCGCCGGAGCGGACATCCGGAAAAGCGTCAGGAGGCGTGCAATGCGGATCTGGCCGGCGTCATGGAGCCTTGCCGCCCTTCTCCTGTCGGGGGTCGCTCTCGAAGCCGAGGAGGCGGCTTCAGGCGTCTTCGCGGGCCACGGGATCGTCATCGCGGTCCAGCCCGGTACGGGCGCGCTGACGATCAGGCATGGCGACATCAAAGGGTTCATGGACGCCATGGAGATGATGTACAAGGTCAAAAGGCCGGATCTCAGCGCCGGCCTGCGCGCCGGCGACGAAATCGACTTCGAGATCGACGCGGCGAAATACGAGATCCTCGACGTGACCGTCGTCCGCCGGGGCCGGTAGCCATGGGCGGCTAGACGGCCTTCCCGACCAGGGCGCCGATCCCGGCGGTGACCGCCATCGCCATCGCGCCCCAGAACCCGACTCGCAACGCCGGCCGCACGATCTTCGCGCCGCCGAGCCAGGCGCCGAGTCCGCCCAGCGCCAGCAGAAAGATCAAGGTCGCGACCGAGACGGCCGCGATCGTCGTTCCTTGCGGCGAGAGAAACGCTGTCAGCGTCGGCAGGACCGCGCCGACCGAGAACGCAAGCCCCGACGCGACGGCTGCCAGCGCCGCGTTGGCGCCGGCGCCTTCGGCCAGGCCGAGCTCGTCCCGGGCATGGGCGGAGAGCGCGTCTCGCGCCGTCAACTGTTCCGCCACCTTGCGGGCGAGCGCGGCGTCGAGACCGCGGCCCTCGTAGATCTTCGTCAGCTCGATCAGTTCGGCGTGCGGCTCCTCGTTGAGCGCGCGCTTCTCGCGCTCGAGATCTGCGGATTCCAGGTCCGCCTGCGAGCTGACGGAGACGAATTCGCCTGCGGCCATCGACATCGCGCCCGCCGCCCAGCCCGCGAAGGCCGCGGTCAGGATTTCTCCTCGGCCGGCCGACGCGGCCGCGACGCCGACGATCAGGCTCGCCGTCGAGATGAGGCCATCGTTCGCGCCCAGCACGGCTGCGCGCAGCCAGCCGGCGCGATGGACAAAATGAACTTCGGCGTGCGGCATGATCGATCTCGTCTGAACAGGTGAGGCTTTCGCCTAAGTCGGCGGCGTGACGTCTTCCTGACAATTTCCGAGACCTGCTCTATCGGGGACGCCGCGCCTGTCAAACCCAGAACTTCCCATTGCTCACCCGACGGCTGAACGACAGCGCGTGAGAGAGCGTGCAGGCGAGAGGGCGGCCTTTCCGCATGGCGGAACTTCTTTTCAGGGACCGGCGGGCGAGAATCGCGTCCGGCTGCGCGCCCTGGCCGCTATGCCGCCGGCGTCACGGCGCCGGCGTTTCCGATGTTTCGGCCGATGGCTCCGGGTCCCGCGTCGGGCGGGGTCGGGCTCGCTTTTTCGGATAGACCCGGAGCCGCTTCAAATCGAACGGCGCCGCGCTCCAGCCATGCACCACGTCCTCGTAGCCGCGCTCGGCGGCGGCGCCGGACGCGGCGGCGAGATAGCGGCGGCGAAACCAGATCTTGAGGACGAGGTCGTCGATCGATTCGAGGCAGTCCGTGATGGCGAGGCAAAGATCGTCGATGTCTTCCTTGCCCATGGCGACGGTCCGCAGTTCCGGCGCCCCGCTCGTGGTCCTGCGCGTCCAGGCTTTGTAGTGGCCCTCGACCCACGTCGCCGGGTCGCAATGGAAGAAACAATGCACGACGTCGTTGCGCGCTTCCCGGATCTCGTCGAACAAGACGCCCGTCTGCGTGGCCTGGACCAGGAGAAGGCGGTCCGGCCGACGTTTCAGCTCCAGTTTGAGCAGGTTATGGAAAAGCTTGACGAGCGAGACGTTGCCCATGTTGGCGATCACGAGCTCGCCGACGTCCTGGTCCCAGCCGGCCGTGATCCAGATCAGCGACGCGAACTTCCGTTCGAGCGCGTTCCAGCCGAAGTTGACGAAACCGATGCTGGCGAGGTGTTCGTCGTCGAGACCGGTCCATTGCCGTCTCGCCAGGGGGGTGTTGATGAACAAGAGGCCCTTCCTCGTCGCGCTTCCGTCCGCGCCGACGATGATCCGCGGCAGACCGGACGCCGGACGCGAATCTAACCGTGTTAGCAGCGCTCCGCGAGCCTCGCGGTCACGCGGCTCCTTCGGCTTCGGCCCCGAGCTGGCGCGGCCCGGCCGCCCGCGCCAGCCTGACGAAGCCGTCGATGTCGACCTCTTCGGCCCGCAGGGTCGGGGCGAGACCGGCTGCGCCGAGCCATTCGCCGGGATCGAGGCCGCGCGGAGCGGCGAACGCCTTCAGCGACTGGCGCAGCATCTTGCGCCGCTGCCCGAACGCGGCCTGCGTGAGGGCGGTGAGAACGCGCGCGTCGCAAGGGTCCGGCGCGGCGCGCGGAACGAGCTCGACGACGCTCGATACGACTTTCGGCGCCGGGGTGAACGCGGCCGGCGGCACGTCGAACAGAATGCGCGTCTGCGCGCGCCATCCGGCGAGCACGGCGAGCCGGCCGTAGTCGGCCCGCTCGGCGGGGGTCGCGACGATGCGGAGCGCGACCTCGCGCTGGAACATGAGCGTCAGCCGATCGAAAAACGGCGGCCACGGCTCCGACTCCAGCCAGCCGGTCAGGAGCCGCGTGCCGATGTTGTAGGGCAGATTGGCGCAGATGCGGATCGGCGACCCTCCGGCCTTGGCGATCAGGGCGCCGGGCGTGACGGCGAGGGCGTCGGCGGCGATCACCTCAAGCCGGCCCGGCCAGCGGTCGCCGATTTCGGCCAGCGCCGGGAGGGCGCGCGCGTCGCGCTCGATCGCGATCACCGTCTTTGCCCCTGCGGCGAGCAGGGCGCGGGTGAGGCCGCCCGGACCGGGGCCGACCTCGACCACCGTCACGCCTTCGAGCGGGCCGGCCGCGCGCGCGATCTTGGCCGTCAGGTTGAGGTCGAACAGGAAATTCTGGCCGAGCGCCTTGCGGGCCTCGAGGCCGCAGCGCGCCACGACCTCGCGCAACGGCGGCAGCCCGTCCGCGGCGAGCGTCATCGGGTCAGCCGGCCGGCGAGCCGGAGCGCGGCGATCAGGCTCGCCGGGTCGGCGACGCCCCTTCCGGCGATGTCGAAGGCGGTGCCGTGGTCGGGAGAGGTGCGCACGAACGGCAGGCCGAGCGTGACGTTGACGCCCTCGTCGAAGGCGAGCGCCTTGATCGGGATCAGGCCCTGGTCGTGGTACATCGTCAGCGCCACGTCGTAGCGCGCCCGCGCCTTGGCGTGAAACATGGTGTCGGCCGGCAGCGGCCCAAACGCGTCGATTCCGGCCGCGCGCAGGACTTCGACCGCCGGCGCGATGGTCGCGACCTCCTCGCGTCCCATCGCGCCGCCTTCCCCGGCGTGCGGATTGAGGCCGGCGACGGCGAGGCGGGGACGCGCGATCCCGAACCGCTCCCTGAGATCGCGGGCGACGACCTTCGCCGTGTCGACGATGAGGCCGCAGGTGAGCGCCTGCGGAACCTCGCAAAGCGCGATGTGGATCGTGACCGGCACGACCGCGAGCGTTTCCGACCAGATCATCATGACGGGAAAGGCCGGCCGGCCCCAGGCCGCCGCGAGTTCGCCGAGATATTCGGTGTGGCCGGGAAAACGGAAACCGGCCTCGTAGAGCGTCGCCTTGGCGATCGGGTTGGTGACGACGGCGCGGGCCGCGCCGGCGCGCACGCATTCCACCGCGCGGGCGATCGATTCGAGCGTCGCGGCGGCGTTGGCGGCGCTCGGGCGACCGGGCTCGGCGGCGACCGGATTCTCGAGCGGAACGACGGGCAGACCGTGTTCGAAGGCGGAGGCGGCGCGCTCGGGCGTCGTCTCGACGATCGGCGTGCCCGCGCCGATGCGCCGGGCGGCCTCAGTGAGGATACCGGGCGCCGCGAGCACGAAGAACGGCGCATCTCCAGCTTTACGCAAGCGCCACGCGGCAAGCGCCAGTTCGGGGCCGATCCCGGCCGGCTCGCCCATCGTCATCGCCAGCGGCGGCCGTTCCGCCGTCACGATCGCCGCTCCGGCGGTACGCGTCGCGCGGTCACAGGCCGACGTTCGCCCGGATGTCGCCGAGCGTGCGCAAGACGAGTTGGAACATCACCGTCTGGTTGCGCGTCACCGGATTATAGATCAACGGGCCGCCCGCGTATTGCGAGAAGGCGGCTGGCGCGCTGACGCTCGCGGAATAGCGGACCGTCAGGGTGGTGCACTCGTCCTTGTAGCCGAGCCCGAGCGAATAGCCGACCGGATAGAACACCGGCGTCACCTGCCCGGGAACGTCGTAATAATGGCGCGACATGTCGAGCACCAGCGACCCGTCGATCGTCCAACGGTCCCGGAACTTGTAGGAGGCGTTCCCCGTCAGGCCTTCGCGCGGATATGCCCATCCCAGCGCCGGCTGCGCCGCGTAAAGCGCATAGTCGAGACTGCCGGTCACGCCGGCGATCGTGGCCTTGGCGATGGCGTCGAAGCGGTCGAGCTGGAAGGTCGTGCTGTCGAACTGCTGTTTGCTGAGCAGCGAGATCGGCGCCGAGGTCGGCTGGATCATTTCGCCGGCGACGAAATTGGAAAACGGCTTGTCGAGGCCGGAATCCATGCCGGTGTTGGCCATGTCGAAAAGCGTGTACGAATTCTGCCCGGCGACCTGGATCGATTCACCGGCGACGACGTTGGCGTGCCCGCCATTGGCGAAATTGGCGGTGTACTGGAGGCCGTAATTGAGACGCGTGCCGCCTTCGATGCGGTCGTAGCCCGAGAACTTGTTCCAGGCGAACAGGTTGGTCTCGTCGAAGACGAGGCTCTGGGCGTCCTCGTTCGGCTGGATCCGGGGGTTGACCTCGTTCGGACGGGCGATGAACTGAGCGATCGGCGTGATCGTCTGCGAGCCCCACGCATTCGTCAGCGCGAAGGGATACTGGTATTCGAGCCCGAGCCCGGCCATGCCCCGCCCGAACGCTCCCTGGTCCGATCCCGAGAAGAATGCGGCCTGACTGGAATTGGCGACCGTGCTCGTTCCGAGCGAACTCGCGTACGTGATCGTGCCGGTTTCGTTGAGCTCGGTCGATTCGCCGTCCAGGCGCGCGAACGCGAACGGTTTCCACACTTCTCCGATGGAGTCGATGTAGCTCCGCTGCCAGGACGCCTGCCCCGACGCACGGGTATAGTCGCCCGCGATGCTGCGCAGCATGCACGCGCCGGGATAATAGGTCGGCACATACTTGTCGCCAGCGGTGGTCTCGCAGACGTTGTACAGGTGGTAGGCTTTGTCGAAGGTCTGCAACCCGGTGGACTGGAAGGCCGCATTGGTCTGGCTGATGTTGGCGACGTTGACGTCGACCGTCGCCTCGCCGCCGATCCCGTTGGTACGGTCGGCCGGGAGCGCGAAGACGCGATTGTAGTCGAACACCGGCACGGCTTGCGGCAGCGTGCGGTTGTCGTCGTTCGCCGTCGTGCCCTGGAAATGATAGGCGCTGAGGTCGAAGTAGCTGTGGTCCGCCTGTCCGCGCAGATAGATCGACGACACGATGTCCTGGAAATAATAGCTGGTGAAGTCGATGCCCTGCAGCTTGTAATCGTTGGCGAAGAACTTGTCGGACAGCACTGTGGCGTTCCAGCCGAACTGCCACTGCGGATTGAGCAGGAAATTGCCCTTGGTCTCGATCGAGCCGCGCATCCGCTGGTCGCCGGCGCCATAAGGATAGGACGGGAAGACGTTGGGCTGCTGCTCGTCGATTCCGACCATCTTGAGGCTGTACTGGCCGTTCGAGAGCCTTTGGCGCCAGTCGATCTCGCCGAGGAACCCCTGTTTCGACAGGTACGAGGGGACGACGGTCAGGTCGTAGTTCGGAGCCAGATTGATGAAATAGGGCAAGCCGATTCCCGTTCCCAGGTTTCCGCCGGAAAAGAACTGCGGCGCCAGCAGTCCGGTCTGCTTGTTGACGGTCGAATCCGGCGCGGAAAAATAAGGCATATAGAAGACGGGGAAACCCCAGACGAGCACTTGCGCGCCTTCGTAATAGACCGTGTGCGTCTCCTGGTTCTCGATGATCTTCGTCGCCCGGACCTGCCAGAACGGCGGCCGGTCGGGATGATCCGCGCAGGGCTCGCAAGCCGTGTAGGAGCCCTTGTCGAGCACCGTCACCGCGCCGTTCAAGCGCTCGCCGCGCGGCGAGGTGAACCGGGTCTTGTCGGCGGTCAGCGCCTGGACGCTGTCGATGAAGCCGTCGCGGAAGTTCTCGCTCAGTTCGAACCGTGTGCCATAGACGATGTCGCCATGCTCGTCGGTCATCTTGGCCCGACCTTCCGCGTAGACGCGCTTGGTCACGCGATTGTAGACGACGCGGTCCGCCTGCAGGATGCGGCCCTGATAAAACAACTGCACCGACCCAGACGCGGTCACGGTGTTCTTGTCTTTGTCGTAGATCAGCTCGTCGGCGTCGATGACGAGCTTGTCTGGCGTCTTGGCCGCGGGAACAGCCGCCGGGGGCGAAGCCGACGCCGCGACGGCGTCCGTCTCGGGCGCGAGACACAAGACCGCGGCAGCCACAAACACGGCTATGACGGCGACGAAACGAGTCCAGGACAGCCGGCGCAGAATGCTCTCCGGGGAGGAGATGACGGCGGCGACCATCAACCATCCTCCTGGTGCAGCAGAACATACACGCCGAACAAGCATCCAACGAGCCCCGGCGCCCAACCCGCCGCGACCGCGCTCATGAAGCCGGCCTCGCCGAGGTCGTTAATCACTTTGGTCACTACGTAAAGCACGAACCCGGCCGCCACGCCACCCGAAACCATGACCTCGACGCCGCCCATTCGGAAGAGCCTTAACGAAAAGCAAGCGGCCACCAGAACCATCGCCGCGAGCAGCACCGGGCGGGCCAGAAGCTCCTGGAATTTCAACCGATACGCCGTCGGGTCGAGACCGGCCCGCGCCGTCCGGTCGGCGAGGCCCGGCAGGCTCCAGAACGACACGGTTTCCGGCGCGACGAAGGCCTGGGCGACCTCGTCGCGAGTCAAGCTCGTCGCCAGCAGGTAGGTCGAGGCCGGAAGGGTCTCGAAGCCCGGCGTGACCACCTTGGCGTCGTGCAATTCCCAGTAGCCGTCACGCAGGTCGCCCGATACGGCGTCGATCCGCTCCACGAAATCGCCGTGATCGTCGAAGTTGAAGATCTCGACGTCCCGGAGCCGCGTCCCGCTTTCCTCCTTCCCATGCGCGTGGATGATCGCATGGCCGTCGACGCTCTTCTGCCGGAGCCAAACATCGCCCCACGGATTCGACCGTCCGCCGAACACGGAAGTCTCGATGGCGTCCGACCTCTGCTTCATCCATGACGACGCCGGATTGTAAATCCCGACCGACACGGCGCCGAGCAGCAGGATGACGAGCAGCGGCGGGGCGAGAATCTGCCAGACCGATACCCCCGCGGCCCGCGCCACGACCAGCTCGAGCTTTCGCGACAGGTTGAGAAACGCGATCATCGAGCCGAACAGCACCGCGAACGGCAGCGCCTGTTCGGCGACCGCCGGGGTCCGCAGAAAGGAAAGGGCGGCCAAGAGCGGCGCCGTCGCCTTGGGCGCGTCGCCGGACCGGCGCAGCATCTCGACGAGATCGACGGCGTAGATCAGCGCGAAGACGAACCCGAAGGCCGCAAGGACCGTCCGCGCGAAGCGGCCGGCGAGGTAGAGGGAAAACGTCCGGCCGATCATGCCGGGTCCGTTGCGACGCGACGGACCGGCGGCGAGAACAGCCGCCGACGGAAGATCATCGCCAGAGCGCCGAGGACGGCCGCGGCGGGTATCACCCAAACGAACACGGCGGCCGACGGGACGCCCACGGTCAGCGTCGTCGCGGCGATGCCGAGACCGCGAACGGCGACAAAGGCGAGGATCGCGCCCGCGATGGCCAGACCCCGTCCCTGCCGCGTCGTCCGCGCCTCCCCGAGCGCGGCGAAGGCGATGAAACCGGCGACGATGGCGTAAAGCGGACTCGCGAGACGATCGAGCAATTCGCTGCGAATGTGTCCCGCCAACGCGGGGTCGGCGCGGTCGTCCGCGCTCGGCGTCATGAGGTCGGCCGTGCTGCGCTCCCGCGGGCGCTTCGCGGCGGCGATGGCCTGCGAGAACTGGGAGAGATCGATCGTATAGTCGTCGAACGTCACCATCGCGGAATCGCCCGCCGCCTGCGGCCGCAGCAGAACCCCCTTGGTCAACTGCAGATAGCTCGAGCCGTCCTTCTCGACGGTCTTGCCGGCCTCCGCGATATAGGTGGACACGTGCGCCGGGTCGCGCCGGTCCTGCATGAAGACGCCGCGCAAGGAGCCGTCGGGCGTGCGCTCGCGGTAGTGGAAGACGAAGCCGAACGTCAGGTCGTTGAACGCGCCGGGCCGGGCGAAATTCGAGATGAAGTCGGCCCGGATGTAGGTCGTCAGATTCTCCATTTCGCCGAAGCTCCACGGAAGGAGCTGGACTGTGATCGCCGCCACGGCGACGAACACCGCGACCGAAAGCGCGACGATCGGGCGCAACAGGCGGGCCGGCGACACGCCGGCGGCGGCCATGACGACCAGCTCGCTGTCGCCGTTGAGCTTGCTGAGCGTGTAGAGGACGCCGGCGAACAAGGCGACCGGCGCGATGACGGCGACCAGCGACGGCAGCGCCAGCCCGGTCATCATCACGAAGATGATAATCGTCTGGCCCTTGCTCGTCAGGAGATCGATCTGCCGCAGGGCCTGGGTGATCCAGATCACGCCGGTCAGCACGACGAGCCCGGTCATGAAGGCCGTCGCCGCAGTTCTCAGCACATAGCGCTCAATTCGACTCATCACCGCCGCTTCGATGAGACGCGGACCTCGCGCCGGTTCTTCATCCGAGCGCCTATCGCGGCCCCGTCGCCATGGCAAGGCGCAGCATTCAGGGCCGCCCGACGGCGAACGCGTTCTGGTGATGGCCTCCAATCGCGGCATCTTGTTGACGGGCCGGGCTTACCCCCGATATCTCGAATTCCGACGCGCCTTGCGCACGGCGAGGAGCGATTCGCTTCCGGACATGGGAATGCGTTGGACATGAGCGCCGCCGTCAAGATTTCGTTTGGTTCCCTCGCGGCGCCCAAAGGCGGCGCATACGTCGTCTTTGTCGGAGCCGACATGAAGCCGGCGGCGGCCGTCACCGCCGAGGCCGGTGATCTCGAGCCGCTGATCCGCGCGGCGGCGAAAGCCGCCAATTTCAAGGGCGCCCAGCGCACGGCGCTCGATATTCTGGCGCCCGCGGGACTCGACGCGTCGCGGCTCCTCGTCGTGGGCGTCGCGCCGGGCAAGGACAACGCGCCGCTCGATTTCGTCATGCTCGGCGGCTTCGTGTTCGGCAAGACGGCCGGAGCGACGAAGGTCGAGGTCGCGTTCGAGGCGCCGGCGGGATCGTGGGACGGGGCCGCGGCGGCGGATTTCGCCCTGGGGCTCCGGATGCGCGGCTACAAATTCGACAAGTACAAGACGAAAAAGAAGGAGAACGACGACGAGAACGGCGCCGCGCCCGATTTCGTCGTGGGCTCGGGCCATGCTCAGGCGGCGCGCGCCGCCGCGCATGAGCGGTTCGCGGTCGCCGAGGGCGTCGAGATCGCCCGCGACCTCGTCAACGAGCCGCCGAACGTGCTGTTTCCGACCGAGTTCGCCGACCGGGCGAAAGCCCTCGAAAAGCTCGGCGTCGAAGTCGCAGCGCTCGACGAAAAGGAGATGGCCAAGCTCGGCATGAACGCGCTGCTCGGCGTCGGGCGCGGATCGGCCCGCGACAGCCGGCTCGTCACCTTGCGCTGGAACGGCGCGCGGGCGAAGCGCGGCAAGCCGATCGTGGTGGTCGGCAAGGGCGTGTGCTTCGATTCGGGCGGCCTCTCCATCAAGCCGGCGGCGGGCATGGAGGACATGAAGGGCGACATGGGCGGCGCAGCCTGCGTCGCCGGCCTCCTCCACGCGCTCGCGGCCCGCAAGGCCAAAGTCAACGTCGTGGGCGTCGTCGGGCTGGTCGAGAACATGCCCGACGGCGACGCGATCCGCCCCGGCGACATCCTGACCTCCATGTCCGGGCAGACGATCGAGATCATCAACACCGACGCGGAAGGGCGGCTCGTGCTGTCGGACGCACTCTGGTACGCGCAGGAGACCTTCAAGCCGCGGCTGATGATCGACCTCGCGACCCTGACGGGCGCGATCATGATCGCCCTGGGGAACGAATACGCCGGGCTCTTCGCCAACAACGACGAGCTCGCGCAGCGGATCGTCGCTGCCGGCGAGGCGACGGGCGAGAAGGTGTGGCGCATGCCGCTCGGCCAGCCCTACGACAAGCTGATCGACTCCAAGATCGCCGACATGAAGAACACCGGCGGGCGGCACGGCGGATCGATCACCGCGGCGCAGTTTTTGCAACGGTTTGTTAAGGATACGCCGTGGGCGCATCTCGATGTCGCCGGCGTCGCCATGGGTTCGCCATCCTCGGACATCAATCCGTCGTGGGGGTCGGGCTGGGGCGTCAGGTTGTTGAACCGTCTCATTGCCGACTCCTACGAGGATTAGGGTCGCCGTTCGGGACCACGGGCTGGGAGATCAGGATGCGGCTTCGATGGACGGTCTTGGCGCTCGCGCTCTCGGCATGGAGCGCCGGGGCGGAGCCCGCCTGGGCGATCGCCGGCTGCGACGCCTTCACCGCGGCCCTGCGAACCGGCGCCAGCGACATGGGCGTGGAATTCTCGCGCGCGATCGTGGTCTCGCGGACCCGCTCGGACGCCGCCGTCTACGACGTGACGACCAAGGTCGACGTCGACGCGACG
Organism: uncultured Hyphomicrobiales bacterium; assembly: GCA_903932535.1. Classification (GTDB taxonomy): domain Bacteria; phylum Pseudomonadota; class Alphaproteobacteria; order Rhizobiales; family Beijerinckiaceae; genus Roseiarcus. Next base: position 2,057 of record CAIZGR010000581.1, on the reverse strand, counting down.
CTGTCGTGCCGCGGCGACGCGTTCATGCGGTTCGAAGCGCGCATCGGCGAGCCCGCCAAAGCCCGGACGGAGACCAATTTCGAGCGCCTCCAGGCCGCGGCGCTGAAGGCCGCGCTCGGCTGGGACGCAGCAAGGAGCCGCGCCGTGCTGCGGGGCCTGAACGCGGACGCGCGCGCCTTCCTCGACGCCTCCCGCCAGCGCGGCGACGTCTATATCGCCGGCAAGACCGAGGAGCACGAGCCCGGCGGCGTGTCGCTCGGCCTGATGGCGACCGATTCGGACCGCACCTTCGTGATCGTCGGCCCGGCCGGCGAATAGCGCCGCGTTGGGCGCGTTCCGCTTCCATCATCTCGAGCGCCGCCGGGTCGACCAGGCGCTACCCTCCCTTGCCGAGCGGATGGTCGCCGACGGCCGGCGGGTCGTCATCCGCGCCCCCTCCGCCGAAGTCGTCCAGGCGCTCAACGACCGCCTGTGGACGTTCGACGAGGCGAGCTTTATCCCGCACGGCGCGGCCGGCGACGGCGACCCGGCCTCCCAGCCGGTGTTTCTCACCGACAGAATCGAAAACCCCAACGGCGCGAACGTGCTGGTGCTTCTCGCCGGGGCGGAGACGAGCCCCGAAGACGCCGCCTTCGACCTGACGATCCGGCTCTTCGACGGCCGCGACGAGGAGGCGATCGGCGAGGCCCGGCGCGAATGGAAGCGCCTCAAGGACGAGGGCCTCGCGCTCAGCTACTGGCGCGAGGGGGACGACGGCGGCTGGGAGAAGGCGCGCTGAGGGGACGGCGCCGTTTCCGCGCCCGAATCGTGGGTTTTCAAGGAGCTGCGGCGGGTTTCCCAGGCGCGCGGTAAGCGGGGCTTCGCCGGACCGAGCGCGGCGAGGCGCGCGTCCCGGGCGAGGGCGAGGGAAGCGACGAAGCTCGTGGTCAAGGATTGTTCTCGGCTGCTCAAAAAACGGCGCCGACGGCGTGTTCCGCTTCCTTCCCAACGGGACCAACCCAGCGCGGCCTCGAGGTGATGGAGATCGACAACATCGCCGCCGTGGTGGTCAGCCCGGCGCCGCAGAGCTTTGCGGGCGGGTGAGGGGGGCGGGCGCATCGGAATCGCGGTTGCGGGCTGTCGCTCAGGTGGCGCGTCTCAAAGAGGGAGCGCAGTCCGAACCCGTCCCTATCGCGTTCCTTGTGCACTTCGACGGCAGGAAATCGAGGAGCGGCGCCTTTTTGAAATGTCATAGCGTTCATCTGCGCCCGCTCGGGCGGCTCGGCGACGTCCCGGTTCGACAGGGGCCTTCAGCCGCGACAACGCCGAGCGCTGCGGGGGGCCTTCCCACCGAGCGAGCGCTTCGCTATCCGTCATCTCCGAGACCTCCGCACCTGAACTGGGGGTTCGTGACGATCCGGGGCCGCAGACGCTCCAGGGACCGCTTCGTCTCCATAACGGTCGACAAATGGCGTCTGTCGGAATCCTATGGCTCCTCGCAATCGAAGTTAAGGACACGCCCGCATGACCTACGAAAACATCCTCGTCGAAACCCACGGGAAGGTCGGCCTCATCCGGCTCAACCGCCCGCAGGCGCTGAACGCCCTCTCCTCGCCGCTGATCGAGGACCTCAACAAGGCGCTCGAAGCCTTCGAGGCCGATCCGGAAATCGGCGCGATCGTGCTGACCGGCTCGGAAAAGGCCTTCGCGGCCGGCGCCGACATCAAGGAGATGCAGGACAAGACCTTCGCCGAGGTCTTTTTGGGCGACTTCATCTCCCGCTGGGAGAACGTCGCGAAAAGCCGCAAGCCGGTGATCGCGGCGGTGGCGGGCTTCGCGCTCGGCGGCGGCTGCGAGCTCGCCATGATGTGCGACTTCATCCTGGCCGCCGACACCGCAAAGTTCGGACAGCCGGAGATCAGGCTCGGCGTCAGTCCGGGCGCGGGCGGCACGCAGCGGCTCACCCGCTTCGTCGGCAAGTCGAAGGCGATGGAGATGGGCCTCACCGGGCGCCTGATGGACGCGGCCGAGGCCGAGCGTTCGGGCCTCGTCTCGCGCGTCGTCCCGGCGGCCGACCT
>CAIZGR010000580.1 GCA_903932535.1 uncultured Hyphomicrobiales bacterium | reverse complement strand
GTCGTAGGGGAGGAGCGAGGCGATGACGTCGATCGAGCAGGCGCACTGCTCCAGCGATTCGCGCGTCTCTCCGTTCGTCTTCATGCAGGCGAAGACATAGTCGGCGCGCGCCGCGGTCGGATAACCGTTGCCGGCGCCGCCGGCGGCCGAGGCGCTCTCCATGCCGCCGGCCGTCAGGACCGCCGCAACCATTGCCGAACGCGCTCGCCGCATGTCTCGCTCCCCGGAACCTCTCCCTTGCAGGATAGCATAAGCGCGCGCGCCCGGAACGAGGGCTTGGCGCGCCCCTACGGGCGACCCTCGAGCGAAGCCGCGGCGAGGATCGCCACCGCCGCGGCGGGCGCGCATTGCGAGGCGCCCGCGAGCGCCCCGATCAGCGAAGCAAACGTTTGCGAGGGGCGGCCCAGCCGGCGCGCGACCTCCGCCGCGATCGATTGGCCGATTCCGGCCGCGACCACCGGCGCCTCGGCGGGCAGGTCGCCCCGGGAGAGCCGCAGGAAAGCGGCGTCGCAGATGTCGCGCGTCTGGGCCTCCGCAAACCAGCGCGCGAGCGCGCGCCAATCGGCCGGGCCCGCGTCGTCCGCCTCCCGTCCGACCATGCGCGCAAGCCGCGCCCGTGAGGCGGGGACCGTCTTCTCGCGTCCGTCCGCGGTCGCCATCCGGTCGGCGCCGTCGGGGAGGGCGCCGAGGATGCGGTAGACGTCGGCGCTGCTGGCGAAATATTCGTTCATGAGCGGCGTCCAGACGCCGCGGAACGGCGCCCGCGTCGCCATCGCCATGACGAAGCTGCGGGACATGCCGGCGTAGACGAGCTCGCCCGCGGCGAGGCGCCCGGCGTCGTCGGAACCGATGGCGGCTACCTTTCCCGCCACAATGGGGATGAGATCGGCGGTGGTCGAGCCGATGTCGACGAGCAGGGCGTCGCGGAGCCGGAGCCCGACCACTTCCGCCGTCGCCCGCCAGTTGGCCGAGGCGATGGCCGCTGCGTGCGTTTCCACATCCGCCTCGCCGGCGAAGCCGGCCGCCCCGGCGTAGAACCGCGCCGGCGCCGGCGCGAGATGTCGCACGGCGATCGCCGCGAGGCCGGCGACGCCCGCGCGCCGCGAGGCGAAGGCGTCGCACAATTCGCCGGTCATCGTCACCGCATGCGCGTCGGCGCCGCCGAGCTGATCCTTCAGCGCGTCGAACGCGGCGTGCAGCGTCTCGAGGCCGAGCCACAACGGCGTCGCGGCCTGAGCGGTCGCCTCGACCCGCCCGTTCACCACCTTCGCCGCCTTCAGATGCGCGCCGCCGATGTCCCAGCCGATGACCACGCTCACGTCCGCTCCTCCCTTGCCTATCTCGCCTCTATCGAAACGCGGCCCGCGCGCCGGGCGAGGTTTACAAGTTTTGGCGCGCTTGTCGCGGCGGGCCTGCGCGCGGACGGGCGCGACAACGCGTGACTGGCGCCCGGCGTCGAGCCCGGATAAAGAGACGACTTCGTGGAACGCTGCGACGCGATCCGAACAAGCCGCGGGCGGCGATGAGACGCGTAATAAACTGGCTGTTGCTTTTCCTTGCGCTCGCCGCGCTCGCGGTCGGGGTGCTGGCGCGATTGGGCTTTCTGCATCCGCCCGCGCCGCCGATCGCCTTCGGCCTCGCGGCCGTCGCGTTCGTCGCGCTGCTCGCGATTCGCTCGCTCCCGAACAACGTCCGGCGGCCGGTCGTTCTCGCCGTCACCGTCGCGCTCCTCGCGGCGCTCGTCGGCGGCCTCGCCTATTTCCAGTTCGTCATGAAGCCGATCATGATGAAGGGGTTCCTTTCCGGAGCGTTCGTGCCGAAGCCGACCGCGGTGTCGGTCGAGCCGGTGAAGGCGGAGAAGTGGCCGCCGCAGCTCGCCGCGATCGGCACCTTGCGCGCCTATCAGGGGATCGTCATCGCGCCCCAGGCCGCGGGGGTGGTCAGCGCGATTCATTTCGAGTCCGGCGGCGACGTCAACGCGGGCGACCTGCTGATCAGTATCGACGATTCGGTCGAGCAGGCCGATCTCGCCAACAATCTCGCGCAGCTCAAGAACGCGGAGGCGACGCTCGCCCGTCAGAAGACGCTGGTGGCGGGCGGGAACACCCCGCAGTCGACCCTCGATTCGGCCATCGCCGCTCGCGATTCGGCCGCGGCCGGCGTCGCGCGGACGCGCGCCGTCATCGCCCAGAAGGCGATCACCGCGCCGTTCTCGGGCCGGCTCGGCCTGCGCAACGCCGATCTCGGCCAGTACGCCTCGGTCGGAACAGCGCTCGCGACCCTCCAGCAGCTCGACCCGATCTACGCCGACTTCCCCGTGCCCGAGGAGGCGCTCGCGACGCTCGCGGTCGGGCAGGACGTCGCCATGACCGTCGACGCCATTCCGGGGCAGAAGTTCGAGGGCAAGGTCAAGGCGATCGACGCGCGGGTGAGCGCGGAATCGCGCAACGTCACGGTGCGGGCTCAGTTCGACAATCCCGAACGCAAGCTGCTGCCCGGCATGTTCGCCAACCTGACCGTCACCACCGGCGCGCCCGCCGACCTCCTGACCCTGCCGCGCACCGCGATCGTCTACAGCCTCTACGGCGACAACGTCTTCGTGGTCGAGCCGGCGAAGCCGGCCGAGGGGCAGAAGGATCCGGGCGGCCTCGTCGTCGAGCGCCGGTTCGTCAAGCTCGGCCCGGTGCGCGGCGAGCGGATCGCGGTGACGGAGGGGGTGAAGGCGGGCGAGCGGGTCGTGATCGCGGGTCAAGTCAAGCTCCAGGCCAATTCGCCGGTCACGATCGATGATTCGCCCGCGTTGCCGCTTCCGGCCGTGACGCCTCGGCCATGATCGCGCGCCGATGAACGCCTTCACCGACCTCTTCATCCGCCGCCCGGTCCTGGCGACCGTCGTCAGCCTGCTGATCCTTCTGATCGGCGGCATGGCCGCCTTCAAGCTGCAGATCCGTCAGTTTCCGCTGACGTCGAACACCACGATCACGATCACCACAACCTATCCGGGCGCGGCGGCCGATGTCGTCAAGGGCTTCATCACGACGCCGCTCGAGCAGGCGGTCGCCAGCGCCGACGGCATCGACACGCTGGTCTCGTCCTCGCAGCAGAACGTCTCGACCATCACCCTGAACCTGAGGCTCGACGCCAACCCGGATCGGGCGATGGCCGACACGCTCTCCAAGGTCAATCAGGTGCGCGGGCTGCTGCCGCGCGAGGCCAACGATCCGGTGGTGGTGAAGCAGACAGGGCAGGGCTTCGCCCTCATGTACATCTCGTTCAACTCGAGCGTGATGACCCCGTCGCAGATTACCGACTACCTCACCCGCGTGGTCCAGCCGCGCCTGCAGACGGTCGAGGGCGTCGCCAACGCCCAGATCCTCGGTGGCCAGACGTTCGCCATGCGGATATGGCTCGATCCGACGCGCATGGCGTCGATGGGCGTGACCGCCAACGAGGTCCGTGCGGCGCTGCTGGCCAACAACTTCACCACCGCCGCCGGCGAGATCAAGAGCGACTACACCCAGGTCAGCGTCAACGCGCTGACCTCCCTCGACAGCGCCAAGGCGTTCGGCCAGCTCGTGGTCGCCGCCCGCGGCGACGCGCTCGTCAGGCTCGGCGACGTCAGCAAGATCGAGCTGGGGCCGCAGGGGTCCGACACCTCCTCGGTGTTCGACGGTCTCAAGGCCGTGTTCATCGGCATCTACGGCACGCCGGAGGCTAACCCCCTGACCGTCATCGACGGCGTCCGCGCGATCATGCCGAGCATCGAGAGCCAGCTTCCGGGCGGCCTCAACGCGACGATCGCCTACGATTCGACCGCCTTCATCCGCGCCTCGATCTACGAGGTCGCCAAGACCCTGGTCGAGGCGGCGGCGATCGTCATCGTCGTCATCTTCCTGTTCCTCGGCAACCTGCGCTCGACCCTGATCCCGATCGTCACCATTCCGCTGTCGTTGATCGGGGTCATGATCGCGCTGCTCGCGCTCGGCTATTCGATCAACCTCCTGACCCTGCTGGCGCTGGTGCTGGGCATCGGCCTCGTGGTCGACGACGCCATCGTGGTGGTGGAGAACATCTACCGCCACATCGAGGACGGGATGACGCCGTTCGACGCGGCGATTCGCGGCGCGCACGAGATCGCGCTGCCGGTCGTCGCGATGACGATCACGCTCGCCGCGGTCTACGCGCCGATCGGCTTCGTGTCCGGGGTCACGGGCACGCTGTTTCGCGAATTCGCCTTCACGCTGGCGGGGGCGGTGATCGTCTCGGGCTTCATCGCGCTCACGCTGTCGCCGATGATGTGCTCGAAGCTCCTGCGCCACGACATGGGGCAGGGCTGGTTCGGCCGCCTCATCGACCGCACCTTCGAGCGCCTGCGGAACGCTTATCAGCGACGGCTGCACGCGACGCTCGAATTCCGTTCGCTGACGCTGGTCATTCTGCTTGGCGTGCTCGCGCTCGCGGGCGTCATGTACGCCTCCACCCCGCGCGAGCTGGCTCCCGAGGAAGACCAGGGCTTCCTGCTGTCGGCCATCAAAATTCCCCAGATCGGCAACCTCGACTACACCGAAAAGGCGACCCAGCAGCTCTACAGCCAAGCGCGCCAGATTCCGGAGATTTCGCACGCCTTCATCATCAACGGCGCGCCCAGCGTGCGATCGGGCTTCGCCGGTCTGCTCCTGAAGCCGTGGAGCGAGCGCGATCGCAGCCAGAAGCAGATCCTGACCGCCCTCGGACCGAAGTTTCTCGCGGTGCCGACGGCTCAGGTGGTCGCCTTCTCTCCGCCGGCGCTGCCGGGCTCGACCGGCGGCCCGCCGATGCAGTTCGTCATCCGCACGACCGGCGACTATGCGACGCTCGCGGACGTGGCGCTGAAGATGCAGCAGGCGGCGAAGGAAAGCGGCCTCTTCCTGTTCACCGACGTCGACCTCAAGTTCGACACGCCGCAATACGAGTTCAACATCGACGCCGACAAGGCGAACCGTCTCGGCGTCAACATGGCCGACATCGGCACGGCGCTCGCGACCATGCTAGGCGGCAACTACGTCAACCTGTTCAGCCTCTATGGCCGCAGCTATCAGGTGATCCCGCAGGCGCCGCGGGAATTTCGCCTCAGCCCGGACTGGCTGACCCGATACCGCGTGAAGGCGGCCAACGGCGAGCTGGTGCCG
>CAIZGR010000579.1 GCA_903932535.1 uncultured Hyphomicrobiales bacterium | reverse complement strand
TTCGAGGCGCTGCGGGCGTCGCCTTCGGGGCGGGGCGAGCGATGGGCCGGCCGCGCCTCGCCGCCTTCCGCCCGTGGCGGGCGCGGTCCGCGGTCTTCCCAGGGCTTGCGCGCGCCGTAAGGTTTCGAGGCGCTGCGGGCGTCGCCTTCGGGGCGGGGCGAGCGATGGGCCGGCCGCGCCTCGCCGCCTTCCGCCCGGGGCGTCCGCGCTCCGCGGTCTTCCCAGGGCTTGCGCGCGCCGTAAGGCTTCGGTGCGCTGCGGGCGTCGCCTTCGGGACGCGGCGACCGGCGGACCGGCCGCGCCTCGCCGCCTTCGGCCCGGGGCGTGCGCGGTCCGCGGTCTTCCCAGGGCTTGCGCGCGCCCTGCGGTTTCGACGCGCTCCGGCCGCCCTCCTCCCGGCGGTCGGCCCGCGGCGGGCGCTCGCCGTCGCGGCGCGGTCCGGACTTGCGCGGCCCCCACGGTTCGGTTGCCTCCGGCTTCGCCTCGGCGCCGGCTTGCGAGAGGCGCTCGACGGCGATCGTCCGCCCCTTTCGGTCCTGGGTGGCGCCGCGTTCGATCCGCTTGCGCGGGCCGGCGGCGTCCTTGGCGATTTCCGCCCTGAGCGCCGAGACGTGCTTGCGCTTCCGCTCCGGCGTCGAGGGCGCGGGCGGCGCCGGCGGGCCGCGCCGCGGCGCTTCGTCCCGCTCCCGGTCGCGACCGAAGCGCGGCTTGCTCGGCGGCCGCCGCCGGACCTCCTCGCGCGGCGCTTCGACCGGCGGGGCGCGATCGGCGATGGGCGCGTCGAAATCGACGCCGGCCGCTTTCGCGAGCTTGATCCCGAGCTGGTCGCGCAGGATGCGGGTGCGCACCTCCGCGACCTCGCCCTCGGCCAGATCGCCGAGCTCGAACGGGCCGAACGAGACGCGGATAAGCCGGTTCACCGAGAGTCCGAGATGCTCCAGCACCCGCTTGATCTCACGGTTCTTGCCTTCGCGCAGGCCCATGGTGATCCAGGCGTTGGAGCCCTGCTCGCGGTCGAGCTTCGCCTCGATCCCGGCGTAGTCCATCCCTTCGACCGTGATTCCGTCGCTCAAGGCGTCGAGCTGCGCCTGCTCGACATGGCCGTGGACGCGCACCCGGTAGCGGCGCAGCCAGCCCGTTGAGGGAAGCTCCAGCACCCGCGAGAGGCCGCCGTCGTTGGTGAGAAGCAAGAGGCCTTCGGTGTTGATGTCGAGCCGCCCGACGGCGACCACGCGGGGCAGGTCCGGCGGCAAAGCCTCGAAGATCGTCGGCCGCCCCTCCGGATCGCGCGCGGTGGTGACGAGCCCGCGCGGCTTGTGGAAGAGGAACAGCCGCGTCCGGTCGGGGGCTGCGAGCCGCTTGCCGTCGACCCGCACGTCGTCGTCCTCGTTGACGTTGTAGGCGGGGCTCTCGAGCACGGCGCCGTTGACGATCACGCGGCCGGCGGCGATCCAGGCCTCCGCCTCGCGGCGCGAGCAGAGCCCCGCGCGCGCCATGACCTTGGCGATGCGGCTGCCGTCGCGAACCTCGGCCTCAGGGTTGGCGTCGTCGCTCATGATCTTCGGTTTCCGTTCGCGTGAGGCTCATCGGATTGCCCGATTGAAGCGCTTGTCCTAAGCCCGAAGCCGCGCCGCCGCCAACGAAAAAGCGCGCCGGCGCGGACGTGGACGAGGATCGCAGTGATCGCCGGAGCCGCCGAAGCCACGGACCCGATGAGCGTCGCCTTCGCCGAGGCCCGCGCCGCGGCGGCGCGCGACGAGGCCCCGATCGGGGCGGCGGTGGCGCGCGATGGGCTCGTGATCGCGCGCGCGGGCAACCGCACCCGCGAACGGACCGATCCGACCGCGCACGCGGAAATCCTCGCCATCCGCGAAGCCGCCGCGGCGCTCGGCTCCGAGCGGCTCGTGGCTTGCGACCTCTACGTGACGCTCGAGCCCTGCGCGATGTGCGCCGGCGCCATCTCCCACGCCCGGGTCCGGCGGCTCTACTACGCCGCCCCCGACCCGAAGGGGGGCGCCGTCGACCACGGCCCGCGTTTTTTCGGCCAGCCGACCTGCCATCACGCGCCCGAGGTTTACGGCGGCCTGCGCGAAAGCGAAGCCGCGGCGATGCTGCGCGCTTTCTTTGCGGCGAAGCGCTAAAATCAGGCGCCCGCTTGTCAAACGCGGCCGGCGTGAAATGATGGCGCCGATCGAAAGCCCAGGGAGGAGACCCATGCCCCGTCCGCCGTTCCGCGCCGACCATGTCGGCAGCTTCCTGCGCCCCGAGCGTCTCAGGCAGGCCCGCGACAAATTCGCGGCCGGCGCGCTCGCCGCCCAGGACCTGCACGCGCTCGAGGACGACTGCATCCGCGAGGTCGCGCGCGCCCAGGAGAACGTCGGCCTGAAGGGGATCACCGACGGCGAGTTCCGCCGCACCTATTTCCACGTCGACTTCCTGGAGCGGCTCGAGGGCGTCGAGGCCCGTTACGGCGAATATGTCGCGAGCTTCCGCAAGAGCGACGGAACCGAGGTCGGCTTCAAGCCGCCGACCATGCATGTCGGGAGCCCGGTCAAGTGGGTGGCGCCGATCCAAGGACCCGACTTCGACTTTCTGAAGTCGGCCGTGACCCGCACCCCGAAAGTCTGCATCCCGGCGCCGTCGATGCTGCATTTCCGCGGCGGGCGCGAGGCGATCAGCGAGGCGGTCTATCCGAACCTCGAGACCTTCTACGAGGACCTGACCGCGGCCTACCGCGCCGAGGTGGCCGATCTCGCCGCGCGGGGCTGCCGCTACCTCCAGTTCGACGACACCAACCTCGCCTATCTCTGCGATCCCGAGATCCGCGCCCGCACCAAGGCCCGCGGCGACGATCCGGACGCGCTGACGCGGCTCTATTGCCGGCTGATCAACGATTCCGTCCGCGACCGGCCGGCCGACATGAGGATCTGCGTCCATCTCTGCCGCGGCAATTTCAAGAGCGCCTGGGTCGCCCAGGGCGGCTACGAGCCGGTCGCCGAGATCCTGCTCAACGCAATGAAGATCGACGGCTTCTTCCTCGAATACGACGACGAGCGCTCGGGCGACTTCGCCCCCCTGCGCTTTGCGCCGAAGAGCGCAACCGTCGTGCTCGGGCTGATGAGCTCGAAGACAGCCGCCGCGGAGCCGAAGGACGAGGTCAAGCGCCGCATCGACGAAGCAGCGAAATACGTCCCGCTCGACCAGTGCGCGCTCTCCCACCAGTGCGGCTTCTCCTCGACCGCGCACGGCAACGACCTCGCCGAGGCGGATCAATGGATCAAGCTCGCCCGGCTCGTCGAGATCGCCGAGGAGGTCTGGGGGGAGGTTTAGCGCGGGAGGCATTGAGCCGGAGTCGGCCGGCCTCGGGTCCCCTGCGGGACGCCCGCTATCGACGGGCTATGGGCCGCAGAGTGAGGGTTCGCCGGCGCGGGCCGGTCAATATTTCTCGATGCCGGCCCACTGGGCGTCCGAGTAGCGCTCTCCGGCCGCAAAGCCCAGGGGCAGGACGCGTTCGAGTTGGGCGAGCCGGGCGGCGTCGAGATCGAAGCCGGTCGCGGCGGCGCATTCCTCGAGGTGCTCGGCCGTTCGCGTGCCGGGGATGGGGACGATGTGCGGCGCCTTGGCGAGGGTCCAGGCGATCGCGAGCGCCGCCGGCGCGACGTTCCAGGATTTTGCGAGCGCGAAGAAGGGCTCGAGCCGGGCTCGATTGCGCCGCCAGTTCAGCGCCTCGAAGCGCGGATTGGCGTGGCGGAAGAAATCCTTGAACGTCTCGACGTCCTGAAGGCGCCCGCCGAAAGCGCCGCGTCCGACCGGCGAGAAGGCCACGAACGTGGCTCCGGTCTCGGCGCAGGCCTGAATCAGCCCCAGTTCCGGGCCGCGCGTCCAGAGCGAATATTCCGACTGGACCGCGGCGATCGGATGCACGGCGTGGGCGCGCCGCAGCGTGTCGGGCGCGACCTCGGAAAGCCCGATCGCGCCGATCCGTCCCGCTTCGACGTGCCTCGCGAGTTCTCCGACCGTATCCTCGATCGGAATGCGGGTGTCGACGCGATGCACGTAATAGAGGTCGACGCCGTCGACGCCGAGGCGCTTCAACGACGCTTCGAGGGCCTCGCGCATATGGGCGGCGCTGTTGTCGTGCTCGCGCTTGCCGTCGGGCGTCCTGCGGATCGCGAACTTGGTCGCGAGCGTGATTCGCGCCCGGCGGCTGCGGTCTTCGGCGAGGAACTTGCCGATCATCGACTCGCTCACGCCGTCTCCGTAGACGTTCGCCGTGTCCCAGAAATCGACCCCGATCTCGAGCGCCCGCTCGAGCGCGCGCAGCGTGTCCGCCTCGCTCGTCGGCCCGTAAAAGCCGCCGAAGCTCATGCAGCCGAAGCCGACCGGGAAAACCGCCTTTGACCCGAAGGCTCGCCGCTTCATCGCTGTTCTCACTCTTGTTGTCTCGGGGAAGCCGGCCAATGCTCTTTGCGTCTGACCGTCCAGGTCGAGCCGGCTTACAGCTTGGCTCCGGCGTGGGCGCCGGCCGCGCTCTCGATCTGTTCCGCGACGGCGTGGGCGAGGCAGCGGTAGCCGAGATCGTTCATGTGCAGTCCGTCGCCCGAGAGCAGCGCCATCGCCTTCTTCGCGCCGCGCTGCTTCATCATGGCGTAACGCGACACCACCGGAACGCGCTGCTTTTGGCCGATCTCGTCCACGATCGCGACGAAGCGCTCGTAGCGGGCGACATCTGAGATCTTCGCGGCGAATTGCGGGTCGATCAGCAGCACCGGGACGCCGGCGGCGCGCACGGCCGCGATCCCGCTCTCGACGGTGGCGCGAAACAGCGCCTCGTCGACGCCGGCCAGGGCGTCGTTGGTTCCGACCTGCCAGATCACCAGCTCCGGCCAGCCGGACTTCAGAGCGGCTTTCAGGCGCTGCACGGCGCCGGCGGCCAGTTCTCCGCCGACGCCGGCGTTTCGCACCTCGGCCGGAATCCCGTCCTCGCGGGACAGTTCGTCAGCCAGCAGCGCCGGGTAGGCATGGGACGGCGAACTCGCCCCCACGCCCGCCGTCGACGACGAGCCGATTGCGAGAATGTCGAGGACGCGGTCCGCCCCGCTGTTGAGGTTGGCGAGCTTCGTTCCGCTGTCGGCGACCGGCGGCGCGACGGCCGGGCATTCGTCCGCCCGCGCTGGGATGGCGAATATAAGCAAATACGCGCC
>CAIZGR010000578.1 GCA_903932535.1 uncultured Hyphomicrobiales bacterium | reverse complement strand
GTCACCCTTTTATCCGTGTCTCACTTTCGGGGTGCAGTCCAGCACTGTCACCGTAAGCCCCCATGACGGCGTCCCAGGGGCGTCGCGTTTCGAGGGCGCCCACGCGCGCCTTCGGCTCCGGCGAAGGGACTCCGTCGAGCGAGCGTTGCTGCTTTCAGCGGACGCGGCCGATCCGGCCTGGGTTGCTCAGCCGCGGATCGGCGCCGACATCCGGCGGCGCGCCCGCGGGCCCTCATCTTTCGACCCACCGGTCGCCGGCCTTCTCGTACCGCCGCTTCACCGCGGCCCAGGCGATACGGAAGGCCGCCTCCTCTTGTCGCGGATCGTTCCGATGGGCGGCGTAGGCCGAATTGAACGATTCGCGAAAAATGTCCTGGGCGTGCTCGGGCAGGCGGTCCCGGACCGTGGGGGGCAGATCCGAGTTTATTCGATAGGGCATCGCCCCTCCGTTCAGGCGATGATGTCGGGGGTCAGCTGGTCTTCGAGCAGGGCGAGCTTGTCGCGCAGCATCAGCTTCCGTTTCTTGAGGCGCTGCAGTTGCAGCCGGTCGGCCGCCTGTCCGGCCTCGGAGAGCGCCTCGATCGCCGCGTCGAGGTCGCGGTGCTCCTCGCGCAGACGTTCGACCTGGGCGACAAGGCCAGCGCGCTCCTCCTCGGTCAACTCCTTGTCCATCGCTCCACCACGCGGCCGCCTGCCGGGCGCGCGAGCGCGCGTCCCGCTCCAGCCGCGACTATGGGCGCGCAAACTGGCGGAGGCAAGGCTTTCCGGGCGGGGACGACCGACCCCGCGATCCTCCGAGGGCCGCGCCGGGACCCCGCATCCGCATGGGAGGAACGGCTGAAACCGCGAAAAACCGTCGCCCGGCCGGGGCGAAACTTTCCTTTCGCCGCGCCATTTTGCCGCTTGCGCGCTTCGACCAATGTGTCACAGTTCCGTCGTTTTGGGTGAAACGGAGCAGGTCCATGTCGATCGAATCGCATCTCAATGAACTGGTGCGTCGTCATCAGGCGATTGAAGAAGCGATCATAGCCGAAGAGAGTCATCCCGCGGCGGACGACACAAAAGTCCATGAGCTGAAGGTGAAGAAGCTGCATCTCAAGGACGAAATCGAAAAACTGAGACAGGAGTCCATGGCGAGCGCCGCCCACTAGGACGTACCGGCGCCTCGAGAGCCGAACCGGCGGCGGAAGGTGCGATCACCGGTCTGGCGCGCGGAGGGCCAAACGCCACTCCTGCGCGACGCCTGTGTCGTGTTCCCCTTCCGCCCTCGCTTCCGCGAGCATGGCGAAGTCTCGATCCGGCATCATGCCCGCGAGCGCCCAGACGGCGGCGCCGCGAACGAGCGGTTCGCTGTCGTCGATCCGCTCCCGCGCCGCGTCTGCCAGGGACGGATCGTGCGCGTTGCCGATCGCGACAAGCACGTTGCGCACGAAGCGCGCGCGTCCGATCCGCTTGATCGGCGAGCCGGAAAAGCGAGCGCGGAAAGCGGCGTCGTCGAGCCGCGCGAGTCCGGCGAGCGGCGGCGCATGCAAGTCTTCGCGAGCGGCGAGCTTGGCCTCGCGCCCGAGAGAGGCGAATTTGTTCCACGGGCAGACGGCGAGGCAGTCGTCGCAGCCATAAATCCGGTTTCCGATCGCCGGCCTCAGTCTCAGCGGGATCGGTCCTTTGTGCTCGATCGTCAGGTAGGAGATGCAGCGCCGCGCATCGAGCCGGTAGGGCGCCGGAAATGCGTTCGTCGGGCAGGCGTCGAGGCAGGCGCGGCAGGTTCCGCAATGGCCGGCCCCCGGCGCGTCCGGCGCGAGGTCGAGGTCGGTCAGGATCGCGCCGAGGAACAGCCACGAGCCGAATGAGCGCGAGACGAGATTGGTGTGCTTGCCCTGCCACCCGATTCCGGCGCGCTCCGCGAGCGGCTTCTCCATCAGCGGCGCGGTGTCGACGAACACCTTGACGTCGGCGCTTTCCGGCCGCGCCGCGGCGACGAGCCAGGCGGCGAGCGCTTTCAGCTTGCCCTTGACGACGTCGTGATAGTCGCGATGGCGGGCGTAGACGGAAATCGCGCCGCAGGTCCTGCGCGCGACCGCGGCGAGCGGGTTCTCGCCCGGCCCGTAGTTGAGGCCGACAATCACGAGGCTTTTCGCGCCCGGCATGAGCCTGCGCGGATCGGCCCGGCGCTCGAACGTCTCCGCCATCCAGGCCATGTCGCCATGCGCCCCTTCCCCGAGCCAAGCGGCGAGGCGTTCGCGCCCGCGCGGCGGCGGATCGGCGGCGGTGATTCGGCAGGCGTCGAAACCGAGCGCGCGGGCCTCGGCCTCGAGGGAGGCGACGATCGAGGGGCGGTTCGGCGCGATCATGGGCTCGGGCGGTCTCAGAGACACATTCCCCCTTTCTCGAAGGAGGGCATCGACGCGCCGAGCGCGGGCGCAAGGCGCAGCATGCGACAGACCTGCAATCGGATCAATGGGTTTCGCCGCGAGGCCTGAATGCCGCGCCTGGCGGCGCCCGACCCTTCCGCCTTCGCTTCCCGGTGGAAAGCGGGTCGATCGCCGTTGACGCGGCTCGGCCTTCCGTCGATCCTTGCGCCGAGCTTCGGATTGGCGGCGAGGGATTCCAAGGTTCGTTCGTCGCTCGCGCCGCCGCTGGAGATCGGATGTCGAACCGGGAAATTGCGCCGCAGTCGGATCGTCCGGCGCCCAGATCGCGCGCCGAGATCCTCGATCGCTACCGCAGGTTTCGTGCGATCAGCGTGACGCACAACAGCGGCGCGATGAAACGCCTGACTCATGATGCGCTCATCGAGCAGGCGCGGCGGCTGGGAATCGTCCGTGGACGGACGCTGCTGCTCAATACCGAGGACGAGTTGTCGCTCGTGAGCGATCTCGCGACTTACGGGCGTCACCCCGGCCGCAAACGACCCGTCGATCGCTATGCGGCGTCGCAGCGGCTCGCCTCCGGCTCCGAGGAGGCGCTGGTGCTGGACGCCATGCTCGCGGCGCGCTTTGCGATCCTTCGCGTGAAAGCGCGTCATCCCGAGGCCGGCCTGATCATGACCGACGCCATTCGCGAGGAGGAGTTCTGGCTCGTCGACCAGAGCATGGACTCGAGCGCGCCCGTTGGGTTCATGATGGCGACGCGCGTCTTTTCGCCGCAGGGTTTCCACATGACCGCGGGAGTCATGATCCCGCTGACCGGCCCGTTGCTGGCGAGCGCGCTGGCGAGCAGGCCCGTCCTGGGGCGCATGAGCATGCGCGAGGCGGTCGACGATCGGCGCTTCGCCGAGGCGCTCTATCGGGAGGCCATGCGTTCGGGCGCCACGGAGCGGGTCAGATATCAGGAGCTGCCGGGACTTGCGGGCGCCGGCGGCTGATCGGCGCCGATCGCTGCGCTGTCGTTTCGATGCCGACGCCTTCGGGCGCCGAGGCGAAGGCGGCGATTCTCGGCGGGTCGTGCTAGGGTCGGCGAGGAGACCTTGAATGTCCGAAGAGCCGGAAAACCCCGTCCTCGCCCTTCTGCGCGACATGCGCGGCGATATTGCCGAACTCCGTTCCGAAATGCGCGCGGAGTTTTCCAATGTGCGCTCGGGATTCCGCTCGGAAATGCGCTCTCTGCGCGCCGATGTCGCGTCCGACATGATCGCCCTGGAAAAACGCCTCGACGTCCAGATTGCGGGCCTGCGCCGCGCCGTCATGGAATACCATTCTTCGGCGATCGGCCACGGCGTCCTCATCGCCGAATTCGAAGAACGCCTCCGGCGTGTCGAACAGCGACTCGACATCACGCCGGAAAGGCACTGAAGGACGGCCAAGGCCGGCTTTTCCGCGCCGGCTGGCGCGCTCGGATCGGGATGGCCGGGTCTTCCCGTCCGTCGTGAAAATCAACGCAATCGAAAAAGGATGCTCTGCCGCAAGGGCGCGACATCCGAGGCGGCGGGTCTGAAAGTCCGGCTCACCGGCCTCCTTTCGACCTGTGACGCCCGGGACAGCATCCCCGGAAGCCCGGGGACCTTGTTCCGAAAAGGCATTGAAGCGGCATTTATGTTGATTATAAGATCGGCCTTCCGCAACAACGACGCGATCTCGGACAATCAATCCGCCGGGGGCGAGGCTGAGCCATGGATAGCGCGAGTGCTGATGGGAAAAAATCCATGGAATTGGTCGCTGGCGAGGACGAGACCCTGAGAGAGATCGAGCAGGCGGAAAAAGGGGCTGCAAGCAATGCTTTGGAGGAGATGCTCGATCGCCATATGGCGGCGATGATCGAACTGCGGCGAAGTCAGCCGGTCGAAAACACGGATTTGATCACCAGCAAGATCGCGTTGTCGAAAATTCCCGACGCTGTGAAGCAGAATGCGCTGAGCTTGCAGGAAAGAATGAGGCGGCTGATCGAGGTCGCCGCAGAGCGGATCGAGAACAGGCACTACGAGTCGATCGATCAGGTGTTGGCCGAGGACGATTTTGGTTACAACGAGCGACAGCGGGTGCAGGCGTTTGTCGCAACGGACAAGAAATTTGCTGTTTCCTGTCAGTCGGTGCGGGTGTGCACGGACCTGTTTTCGGAACTCAATCGACGTATCCACGAAAAGATCAATCAAGCCGTGCTGTCCGGCGACACACGGTCCGAAAAGAATCTCCTTGTCGGCAACGCCGTGCTTGTCTACGAAATCTCCGACTTTCTTTCCAAATTCATCGAGACTTTCCAGGTCCGGGGTCTGGACGAGTTTGAAAGACTTCACCAGGAGATGCAAATATTTTCCAGGGAGGTGCTGAAGGGGATCGAAAAAGCGCGCACTGACGCTGCGGACCCCGGCGTCCCGGACGACTTGCGAAGCTCGACGATCGCGAGCGCTCAACAGCAGGAACGTTTCATCGAAGCCATCGAAAGCGAATGGAAAACGTTCATGGAGAAACTCGACACCGCCAAAGAGCAAGCCGGCGCCGTCTCTCAGCTTCTGCCCAGCATCCGCCTGATCAAGCAAAACGCTTTCAACCAGTTGAGCGTGTTGCAATTCGCCGAGATCGCCAACGTCCTCAAGGGAAATATCAACGCCCTCAACGCGGCCAAAGTCGCGCTGGAAAAGATCGAGCTGGCGCCGCTGCCGGAAGAGCGCATCCGCCGGCTTCTCGGCATCCGGTGATTCCCATGAAAAGCGATAAGTACGCTGCGTTTACGGACACGCAACTGGAGCGCAAGCTCCGCGAAGCCCTCAGCCCGCAAGACCGATCGGATATTTTCACGGAGTTGACGGCGCGATTCGAGGCGTTCTACAGCGACCTTGCGCTGCATCCGGCCGGGAATCGACAGGCCCCGATTTCGAATTCGATCGCTTCTCGGCTGTGGTCGGCGACCGCAGCGGCTTCGAGAGCGATAATGCACGTTCTCGCTCGGCTATCCTGGCGATCGCACCAAAATCGATGATTTTCACTTCCTATAGCCGGATTCTCCGGGGTTCCGAAAATCGATTGACGGAGTCGGCGGGATCGATTCCAATCGCTCCATGAAGGCGGGCGGCGATTTCCTCAGCGCAGCGGAACGGACCGAACGGGTGCGGATCGCCAGGGACCGGCTGGAGGAGCATCGGATCGCCCGCCGGGCGAACGCCATTCTGCTGCTCGACGACACGATGAGCTATGAGCAGGTCGCGAAGGTTCTCGTCGTTGACGGCTCGACCGTCCGCGCGTGGCGCAAGGCTTTCGACGAAGGCGGCGTCGAAGCGATCGTCATGTTCGACCTGAAGGGCGGATCGAGCCCGCTGTCGCCCCTCCAACTCGACGAGCCTCGCGCCTGGGCGACGGAAGTCTTGCCGGCGTCGACCACCGAAATCGGGCGGTTCATCCTGGATCGGTTCGGGCTGGACTATGGCCGCTCCGGACGGATCGAGCTGATGAACCGCATCGGCTTCGACTGGAAGAAGCCGGAGGCCGCGCCCGGCGAGGTCGACGCGGAAGCCCAGCGCAAGCTCGTCGCCGCGCATGAGGACATGCGCAACGCGCTCGGACCGGACGAGGCGGTCGCCTACGTCGACGCCGTCCATCCCACCCATCAAACCCGGTTCGCCGGACGCTGGCTGCCGCGCGGCCAGCGCTGCGCGATCGCCACGTCGTCCGGGCGCGACCGGCTGAACCTGCACCGCGCGACCGACCTGGAAACGGGCGCGACCAGGATCGTCGAGGTCGAGAAGGTCGACGCCCAAAGCCCCATCCGCCTGCTCGAATCCATCGAACGGACCTGTCCGGCCATGACGAAGAGTCATGTCCCGCTCGACAACGCGCGACATCACCACGCCAAGCGGGTGCGGGAAGGGCTCGATCAGCCCGGCAGAAAGATCGTCCTGCGCTGCATTGCGCCCTGCTGTCCGCACCTCAACCCGATCGAACGGCTATGGCAGGCGATGCACAAGCCCGTCACCCACGACAAAACCCACGCCGAATTCCGCGACTTCGCCGACGCCGTCCTCGACTTCCTGCGCGAAACCGCGCCGCGCCGGCTCGACGAATTCTCGTCGATCATCACCGACAATTTCC
>CAIZGR010000577.1 GCA_903932535.1 uncultured Hyphomicrobiales bacterium | reverse complement strand
GGGCAGCCGGAGCAGGCGCCTTTCATCGTGAGATAGACGACGCCGTCCTTGAAGCCCTTGAACACGATGTCGCCGCCGTCGCCTGCGACGGCCGGACGGACGCGGGTCTCGAGCAGCTCCTTGATCGCCTCGACCGTCTCGGAGTCCTTGGCGTCGAAGAACTCGCCGGTCGTCACGCTGTCCGCGCCGCCCGTCTCGATCAGCGGCGCGCCGGAAAGGAAGAATTCGGTGACGACGCCGAGCACCGCGGGGCGGAGATGCTGCCACTCGCCCTCGGTCTTGGTCACCGAGATGAAGTCGCCCGCGAAGAACACGCCGCTGACGCCCGGAAGCTCCATCAGCGCCTTGGCGAGCGGCGAGCGCTCGGCCTCGGCGCGGTCGCGCGCCTCGAACGTGCCATCCTCCATCACCGCCCTGCCGGGCAGAAACTTCAGCGTCGCGGGATTGGGGGTCGCTTCGGTCTGGATGAACATGGGCGCAGGATCTCCTCGATTTCGTTAGATAGGGGGGGCGGGCCCGCGAGGCAAGGCGTCCGGGTTCGGCCGGCGGTCGATGCGAAACGCCGGTTTCCCCGGGGCCGCTCCACGCCTAACATGCGTGACTCGCGTGTTTCGGGGCGATGCGATGATCAGCGTGTTCGACCTGTTCAAGATCGGCCTGGGTCCGTCGTCGTCGCACACGGTGGGGCCGATGAAGGCGGCTGCGGCTTTTGCCGGCGGCCTCGCGCGGTCGGGCGGGCTCGGACGGGTCGAAACGGTCGAAGTCACGCTCTACGGCTCGCTCGCCTTCACCGGCCGCGGCCACGCGACCGACAAGGCCGTCATCCTCGGCCTCGGCGGGCTCGAGCCCGACGCGGCCGATCCGGACGACGCGGACCGGCTCGCCGAAGCCGTGCGCAAGACCGGACGGCTGCCGCTCGCGGGGCGGCGCGCCATCGCCTTCGACCCGGCTCGGGAAATCGTCTTCGACGTCGTCGAGCCGCCGCCGCGCCATCCCAACACCCTTCGCCTGGTCGCGCGGGACCGGCAGGGCGGCCCGATCGCCGACGAGATTTGGCTCTCTGTCGGCGGCGGTTTCATCGTGCGCGACGGCGCCGAGGGCGAGGCGACGCCCGACGCGGCGCCGGTTCCCTATCCGTTTCGTTCGGGCGCCGAGCTGCTGGCGCGCGGGCGCGAGACGGGGCTCCGGATCGCCGACCTCATGCGCGCCAACGAAGCGGCGCTGCGTCCCGCCGAGGCGGTCGAAGCGGGGACCGCGCGCCTTCTCGCCGTCATGTTCGAGTGCGTCGAGCGGGGCCTCGCGCGATCCGGCGAACTGCCCGGCGGCCTTTCCGTCGAGCGCCGGGCCGGCGCCGTTCATCGCGACCTGGTCGAGGCGGCGCGGCGGAACGTGCGGCCCGCCCACGCGGTCATGGACTACGTCGCCGCCTACGCCATGGCGGTCAACGAGGAGAACGCGGCCGGGGGCCGCGTCGTCACCGCGCCGACCAACGGCGCGGCCGGGGTCGTTCCGTCGATCCTGCGCTACTACCGCGACCATTGCGAGGGCGCGACGGGCCGGGGGCTCTCGGATTTCCTGATGACGGCGGCGGCGATCGGCGGCCTCTTCAAGCTCAACGCCTCGATTTCCGGCGCCGAGGTCGGCTGCCAGGGGGAGGTCGGCGTCGCTTCGTCGATGGCGGCGGCGGGCCTGTGCGCCGCGCTCGGCGGCGCGAACGCCCAGGTCGAGAACGCCGCCGAGATCGCGATGGAGCATCATCTCGGCATGACCTGCGATCCGGTCGCCGGGCTCGTGCAGATCCCCTGCATCGAGCGCAACGCCTTCGGCGCCGTCAAGGCGATCGCCGCCGCCTCCCTCGCCCTCCACGGCGACGGCCGCCACCGCGTGTCGCTCGACAGCGTGATCGCGACCATGCGCCAGACGGGCGCCGACATGCAGTCGAAGTACAAGGAGACGTCGCTCGGGGGGCTGGCGGTGAATTTCGTCGCGTGCTGAAGGGTGGATCGAGAAAAATTCAGGTCGAGGCGTTCCCGTCATTGCGAGGAGCGAAGCGACGAAGCAATCCAGGGATCGTAGAGCGCCCTACGCCCCGCTTGGATTGCTTCGCTCACGCTCGCAATGACGACGTCGGTCGAGCCCATATGCGCGTGCCGCGCCCTTTGGATCCTTTTTTGGCCAGTCCGACGAAGGATCGCGACAAGGAAGGGCGCCCTACGACCTTCTGGATCGCCATGCCGCCCTGTGGGCGGCTCGCGATCACGGCGCATGCAACGATCCGGGGACGCCGGCGCGCGCCCGCTTGGCCGTCGCGCCGGTTGGCGAGCCCGGCCAAAAGCAGTAGGGCCGGGGCGACTGCGTCGCTCCGGCCCTAACTCTTCGGAGAGTGATCGCGGCTGCCTTTCACGAGGCTTTCATCCGTGGCCTGCTCCGACTTCGTCGCCGTCTTCGCCGATGTCGAGGCGCTCGACCCTTCCGGACCGCGGCCTTGAGCGAGACCAGCAACGATCGCGACAATGGACCGATTCGGTGCGCGCGTGTTGATCTGGATCAACGGGCGGGCTGCAAAGTTTGCCGGCGCCGCGGCGCGTCACGCGCCGAACGTCACCGCTCGACCCGCGCCCAGCCGTGCAGGCCGAGGCGCTCCTGCGGCAGATACGCGGCCTTGTAACCCATCTTCTTCGAGCCCTCGACCCAATAACCGAGATAGACATGGGGAAGGCCGAGCTGCCTCGCCTTCTCGATATGGTCGAGGATGACGAAAGCCCCGAGCGAGCGGCGCGCGTGATGGGGCGCGTAGAAGGAATAGACGAGCGACAGGCCGTCGGCGAGCCGGTCGGTGAGGCAGACCGCGTAAAGCGCGCCGGCGCGCTCCTGCGGGGTGCGACGGAGCCGGTATTCGGTGAGATGGGTGTCGATATGGGTGTCCTCGACCATCATGGCGAAGTCGAGCGAGGACATGTCGGCCATCCCGCCCTCCGGGTGGCGCGCGTCGAGATAGGCGCGGAACAGCGCGAAATGCTCGTTGGACGGTTTGGGCGGCGTGAACGTTCCGACGAGATCGGCGTTGGCGCGCAGGGCGCGGCGCTGGCTGTCGTTGGGGCGGAAGTCGTCGACCAGCACCCGCACGGACACGCAGGCGCGGCAGCTCTCGCAGGCCGGCCGGTAGGCGATCGTCTGCGAGCGGCGGAAGCCGGTCTG
>CAIZGR010000576.1 GCA_903932535.1 uncultured Hyphomicrobiales bacterium | reverse complement strand
GGCTTCGTCTCGTTGAGCGAGGCGCTCGACCTGACCACCCCGAGCGGGCGGGCCTTCGCCGGCATGCTGGCGGTGTTCGCCGAATTCGAGCGCGACATCCTGCGCGATCGGGTGAAAGCCGGAATCGCTGAGGCCCGGAAGGACGGCCGCCCTCACGGCCGCCCCGCCAAGATCGTCGGAAAATCCCAGGAAATTCGCGATCTCGCGCGTCAAGGCTTGAGCAAATCCGCCATCGCCAAACAGCTCGCCATCGGACGCACCTCGGTCCGGCGTCTTCTCGCCAATCCTTGAGGCTGCAAGGCCGCGTCAATGGTCAAGGCAGTCGGGAACCTCTTCCAGACGACGTAAAGTCATCCTGGCGTCGAAGACCTGAGGGTCGGAAAAAGGCTCCCCGGCGAGATCTTGCAAACAGTTTGTCGCTTCCGGACGCGCTACAGGATAGACAAATTTCGCCGCCTGAAGACGCACTTGATTGTTGGCATCGCTCAATAAGCGCACCAGTTCGCGGCGCGCCAGCGGGCCACGCACTTGCAATTCATTTGTAATATCGACAAGTGTTTGATATTCATGATTGAAAATATCAATGTCTCCGGTTATGTCTGTCTCATACTGCATCAGGCATGATCTTTCAAACTGCTTTATAAGTTCGTCTATTGAAAACGAACCATAATTTGCGTCGCTCATTTCAAGACTCCGGCATCTCGCAATCCCATCAATCCAACGCGCCACCGCTCTTCCCAGCTCTTTCCCTCGACATACTGTCGCGGCGTCATGCCATCGAGGTCGCGATTCCGGCTTTGATACCAACTGTTCAGTTCCCAATGTTTTCCAGTGAATCTATCCGCTCGTCTTCGCTGCCATCGGGGTTCGCCGTCGCCTGCTCGATGATATGATGATTGTCGTAGCCTTCCTCGCTGGGCGATTGCGCCGCCGCCTGCAACTCCTCCAGCGACTTGGGCGGATCGAAATAGGCGCTTGCGTAGGGGTAAACTTCGAGCCCGACCTCGAGGAGTAGAGCCGCTACCTTGACGCGAGGATCAGGCGCAGTCTCCGCCCGCGCGAGAAGGCCGCGGACGGCGGATTTAATGCCGCGCGCCAAGGCCTCCATCATTTGACGGCCCGAGCGCGGCTTTCCACCGGGCGCCGAGCTGGGGTAATCGTCCGCCGTCTTGGGACGGAATTGCCCACCGCGCCCGTCCGGATCGCCCTTCGGCCATCCCGGTGCTTCGGGTCGTCGGGGCTGGCCTTTTCAAGCGGCGCCGCGATCCCGAGGGCCTTGATCAATATCCGCGGTTCAGCGCCCGCCTGCATCGCGGCGGCTGTCTTGGCGAGCGCCACCGCCGCCGCCCGTCCGGGCAAGGCGGGCTGACCGACGAGAGCCAGCCCGATCGCCGCAAGAGCTTTGTCTCCGCGCTGCAGGGCCTGGGAGACGCCGTTCAAGCGATCGACGACCTGGGTCGGAGTCGGGGCGCCGCGCGCGATGGACAGAAGCGCGAGGATTTCTTCCGCGCGCCCCTCGATCTTCAAGCCGAGCTGACCACCCGGCAGCTCGCTGAGCGGAGCGATGACCGTTCCGCTGCCCAGGACCACGCCTTGGTCGCAGAGCGTCAGACGATCGCAGAACGGCGGCGTCTCGCCGAGGTCGAGCTTCGCGCGCCGGACCGCCGACGCGAGTTGCGCTCCGGGAACACCCGTCCGCACCAGGCGATAAGCGAGTTGCATTTCGTCTGTGCTCACGGCCGCGCGCAACGGCAAGCGCCGCAGGTGGGCTCTAACCCCGTCGTCGTCGCGTCCGATGAGCCCGGCAGCTTCGTGGATCACCTCGGCGCAACCGTCTGGATCCAGCCCTCGCGGATCGCAAGCGTAGGCCAACAGCGCCGCCATCGACCGCCTGTCGAGGCGATCGACTTCCCAGCATCCGTCCTTCGCATATCGACGGGCCAGCGGCACGGCGGAGCGCAGCATGATTTCGTTCTTTATCAGCCCGATGCAGGACGCAAGATCGATGGAAATGGCCATGCGCAAGATCCCGAGACATCGAATGAGAACATATCAGGAATATGCGATTTTTTCAAAGAATTATCGACAAATTTCCTGAAAGCCGAATCTCACGGGACAGAGTCGACATCCCCGCCCTGACCGAGGCCCGACCTGACGACGCCGAGCGGCCGGGGCCTTCGCGGGCATGCCAGGCGGTATTCGCCCGAGGGCTCCATGAAGCTCGAGATCGGACCCACTTCCGTCCGACGTCTGCTCTGCGACGCTTGAGCCGATCCTCAAATCCTTAGCGTACGATTTGGAACGGATTCTGCGATGACCCCTTATAGTGGGAAGCGCCGATTCCGTGCCCCGGAGACCGGACTTGCGCCCTCGGTCGAGGCCTGGACCACCGTACGGGCCGTCCGCTGTCGCCGCAGCGGGCGCGCTCGCTGTCAGCTGACCGGAAATGATGAGACTCGGCCGGCCTGAATCGGTTTCGTGAGATGGGAGCCGTCGCCCAGCGCTGCCGGCGCGCCGATTTCCGGTGGAACCCATCGTCGAAAACCGTTCCGGCGTCCCGTCACGCAGTCTCACCATTTCCGCTCCGCCTGTCGCGCAGTCTCACATTTCCGCTCCTGGCCCCAACCGGCGTGCGCCTCCTCCCGCCGGCCGACTGCGCCACCGCAAGGCGCAGCGCGAACGGCCACGACGCCGTCCGAGCCAGAACGGCCCGCCGCCCGAAGGCGTCGGCCGCGGCGAGAACCCGCGCGGCCGCGTCGACCGGATCGCGCAGCACGCGGACGACCCCGATCGCCGCCGCATAGCGCTCGGCGAAGGACGCGTCGCGCAGGCCGAGCGGATCTTCCGGCGCGCGCCAGTCGCAGACCGGCGCTGCGGCCGCGAGCTCCGGGACGACGATAGCGAGGCCCGGACGTCGGCAAGCCTGGGCCAGAACCTGCGGCCGGCTTTCGCGCTCCGCCCGCGGCAGGCGCGCGACCTCCCACGGCGCCGTGCCGCGCGACAATCAGGATGAGAATCCGTATTGCCGCACGTAGCGATGCTCCCGATTGGGGTCATGGTTGCCTCAGCCATTTTGTTCCCGCGCTTTGGCTGCGAAGGTGTCACCCCACGTGCTGTAGGCGGCTTGTGGCCAGGAGTTTTGCTGACCGGGACCGGCCGCTAGGCCGGGCCTGTCAGCAAAAGTCATGGCAGCCGAAGGCCCGACCCGCGCGCAGGGGTCAAGGCGCGCGAAGCGCCCCGCGCAGCGGGCTTGGCCTTGACGTCGAGCACGGGTCGGGCACGCTCCGCCCGACGGTCGGGATGAGATTGCCTCCGCCGGAGGAGGCCCGGTCGCGAAGATGGTCGGCGTCGCCAGCGCTCGCCTCCTCCGCGAATGCCGGGCCCATCACGGGCCTTGCCGCCTCCGAGAGAGTCTGCGGCCTTCCCAAGGACCCGAACAGCAAGGCGTTGGCCTGTTCGCTTCGCCATGTCTTGAGACGGCGTTGAAGCGTTCGCAGAAGCTTGTCGGGATAGGCGCCGGGATATTCCGCCTGCAGCCGGGCCAGGAGTTCGCTGCCGGTCCGCCAAGGCTCGGCTTCAAACCATTTCCGCAGATCTGCCGTCGCCTGTATCAGCGGGTCCGGACGACGACGTCCCCTCTTTGCTTTCACGATGGGCCGGTCTGTTGGCCGAATGGCTCCGTCCTTCCACGCCGTGCGCAGGCTCGCCAGGAAGAGTTCGATGGGTTGCTCCGCCGCGGTCGTCTGCCCGGCAGGCTGCACGTCCGCGAGCGCGGCGAGGCACTCCTGCGTCGCGCGGATATCGCGCAACAGGACGACGGGGTCGAGACCCGCGTAGATTTCCTGAAGGCGGGCGCGAACTTCGTCGGGCGTGCGCACGTCGGCGGCCAGCCGCTGATGCGGCGTCATCGGCGGGCTGTAGGTCTTGCGCACGCGCGCGCCCTCGCGCTGCTTCGCAATCAGCTTGAACGACGGCTGGAAGAAGTTCACGAACAACCGCGCCGAGCGGTAGAGCTCGGCCAACAGCGTAGCCGCCTCCAGTCCCTCGAACCGGCGATAGCCGACCATTCTGCGCACGACGGCGCCGTTCTTCTGCTCGACGAACGCCTGGTCGTTCTTGCGGTAGGGCCGGCAGCGCGTGAAGACGATGTTGGCTGCGTGGCAATAAGCCTTCAGCGTCTCGTTCATGAAAACGCTGTCGTTATCGGTGTCGAAGCCGAGCAGCGCAAACGGCAATTGCTTGCGTAGCTCGGTCAGCACCGCGCTCAGCAGCGTCTGTTCGCGCACGATCAGCGGGGCGCATTCGGTCCAGCCTGTCGCAATGTCGGTGAGCACCAAAGTCTGGATGAAGCTGCCGCGCGTCGACGGCCCGCTGTGGGCGACGAGGTCCGCCTCGACAAAACCTGGCGCTGGATCGCCCCAGTCTGCCGACGTCCGTATCGGAATACTGCTCCGCAATGCCTGCGCCGCAGGTCGTCGCCGAGGGCGACCCAGGCCTTCGCGGATCCGCGCCAGCGCCCGATCGATCGTCGCCGCGCTCATTGCAAGCAATTTGGTGCGGATCTCCGCGGCGAGCTCGAGATGGCCATGCCGCTCCATCGCGTCGATCAGCACGGGCATCAACGCTTTCAGCCGCTTGCCGCAAACCCGATCCGACGCCTCCCACAGCAACACGAGCGCGTTCCGTTCGGCTTCATCATAGATCCGACGACGCCTCCGGCCGCCGCTCCGCGCTCCAACATCGCCCCGCAGAAGCCGCATCGCGTGCTTGCGGTGGTATCCGGTCATGTCGGCAAACTCGTCCAATATCCGCGTCTTCTCCGCGTGGTTGGCGATCAGGTAGCGCTCCGACGCCACCGCCGTCAGTTCCTTCCGCGTCGCCATGCTCAGCCGTCCCATCGTCGCCCCGATTCGTTGTGCTCGAACGGGAGCAATCTACGTGAGGCAACGGATCAAGCATTCAGGAACAAATCCGGCGAGGCAATGCGCGTTCTCACCCAGATTGTCGCGCCATAGGGCCGGAGGCGCCGGCTCGCGATACGGCGACAAGAGTAGCGAAAAGTCGGCCCCGACGCCGGGCGGCCCGCTCTCGCGGCCCTCGGCCCAGGCGCCGATCAGCGCCGCCCCGCGGCGGGCGGCGGCCTCGTCGCCGAGGACGCGGGCCCCGTTGCGTTCCGATCCCGCGAGCGGCCGCCCATGCCGCGGACACCAGAAGGCGAAGGCGAAGGCCCACGCCTTCAGCCGCGGCGGCGGGCCTTCGCCGGCGCAGCATTCGGGACAGACATACCGGTCCGCGCGGCGCGTCAGCGCCCGAACCCGCGGCGGCGCGGTCGCGAAGGTCATCGCGAGCAGCCGCTCGATCGGCATGGCCGTCGCCTGCCCGATGCGCGCGAGATCCGTCCCGCCCGGCTCGAAGTCGAGCGCCGCGGCCGGCCGGGCCCAGCCGACATGCTCCTGAAGCTCCTCGAGCGAGACCTGGTAGAGGTCGGCGAGCCGCGCGAGCCACGAGGACAGGCGCTCGTCGGGACAGGGCCGGGGCGCGACCGGCAGCGCCCTCCCCTCCCCCGCCACGCGGTCAGGCCGCGGCGTTCGAAGCGGCGGAGACGACCCGATGGCTGGCGATCGCCGACGGCGTGATGCGTTCGGCGCCGCTGGTGATCGCCTCGGTGGCGAGATCGAGGATCATGCGGAAGATCGCGGCGGTCACCCCGCCGTTGACGTCGACAATCCGTTTCAGCGCGCTGTCGGTCAGCTCCGACGCCGAGCGCAGCGGCAGGGAGCGCAGCAGTCCGCCGACCAGCCCGTGAAAATCGGCGTCGTGGCGCCAGAGCGGCAAACCCAGGGGCTCGAACCGGCTGTTGAGATGGGCGTCGCCGCCGATCGCGTCGCGCGCCTCGTGCGAGCCGAGACACACCAGCGGGATGCGCAGCTCGTTGCCGAGGAAGCGCAGCAGGTTCAGCATCCGGCGTTGCTCGCGATAGGTCCCGGCGATCAGGTTCTGGACCTCGTCGATGACCAGCATCCGCGGAGCGATCTCCTGGAGAAGCCTCAGCGCCTGCGTCTCGAGCTGTCCGAGCGTCGCACGCCTGGGCGCCGGCGCGCCGATGACCGACAGAAGGCGCTGATAGAAGCGGCCTTCGTCCGGCGAGGGCACGATCTGCGCCACGATGACGGGCCAGTGTTGGACCCCGGTCGCATCGTCGAATCGGGACGGATGGGCGCGCACGAACTTCTCCACGATCATCGTCTTGCCCATGCCGGACGCGCCGAAGATCAGGAGGTTGGGCATCCGCGAATGGCGGGCGGCGTCATTCCGCGCTGCCGGCATTCGGCGACGATCCTCCGCCAGAGCCGGGTCAGGGTGGGCTTCTCCGGCGTGGCGTAGAAAGTCCGGATGGCGTCGTCGACGACGGCCTTGAGGGCGGACGAAAAGGCGTCTATCCTGGGACGCCGTCCAGCTTTACGGATGACCAGCGCGGTCGTCCGTTCATCCTCCCGGAACCGCTTCAGCCACCGGAAGAACGTCGCCCGGCTGACTCCCAATTCAACAATGGCGTCGGCAATCTGGCCCGCTGTCGGCCGCGCCGGCAACCCTCGAAGCACTTGCGCATGCGCCAGAGCCTCCTGCCATTCCCGTTCCTCCTCCTCGCTACGCTCCGTCATTGCGGGGTTCCCGTGCGAAGGTAGTCTCACCATAGCCGAATCAGCGAACCGTTCGGTCTCACGAATCCGATTCAGTCTCACAAATCCGAATCATGCAAGCCGTTGAAAACAAAAGATCGCCAGTCTGATGAAAAACGGTCAGCTGACACCGTCCGCCGAAGGCGGCGGCGACCGGCGGGCGGCCTCCGAAGGTGGTAGAAATGCGGCAATTGCGGTAGAATGGTAGACGCACTGCCGTGTTGCGAGAAGGATCGGCCATGAGCCTCAACATCAAGGACCCAGAGGCCCACCGCCTCGCCCAGGCGATCGCCCGGCGACCGGCGAGACGATGACCCGGGTCGTCACCGAGGCCCTGCGCGAG
>CAIZGR010000575.1 GCA_903932535.1 uncultured Hyphomicrobiales bacterium | reverse complement strand
TTTTTCTTGGCTCTATTCTCGCTTTTGGCTTTCCTGGTTTTTTAATGGGAGGTGGTTTTTGTCTTATCGGCTTGTCGATATTTTCCCCAAACCTACCCGGTGAAGCCTCACAACCTTCCCCGTCGCCGGCCCGTCAAGATACGCCGCCCAAGACGACATGAGCAGCCGCCGCTTTTCAAGCGCATCCCCGCGCCGATACGCAGCCTCTGTCTCGTCTCCGATGACGTGCGCCAGCGCGGCCTCTGCGACCTCGCGGGGGAAGCTTGTCGCGTCTCCGACCCAATCGCGGAAGGACGAGCGGAAGCCGTGCGCGGTGTATTTCGAGCCCTGCCGCCGAAGCGACATGGTGAGCGTCATGTCGGAAAGCGGCGACTTCGCGCGGCGACCGGGGAACACGAAATCCCCGCCAAGTTCCAAGCACTCCCGCACGATCTCCACAGCGCGCGGCGACAGGGGGACGCGGTGAGGGCGGTTCGCTTTCATGCGATCAGCGGGGACGGTCCACAATCTCGCGTCAAGGTCGAACTCGTCGGGCGTCGCCAGCCTGACCTCGCCCGATCGCGCCGCCGTCAGGATTGTGAATTCCAGCGCGCGGGCGGCGATCTCGTCACGGCTGCGCAAGTAGGCGACGAACGCCGGAACTTCGCCCCACGGCATAGCCTCATGGTGGCCCTGCGCAGGCCGCTTGGCGGGCAGGATGTTTTTAATGCCCCCTTTCCATCTAGCCGGGTTCGGCCCCGTCAGCAGCCCCCGCGCGGCGGCGGAATCGAGCACCATTTCGATGCGGCCCCGGAGGCGGGAGGCGGTCTCGCGCTTGTCGTGCCACATCGGCCGCAGGATCGCCACCACGTCATCGAGCGTGATTTCGCTGACCGGCTTGGAGCGGATCGGCTTGGCGTAGACGGCGAGCGTCATGCGCCACTGCGCGACGTGCTTTGGATTGCGCCAGCCGGCCTCATGGTCAGCAATGAACTGATCAGCAAGATCGCCGAACGTCGGGACGCTAGTTGTCCGGGATTCCCGGATAGCTGCGCGCGCGTCGATAGGGTCACGCCCCTCGAACAGCACGGCTCGCCAACGGTCCCGTTCGGCCCTCGCTTGCGCCAGCGTCACACGGGCGAGCGTCCCGAGCCCCATTTCCCGCGTCCTGCCGCCCCGCGTGTAGCGCCAGAGCCATCGGCGACGGCCCTCGGCGTCCACATCGAGATAGAGGCCGCCGCCGTCTGCGTGCCGGCCTGGGGATGCGCCGACGCACTGGCGCGCGGTCAAGCGGTTTTCGATGCGCCTCGCCATGCTCCCGACCCCCTTTTGGGGGCAGGCTAACCCACGGAATCGCCAGGAGGCAAGAATGGGAAAAATTGAGGATACTTCTAATTACGACGACGACGTAACGCCAGAAGCGATTGATCAACTACGTTGCGAAGCCGCTGGTATTATTTCGAAAGGGCGCTGGGTGGTGGTTGATGGTTATGTCGGCAAAGATAATGTCAACGTCGCGGAAGGAGAATCTCGCGCTTTCCCGAGGGCCGGAACTCGCCCTAGGAAGCGAGAACCAGCCCTCGTGGTGACAAAGCAACCGGACGTAACCCGATGACCTTACTGCCTCACAGCGTGAGAATCGCACGGTCGCCGCGATCCCGCAACCTTTTTTAGCTGGGAGAACCCGCGCCCGCGCTTGTTGGCGAAAATAATTTGCAAAATGGGGTTGACGTGTGCCTACATGTGGCGCTACAGATGTAGGCGCAGAAACGGAGCAAGCCAATGACCAACGAAACTTACAGCGACGTGGTCCAGGAAATCGCAGAAGTCGTCAACGGGACGCGCGGCGTGGTTTGCATTTCGAAGGCTCGCGCCAAGCGAATTGGTTGCTCTCATGCTGATTTCCTTAAGTGCGTCGAAGCGGGCGGTTTGGAAATCGACATTCACGGAAAGTACGGCTGGACGGCTTTCCGCCCGCAAGGCTCAAACGTCGAAGTCGCAATGCGGGCGCGGGCCTAATGCCAGCCCCCACGAAAAACCAAAGCATCCGCATCCGCATAACGGGTGCGGACCTCGACACGATCAAGCAAGCCGCCGACGCGGTTCCGACGAGTGTCTCCGACTACATCCGCACTGCCGCGCTAGAGGCGGCAAAGCGCGACGCGAGGAAGCAGAAATGAAACTTCGCAGAGATTTGGTCGAGTCGTGGGATGATGAGCGCGCCATCGGCAATGCCATCATTGTAGCGTTGAGGCCGGGGCGCAAATTCTCGCACGACATGAACGGCGCGGATCATGTTGCCGGGTTCGATACGGTCAAAGAGGCAAATGCGGGCGTGCTGCGTTCTGTACCGTGCGCCTGTGGCGTTTGCACTGCCGCGCTAGAGGCGGCGAGACGTGACAAAAAAAGGGAACGAAAATGAGCAGAGGCAGCAACGTTGATATTTTGGCCGCCGAGAAAGCCGAGCAATTTATTCAAGCGGAAGTTGACCGCGCCCCGGAGGCGTTACGGCGGCTTGGTAAATTTCTTGCCTCCGTGCTGGACGAGGATCATTGGAAAACGGCAGAGCGCATGTTGCTTGGCGCTGTATTCGATGTGAATGGCGTTTCGGCGAGACGGGATGCAAAGAAGGCT
>CAIZGR010000574.1 GCA_903932535.1 uncultured Hyphomicrobiales bacterium | reverse complement strand
CATGCGCTCGAGGCGGGCGAGCAGCTTCTTGTCGTCGCCGGCCATCTTGACGCGCCAGTCGTCCGGCCAGTCCGCCGGCGTCTGGACCTTCGGCTCCTCGCCGGGCGGCGGATCGGCGAGCGTCTTCTGAGCCGGCTTGGCAGGCGGGTCTACGGCCTCCGTGGCTGGCTTCGGCGCCGGAGCGGGGGCAGGAGCAGGGGGCGGCTCGACTTTGGCGGCAGGCGGCGGCGCTGCGGGCGCAGGAGGCGGCGCGTTGGTCTTGTCGAGGGTGACGATCGTCGAATTGCCGGCGTCGCTCGGCGGTCCGCCGCCTTCCGCCGCCATCGGGCTCGGGCTATTCTCGCTCAATGCTCTCTCCTTCGGTTGATGGTTCGCGTCGCTCGGCGGCTTCCGCTTTGCGCATGGCGGCGACTTCGTCAGGCGGCATGTCGACGGCTCTGAGAACCGCGAGGCCGACGAACCGCTTGCCGTTGGCCAATGACGTGTCCCGGTCACCCTCAAGGCCGCCGGGGAACCACGGCAGATCGCGCGTTCGGCAGACCTCAATGATCAGCCACTCGGCGAATAGGCGCTGCTGATCTTTCAGCGCCTCGCCGGCGAAAACAGCCTTCGCCGCATAGACGACGGCGCTCGACATTTTCGGCGGGTTGTAAGGCGCGTAGGGCGGAACAGTGATCTTGGTTTTCAAAGCCATTGCGCGCTTATAGGACAGATCGGCGCTGCGGAAAACTTACGGGTCGGGTTGCAGTACCCGCGCAAGCCAAACCTCGATCTGCGGCGCGATCGCCACGCGCCGCTCGACGGCGCCGGCGGCTGACGCGCGCTCGAAACCGGACGCCCAAAGACGGGTCGCTTCTTCGCCGGTCTTGGCGGCTTCGATTGCGTCGAGCGTCGCTGCATTGGCGCCGTACCCAAGCGCGAACAGCACCGCATCGGCATGTTGCGCGAGCGTCGCGGACTTGTCCGTGATGTCGACGCCAATCGCCTTCAAGATCGGGTCGCGATAAAATCGCGCTTTCAACTGCCAAGGCCCGAAGCTTTCGCCGTGGTCGCCGACAACATCGGGCCGCCAGGACGATTCGGCGTAACCGTTCGCCACGCCGCCAACGATGAGTGGGTTCCCTTTGCCTCGCGTATGGAAGCGGAGCGCGATGACCTTCGCGCTACCCCATGCTGGGTGACCCGGTGGCGGCAGGACGATCGGGGCAAGAGGCATTTTCGACCCTCACGACAGCGTGCAGTAGAGCCCCGTCGGGGTTCCCGTCACCACGACCTGCACAAGGGAACCGGAGCCGACGGAGACCTGCGTCGTGCCGTTCGCCGTCAGGGCCGCCACGCCGCCCGTGAGCCACGTCGCGCCGTCTGGCCCCAACGCCTGCAACTGCGCAGAGGCGCCGCCCCACGACGCCGCGACGCACGAGAAGATGTAGTACGGGTTTTTCTCGACGTGGACCGACGGCGTCGTTCCGGCCGCGTTGTAGCCGGAGACAAGGTTGTATCGGCCGGTGTTGAAGTCGGCCCTAGCGGGGGATGCCAGCGCGAGTGCGGCAGCGAGGGCTGCGAGAATCAGGCGGGTCACGGGCGACGGTCTCCTTGGCAGTCTGATGTCATTCTACCCCACAGATAGCGCCTACACCACTTCTGGCATCTGGATCATGTCGT
>CAIZGR010000573.1 GCA_903932535.1 uncultured Hyphomicrobiales bacterium | reverse complement strand
TGCCGCAACCCGGATCTGGCGCGCGAGCGCGCCCGCAAGCGCGAGGATCTGCTCGCCGCAAACCAGCGCGATTTCGCTAAAATCGCAGCCGCCCTGGCGCGCAAGACCCAGCCCCTGCGTGGGCCACGGCCGAGATCGGCATGGCCGTCGGCGCGGTGCTCGACAAGCACAAGATGGCCAAGCATTTCGAGCTGACGATCGCCGGCGCCCGCTTCGCCTTCGCCCGAAACACCGGGCAGATCGCGCAGGAGGCGGCGCTCGACGGCCTCTACGCCGTGCGCGCCGGCCTGCCCGAGGAGACCCTCGCCGACAAAGCCGCGGTCAAGGCGTACAAATCGCTCAGCCAAGTGGAACGCGCGTTCCGATTCCTGAAGCCGGTCGACCTGCACGTTCGGCCGATCCACCACTGGCTCGAGGATCGCGCCCGCGCCCACGTCTTCCTGTGCATGCTGGCCTATTATGTCGAGCGGCATATGCGCGCGCGTCGCGCGCCGATGCTTCACGACGACGACGACAAACCCGCCGACGGCGCCCCGTCCACGCCTTCCAGACCCTGCTCGCCGATCTCGCGACCCTGGCGCGCAACATCGTCGTGACCGCGAACGCGCCGGACCGCCCCTTCACCCTCCTCACCCGCCCGACCCCGATCCAGCAAAAGGCCTTCGACCTCCTGGGATTGCCCATCGCCTGTACCCAGTAGCCGCGACCCCGGAACCGCTCGCCGCGAGCGAGATCAAGGACTTACGATTCGTCGAAGAAAGAAGCTCCGCTTAGAAAGAGCTTATTTCGCGATAAATTCGTAATCGCGACGAATATTGTTCTCGGCGAGCGAACAAGTCGATATGCTTCGGCGCTCCTTCCAAAGGGTGCGCCAACGCGCCAGGGCTGCGCGGTCCTTGTCGACCGATCCTCGCTCGTGCGGCCTCGCGTCGGCGGACCCCGGCTTCAATGCCGCAACGAGACGCGATCCCCGCCCTGTCGATTTCAGCGGACGAGGAAGCCGATCGCCACGGCGTTGGCGATGTCGATGAAGAAGGCCGACACGAGCGGCAGGATGATGAAGGCCCGTGCGCAGGCGCCGTGCAGCTTCGTCACAGCCGTCATGTTGGCGATCGCCGTCGGCGTCGCGCCGAGCGATATGCCGGTGAATCCGGCCGCGATCACGGCCGCCTCGTAGTTGCGCCCCATCAGCGGAAAGACCGCGAGCACGATATAGGCGACCGCGGCGATCGTCTGGACGGCCAGCACCGCGACGAGCGCGAGGCCGAGCCCGCCGAGCGTCCAGAGCTGCATGCTCATGAGCGACATCGCCAGGAACACGTTGAGCGACAGATCGGACATCAACGCCAGCGCGCGCGTGCGCGTGGGCCATCGCACGCCGGGGAGAAACCGGGGAACCGTGTTGGTGAGGACGATCCCGACCAGCAGGCAGACCACGAAGAGCGGCAGCTTGACGCCGCTCTCGCCGATGATCTCGTCGAGCCCATAGCCGATCAGGATCGCGACATTGAGAACGAGCAGCGTGCGCAGGAGGGTGATGTGGTTGAGGTCGTCGGCGAATTTGTCGACCGGGTCGTCCGGCACGCCGACCACGAGGTCCGGCTCCTTGGGGCCGGCCAGGGCGTGGCGGCGGATCAGGAATCCCGCGGTCGGGCCGCCGACGAGGCTCGCGACCACGAGCCCGAGGGTCGCGGTCGCGATGCCGGCCTCGAGCGCGTTGCTCAGGCCAAACCGGTCGGCGATGATCGGCGCCCAGGCGATCGTGGTGCCGTGCCCGCCGATCAGCGCCGCCGAGCCGAGGAGCGGCGTCATGCCCGCGGGCAGGCCGAGCGCCGCCACGCCCCCCGCCGCGATCAGGTTCTGGACGACCAGATAGACGAGCGTCAACGCCAGCAGGACGAGAAACGGCCGGCCGCCCGAGATCAGGTCGTCGAGCCTGGCGTTGAGGCCGATGCCGGTGAAGAAATAGAGCAGCAGCATGTCGCGCGCTTCGAGGGAGAAGCTGATCTCGATCCGAAAGACGCCATAGGCGACGAGGGTGGCCGCAGCCGCGAGCAGCCCTCCGGTCACCGGCTCCGGGATGTTCCAGGCTCGCAGGGGCTTGATCGCGCGGTTCAGCCCGGCGCCGATGAAGAACACCACGATGGCGATGGTGAAGCTCAGGAGCCCCGGAACCTGAACAGACGTCATTCGCGCTCGCCGCCGCTCCTCGTCGTCACGCGGTCGGCGACCGATCTGCGCCGACCCGAACCCGGTCCGCCATCAATCATGGTTCGGCGTCCGAGGCAAACAGGCTCAAGCCCAGCGCCCGCGAGAGAAACCGGGCCGCGAGCTGTCCCTTGACGCTGTTGCCGGCTGCGTCGAGCCTCGGCCCGAAAGCCCCCAGCGCCCCCTTGCCGGGCGAGACGGCGACGATTCCGCCGGCGATGCCGCTCTTGCCGGGCAGGCCGACGTCGTAGAGCCAGTCGCCCGAGGTCTCGTAGAGGCCGGCGGTCGCCATGACGGCGAGCGCCCGCTTGCCGCTCTCGCCGTCGACCACGCGGGCCTTCGTCAGCGGATTGACGCCGCCGTCGGCGAGAGTCGCGCCCATGACGGCGAGGTCGCCGGCGGTCACGTTCAGCGCGCACTGGCGCGTGTAGAGCTCGAGCGCGTCCGCCGGGTCGCCCGCGATCCGCCCATAGGCTTGCAGCAGGTGGCCGATCGCCCGATTGCGGGCGTTGCTGGCGAGCGCGCAGGCCAGCACCTCTTCGTCGAGCGCCAGCGCGCGTCCGGCGAAGCGCGACAGGCCGTCGCGGAGGAACGCCCATCGTTCGTCGAGCGTCGCGCCGGGGACGAGGCTCGTCGTCGCGACGGCGCCGGGGTTGACCATCGGGTTGGTCCGGCCTCCGGGGTCGCGCTCGATCGCCGCGAGCGCGTTGAACGGCAGCCCAGTGGCGTTGACGCCGATATGCTCCCGCGCGGCGTCGGGTCCGATCGCGTCGCAGACGAGCGCGAACACGAAGGGCTTCGACACGCTCATGATGGTGAACGGGACGTCCGAGTGGCCGGCGGCGTGAACGGCCCCGTTCGTCCCGGCGACTGAGAGGCCGAACAGATCGGCGGGCGCGCGGGCGAGGGTGGGATAGACGTCCGAGACCACGCCCTCCGCGTTGTCGCGGAAGCGTTCGAAGGCCTGAGCGACGAGGGCCGCGACCGTCCCGGCGGCGGGAAGGCGGCCGGTCGAGACGAAGCCGCCTTCGGCGGCGTCTTCCTCGCTGCCGCGCGACGGCCCGGTCAGGACGGCGCTCCCGTGACCGTCACGTCCACGAAGAGGCCTTCGGCGTCCCCCGCGTCGCCGATATAGCCGCCCGCTACGGGGATCGCCTGCGCGGCCGTCCGCGTCATGCCGACCCGGACGAGGTTCGCGCCCGCGATCAGGCCGTTGGTCGGATCGTATTCGACCCAGCCCGCGCCCGGCAGATAGACGCCGCACCAAGCGTGGGTGCTGCCGCCGCCGCGCGTGGCTCCCGACGTGTCGTCGTAGAGATAGCCGGTGACGAAGCGCGTCGCGACGCCGAAACTGCGCAGCGCCTCCATCATCAGCACCGCGAAGTCGCGGCAGGTTCCGGAGCCGAGCGCGAGCGTCTCGGCCGCGGTCTGGGCGCCCTCCTCGTGCCGCGCCTGATAGCGGAATTCGGCCTTGATCGCGTGCGTCATCGCCTCGAGCACCGCGAGCGTGCGGGCGTCGCGCACGTCGGCGACGAAGCGGCGCGCCCAGGCGTGAACGGCCCGCGCGGGGTCCCGCAGTTGCCGCTCGGCGAGGCGGGCGACGTCGGGAAAGTCCTCGAGGTCGTACGAGAACGGAAAGGCCTCGGCGCTCGGGTCGAGGCTGTAGACCGGCGCCGGCGGTCCGTCGGGGTGATGGGTCAGATCGAGGGTCGAGACGATGCGCAGCCGCTCGGCGCGCAGGCGCTCCGGCCATTCGAGATAGCAGATCGAATTGTCGTAGGCGTCGTGGGTCCAGTGGATCAGGGACGGCGCGGGGTCGACCTCGAGTTCGGCCTTGTGGAGCCGGAGATCATGGCTGTCGTCCGGCCGCAGCATGAGGCGGTGGCGCGTGAGCCCCACCGGGCTCCGGTAGCGGTATTCCGTCGTGTGGACGATTTTGATTCTGGACATCGCGCCCTTATAGCAAGTTCGCGCGGACGAGAGTCGAGCCCCGCGGGCGCGCCGCCTTCGGGAAATGCGGTTTTGACCTCGGCCGCCTTTGGCGCCAGTTTCCGCGCCATGCTTCCATTTTTTCCCACGCCCGCCCTCGCCGCCGGCTATCTCATGGCCTGCGCGCTGCTCGCGGCGACTCCGGGGGCGGACATGGCGCTCTTCCTGTCGCGCACGCTCGCGGGCGGGCGGGGGCAGGGGTTTGCGGCGCAGGCGGGCGCCAACGCCGGGCTCGTCGCCCACACCTGCGCCGCCGCGCTCGGGCTTTCGGCGCTGCTCGCAGCGTCGTCCGAGGCCTATCAGGCGGTCAAGATCGCGGGCGCGCTCTATCTCCTGTGGCTGGCGTTCGGCGCGCTCCGCCATGGGACGGCGCTGAAGCTCCAGGCCGGGGGCGGGCAGGGGGGCAAAGGCGGCAGGGGCCAATTGCGCGGCGCCTTTCTCAACGGCCTCCTCGTCAACCTGACCAACCCGAAGATCGTGCTGTTCTTCGTGACCTTCCTGCCGCAGTTCATCGACGCGCGCGACGTCCACGCCAGCGCCAAGCTGTTCGTCCTCGGCTTCGGCTTCATCGCGATCACCACGGTCGTCAACGCGGCGGCGATCCTCGTCGCCGGCCGCTTCGTCGCCGCGGCCAAGGCCAATCCGCGCGCGCTGCGCGGGTTCGACTACGGTTTCGCCGCGCTGATGAGCGCGTTTGCGCTCAGGCTCGCCTGTAGCCGCGGCCGGTAGCGCGTCCTGAAGGACGCCCGTCTCTCGACGGGCTTTGGACCGCGGCGGACGCGGCCAGCGGCCGCGCCTACAGGCGCCCCTTTGACCGCGCCGGCTTTCGGCGCCACGCTCGCGTCATGGACCTTTCCGCCTTCCGCGCCTCGCTCGCGGCCCCCACGCCGCCGCCGAACCTGAGCTTCGCCCTGAAGGCGCTATGGCTCGACGCCGAGGGCGACTGGGACGGGGCGCATCGGGCGGCGCAGGCGGACGAGGGCGGCGACGGCGACTGGGTCCACGCCTATCTGCATCGCAAGGAGGGCGACGCCGGCAACGCCGCCACTTGGTATCGCCGCGCCGGCAAGCCGGTTTGCAGGACCTCGCTCGACGCCGAATGGGCGGTGATCGCGGAGGCGCTGCTTGCGCGCCGGGGCCTTCGCAGCTTGGATGCGCCGCCGGGTTCTCCCGGCGCCTGAGGGGCGGGGCCGATGTTTTTTCTTTATCGCGCGGCGGTCGTCGCGCTCGCGGCCTTCGCAGCCGCGCTCGCCGGTTTCGGCGTGCAGCATATGTTGCCGCCCGATTATGTCGCGGCTTCCAAGAGCATGATCACGTCGGTGATGGGGCTCGACGCGTCGCTGCTGGCGATTGTGCTGGGCCTCCTGATCTGGACCGCCCACGGACAGTTCACGGGCCAACTGGAGAAGCTCCAGACGCTCGCACGCGCGATCGTCCTGCTCGATCTCGCGTTCGTCGCCTACGGTCCCGAGGCCGAACCGGGCCGGCGGGAGCTGCGCGTCATTCTCGACCGGACGCGGGAGCAGCTTTGGATCGACGATCCGAAGGGCCGGCGCGCCGTCGCCTATTCCGCCTTGGCCGCCGAGGTCATGCCGATGCGCGGCGTGTTCCTCGCGCTGCGCCCCGCCAACGACGGCCAGAGGCACGACCTCGCCGCCGCGCGCGACCATTTCAGCACGATCGTCGACACGGAGGTGACGATGCTCCGCAGCCTCGTCAATCCGGTCCCCAATCAGCTTCTGACGATCGTCGTCGGATGGGCGTGCCTGTTGTTCTTCTGTTACGCGCTGACGGCGGCGATCAACCTCCTGACCGTCATCATGGCGGCGCTCGGGGCGCTGTCGGTCGCGAGCGCGGCGTATCTCATGCTCGAATTGAGCGACCCCTACGTCGGCCTGTTCCGAATGCCGCAAGACGCCTTCGAAGGGCTGATCCGGACGATGAGGCCCGCGGACGAGCTTGCGCCGAGCGCGGCGTGAGGGGCGTAAGGTGGGAGGGCGCGCGTCTCCGGCGGCGGCGCCCCTCCGATTCATCGCGTGCGATCGCTGCGACAGCGCGCCGCCTGGGCCGGCCGGCGTCGTCGCGGTAGGAGGACGTTCATGTCCGCCGCCGTAAAACCGCCGCCCGTCGTCCGCGTGGCCGTCCGCAGGGCGACGCCGCATTGCGGCGCGGCCTACGAGGCGCTGCTGCGCGGCATGTTCGGCGACATGAAGCGCTTTCCCGGCTTCGTCAGCGCCGACGTCGTCCCGCCCGGAAGCGAGGAGGGCGCTTATCAGGTCGTCACCAAATTCGCGACCGAAGCCGACCTCGCGCGCTGGGACGGGTCGGAGGCGCACGCCGGCTGGCTCCGGCGGCTCGAGACGGTCGCCGAAGGCGCGCCCGCTTACCGCGTCATCACCGGCCTCGAGGCCTGGTTCTCGCCCGAGGTCGTGCCGGCGAGCGTCAACCCGCCGCGCTGGCGGATGACGCTCGCGACCTGGCTCGGCATTTTCCCGACCGCGAGCCTCATCATCGGATTCGTCGGCCCCTGGCTCGCCTTCCTGCCGTTCCTCCTGCGCACCGCGATCCTGACCGGGCTCATCGCCTTCGCCATGAGCTATGGGGTGATGCCCCGCCTTTCCCGCTGGCTGAGGCCCTGGCTGACGCGCCGGTGACGATGCGGTCTCCGGTCCCCCCGCTGCGGGAAGAAGACAGCGAACGACGACCCGTCGTCACATGAAGGGCGGCGCCGGCCGTGGCGCAGAGGCGTGTCGGACCGCGCCGTCCCTTTTCCCGCTCCGCCGGCAAGCCGTCGATTCGACGCGTTCACGCGCCGAAGGCGCGCGCGAGGAGTCCGATCATGGTCACGAATGCGGCGAGCGAAGCGAGCTCGACGACGTCGCGCAGGGTGAGAAGAGCGGCTTCACGCATCAGGACCTCCCTCAGCCTGCATGATCAGGCTATGATCATGGTATGTTCTTTTTATGTTCAAGTCAAGTCCCGCGCAGCAGGTGTGGCGAAGGAGCCACGATCCATGCCGGGCGGCGGCGGACGTCGCGAGCCGCGGCTCGATTTGCGGGGATTGGCCGATTGGAGGGCGCGCGCGTCGCGCGCCGGGACGGCGAGACGCCGTTCCGGCGGCTCTTCAGCGTCGCGGCTTCGCCGGCTGGTCCAACTCCGGGTAATGGCGGAAGATGCCCT
>CAIZGR010000572.1 GCA_903932535.1 uncultured Hyphomicrobiales bacterium | reverse complement strand
TGGTAGAAGGTCGCCCAGTTCTGGTGCGAGACGTGATCGGCCTCGACCGTCGCCTGGTCCGAGTACTTCGGCGGACGCAGTCCGTAGCGGGCGAGATCCTGGAACAGCGAGCCGCCGGCCTCGGTGAAGTAGATGTCCCAGGCTTCGCGCCAGGACATGACCTTCTTCGGCAGCATGTAGTCCATCATCATGGCCACGATGCCGAGCAGCTTGTGGCCGCGCCAGAACCACTTGTCGACCCACTTCTGCACGATCGGCAGGTTGTCCGGGTGCTGCTCGAGCAGGAACTTGATGACCTCGATGCCGAGCGTCATGTGCCGGCTCTCGTCGGACTGGGCCGAGAAGCCGAAGGTGACGGTCGACATGTCGCCGTTGTAGGCGGCGCCCGACATGAACGGCACGAACAGGAGGTTGGTCAGCAGGTATTCGAACGCGAAGCCGATCGCGATCATGAACTCGAACGGACCCGCGGTGCGGGCGTCGTCGAAGAACGACTTCGGCACGCTGAGATACCACACGCGGTCGTGCATGTGGGGGAACTCGCTGATCCCGTCGAAGAACTTGTTGTATTGGCTGATGGTGTGGATCTGCGTCTGGATGTGGCGCAACTCGTCGAGCGACTGCTGCTGCGAGGCGACGCGCGGACCGACGCCGCGGAGATGTCGCCCGGCGAAGGCGAATCCCCGGTGCGCCTGATATTCCTCGGGCGAGATGCCGGTCAGGAACAGTTTGACCGCGTTGGCGTAACGCCCGTCCGAGATCTTGGTCTGGCCGTTGTTCTGCGCGAAGGCGTCCAGAACCGCGTAGAGCTTGCGCTCCTTCTCGGCCTGGAACTTCCAGTAGGCGTCCATGGTCAGGCGGAAGGGGTCTTCCCACGCCGACCAGTCCTTGATCTTGATCCCCTCGAACGTGTCGTAGGGGAACACCTTGTCCATCGGTTGATAGGTGGTCTCCCAGTCGAGACCGCGGGTCATATGCGCGTAGCGCTGCTTGAGACCGAGTTTCTTGACAGCCATATCGTCCTCCCGAGCCCTTAGTGTTTCCAGCTGACCGCGAAGCGGTCGTCGTCTTCGTCGAGATGGCCCGCCATCGAGACCAGCACGAGGTGGATTTCCTGCGGGTCCCAGGTCCGGCCGATGCGCTCCTCGACGGAAGCGCGGTTGACCAC
This sequence comes from uncultured Hyphomicrobiales bacterium, assembly GCA_903932535.1. Classification (GTDB taxonomy): domain Bacteria; phylum Pseudomonadota; class Alphaproteobacteria; order Rhizobiales; family Beijerinckiaceae; genus Roseiarcus. The sequence continues at coordinate 2,901 of CAIZGR010000572.1, read as the reverse complement.
GAGCTCCGTGTCGCGGTCGAGCTTGACGCAGCCCGGCATGTCGAGGACGCGCACGTCCGTGTTGTCGGCCAGGATCGCCTCGATGATCGGGCGGGCGTCGTCGTTGTGCAAAAGCGTGAGCGAGGCGACTTGCGCCATGATGAATTCCTTCCCCGTTAGACGTTGAGGCCGAGGGCGCGGGCGCGCGCCTTGGCCGCCTCGCCGGCCTTGGCCGCGGCGCCCTCGTCGCCGAGCGCGGCCGCGAGCGGCTTGGCCGCCTCGATCGCGCGGTCGATCCAGCGGCTCGCCCATTCGGACACGAGCGTCTTGTTGGCTTCGCTCTCGGCGGCGACGGTCTTGACGACGTGGTCGCTCCAGCGGCTCTCCTCGGCGCGCCAGTCGGACATGAATTCCGTCAGCATCGCGATCGTGAGCGCCCCGTCGCGCCAGAAGGCGTCGGCATGCTTGTAGAACATTTCGAACAGCACGCCGTTCACGGCGAGCGTCTGGGCGACATAGAGCTGGAAGAAGTCGCGCTCGACGAAGGTGTCCTCGATCAGCCGGCGCACGCCCTGCCAAGCGTCGTCCGAGAGCCAGATCTCCTTGGCCTTGTCGAGGCTTTGCCCCGTCTGCCCGTCGAGCTCGAGGCCGATGCGCGAGACGATCTGCGCCATGCCCAGTTGATCGCCGGCCGAAAAGATGCAGGGCGCGGTGACCGCCGTGCCGTAGCCGCGCTGGGTGATCTCGGTCATGTTCATGTTCGAGCCCCAGTGCAGGTGGCGCAGGGGCAGAAGGCCGCGCCCGATCGCCGCCTTCGTTTCCGGCGACAGCTTCTCGATCAGGCCGCGCTCCTCGACGAAGGCGAAATTGCGCTCGACCGCCTGGTTCATGTTGGCGCGGGCGATGTTGTAGGTCGCGTAATAGAACTGGCGCGGATCGAGCGGCTTGTACCAGTCCTCCATCACGACCGCCGTCTTGCGGGTGTCGTACTGCCAGAACTCCGCCTCATACAGCGGCTTGTAATGGAAGTTCGCCGTCGCCTGGACGTCGAGCGTCGCCTCCTGGTAGCGCGAGGCCGGCTTGTCGCCGCCGATCCGGCGGGCGACATGGCCGAAGGTCTGGCGCTTCGGCTCGAGGTCGATGGTCTTGATTTGTACGGTCACGTTATCCCTCCCGTGAAAAAAGGCGAATCACGCACGCGGCGGGCGCGGCAGGTCGTCTTCGGAATTGGCCTGGACGCGGCGCAGGAGCCCGGGCTGGCGGACCCGCCACGCGAGCTTCTCGAGCTCGCCGGCGACCCCGGCCTCGGGCGTCAGTCTGACCGCCTCCTGCAGCGTGCAGAATTCCTCGAAGGCGGCGAATTGCAGGATCAGTTCGACAGTGAGGTCGGCGTCGTTGACCGAGAATTCGAATTCGACATAGCGGCCGGAGCGCACTCCGGTGACGCGGACGAACTTCTTGAGCGGCGTCTCACTCTGTCCCATGTTTCCTCCCGAAACCGGCGTTGCGGTCGCGCTGTCCGCAGGACCCGCCGCCCTTGTAAGGCGGTCTGTCCTGGGGCCCGTTCGCCGGGCCGTCGCGCTTTCGACGGACGGTTGACTATCGCGGCCGATATCGTCAGTCAACAGGAATATCGATATTAAATCGCTTTGACGATTAATTTTCTGATTCTCGCGATAGCCGTGGGAATCGGCAATGCCAAAGAGCCGTGTGGCCATCGATATTTCACAAAGCCGCGTCAAAAAGGCGCCGGAGACGGAGATTTCGGATTGGCGCAAACGGCGCCGAAATTATCGTGAGCAAAGAAGAATGCCGATAATTTGATTGCATAGCGAGCCAATTTGCGACAGGCTTTGCGCCAAACGACCGCAGGAATCGGCCGCGTCCCGCGGCGCGATCGCGGTTTCCTGTGACTGCCGAGGGAGGCCGATCCCATGACGGACGTCGCCGCCGCCGCCGAACGCCCCGCCGAAGCCCGGGGCCGAACGCTCATCGAAGCCGCCTACGCGCACTTGCGCAACGAGATCGTCGACGGCACGCTGGAGCCGGGGGCGAAGCTGCGCACCGAGGAATTGCGCGCCCGCTACGACGTCAGCGGCTCCACGATCCGCGAGGCGCTGACCCGGCTTCTGGGCGAGGCGCTCGTGACCAGCGAGGGCCAGCGCGGCTTTCGCGTCGCCCCCGCGTCGCTCGAGGATTTCCGCGATCTGACCGAAGTGCGCAAGCTGATCGAGACCGAGGCGCTCCGCCAAGCGATCGCCGTCGGCGGCGAGACCTGGGAGGCCGGCATCGTCGCCGCCTTCTACAAGCTCTCCAAGACCGAGGAGCGTTTGCGCGAGGACCCGGCCGGCGCATCGGGGGAGTTCGAGGAGCGCAACCGCGAATTCCACCGCGCGCTCACCGCCGCCTGCCCCTCCCCCTGGCTGCACCGCCTGAACGCCCTCCTCTATCAGCAATCGGAGCGCTACCGCCGGCTGGTGATCTCGCGGCGCGCCATTCCCCGCGACGTCCACGCCGAGCACCAGGGGATTTTCGACGCGACGCTCGCCCGCGACGCCGACCTCGCTGTGAAGCTCGCGGGCGAGCACATCGAGCGTTCGGTCACGGCGCTCCAGACGCTGCTCGCCGCAAGGGAGAAAGAGGCGGCGGGGGGATAGGGGGCGCGAGGCGCGCGCCGCTGACGCGCCTGACCGACGTCATCGCCCCGCCACTCATGGCGCGTCTGGCGCCGGCCGCGGGCGCGGCGCTCTGAAAATTGATCCGACGCGGAGCCGCGGCGTCGCACGCGCCCACGCCGGGACGCCCCCTACCCCGCCGCCAGCGCCCGCGCGATCACCAGCCGCTGAATGTCGCTCGTGCCCTCGTAGATCTGGCAGACGCGCACGTCGCGGTAGATGCGCTCCACCGGATAGTCGGCGAGAT
>CAIZGR010000571.1 GCA_903932535.1 uncultured Hyphomicrobiales bacterium | reverse complement strand
GTCGTAGGGGAGGAGCGAGGCGATGACGTCGATCGAGCAGGCGCACTGCTCCAGCGATTCGCGCGTCTCTCCGTTCGTCTTCATGCAGGCGAAGACATAGTCGGCGCGCGCCGCGGTCGGATAACCGTTGCCGGCGCCGCCAGGCGCCTCAGGACCTCACCAATTCCGCTCGTCGAAAAGCTCCCGCCACGCACGGTTTTCCATCAGAATGCCCTTCGGGGCTCGCGATGACGGCGTTTCTCGGCGAAAAACCGGCGTCCGCCTTTTCGCACGCTTCTTCACGCCCCGTCGCGGGCCGCGGGCCAGGCGCCGGAAAAGGTCTTGCCGGTCGTGTCCTGCGCCTCGACCCGGAATTCCTTCGCCCCGTTGGGCTTGAAGGTGAAGCGGAAGTTCGGGTCTTCCGCGATCGAGATTCCGCCTTCCATCGCAAACACCAGCTCGTCGCCCTGGTGGACCGCGAGCTTCTCGATGTAGCGCGCGGGCGTGTAGAGCCGCGTCATCTGATCCATCTGCAGGCCGGAATTGTTGGGATGGCGGATCATGATCAGCGCCTCGCCGGGCGCTTCCGCGGTCGGCGGCAGGATGCGGAACTTCATCTGCCCGAGGGTCGCGAGCGCCTCTTCCATACTCTTGACCATCGGCGCGGAGCAGCCCCCGGCCGCCTTCACGTAGCGGGTCGCCATGTGCAGCGACCCGTCGTCGAGCTCCGCCACCACACGGACGTTGGTGTAGGAGTTGACGCGCACGCGGGTCGAAATGCGCGTGTCGCCCGTCTTGTCGCCGAAAGTGAAGACGGCCGCCAGCGGCACGGGATTCTCGTCGATGACGAGCGTCAGCCGGATCACGCGGCGCGGATCGCCCGGGGGCGGCTTCGCCGAGAACGACATCGGCACGAGGGCGGCGTCCTCGGCGCGCGCGGGGGCTTCGAAGCGCACCATCGCCGGGTCCTCGACGATCGGCCGGCCGCCGAAGAACAGGCGCTGAAGCTCCGGCCACGGATCGGCGTCCTGCCCCGCCCGAGCGCCGGCGCGCCCGCCCCCAGCCGCCGCCGCGAGCGCAAGGGCGAAAACGGCGCGCCGCCGGGTGATCGATCGAACCATGGGCGTTCCTTCTTCTCTCGTTGCGCGCCTACGGGTCCCACTCGTATTCGGCGTAGGCCGCGGTCGCGTTGCGGGCGTTGTAGGCGTCGAACAGCATCCAGCTGTCGCGCAGCGATTGTCCGGCCGCCTTCGCCGCGCTGTCAACCGGGTCCCCGCGGGCGATGAACCCCTTCACGTCGTTGGCCAGTCCGGAAAGATAGGCGCGTTCGTTTTGCAGCGCTTCCGGCCAGGGAAGGGCGAGCGGGCCATGACCGGGGACGACCCGCTCCGCCGGAACCGCCGCCAGCGCGTCGAAATTCGCGAGCCAGCCCTTGAGCGAGCCGTCGACGACGGGCAGGTGGCCGACGAAGGCGAGGTCGCCGGCGAAGAGCGTGCGCGTCGCGGGATCGAACACCGTGAGGTCGCAATCGGTATGCGCCGGCGGCCACGCCCGCAATTCGAGGCTTCGGCCGCCGAGATCGAGCGTGAGACGGTTCTCGACGGTCAGGGTCGGCGGAACGATTCTGACCTCGTCGACGAGCCTGTCGCCGATGATCTTCCGGAACGCCTTCAGGTAGAAGGGGCCTCGCGCCGCCAGCGCGCGCGGCAGATTGCGATGGCCGACGAAAGCGGCCCCCGAACCTTCGAAAGCGGCGTCGCCGAAGACGTGATCGGGATGCTCGTGGGTGTTGACGACGTAGAGGATCGGCTTCGCCGTCCGGGCGCGAATCGCTGCCAGCAGCCGCCGTCCCACCTCCACGCTGCCGCCGGTGTCGACGACGGCGACGCCGTTTTCGCCGACGACGAATCCGATGTTGGCGATGTCGCCCGCGTTCTCCTCGCTCATCAGCGCGATCGCGCCCGCATGCGCGAACACGCCCGGCGCCACCTCCCGAACCGGCAGCGGTTCGACGCTTCCACACTGGGCCGAACCGGCCGCCAGCGCCAGGACGAGGCCGACGAGGGTGCTCGAAAAATAGCGCATGGCCGCGACGCGTCGCCTCCGATTTCCTCTCCAACCCGACGTAGAGGCTGAGCGCGAACGAGACAAGCCGGCCCCGCGTCCGGCCCCTCGAGGCATAGGCGCCATCGAGAGGAGGCGGCTATAATGGGATAGCAATTTTCGCTCGGCTTTGCGCTTGCGCACTTCATTCGGCCGCCATATGTTCGTTATCGGCTTCGGCTGCACGAGCGTCGGGAAAGGGAGACCCGGCGCACTTAATCGGAGGCAAAGCGAGATTCCCCGCAAGAGGGAATTCCGCAATCGCTCTGTCGTGACACGCTGCCGATGCTGTCCCAACCGAAACGGCGCAGTTGCGCGCGTCCTGACTCTAGGCATGTCAGACGCGCGTTGCTCGACCCAGGACGTGAAACCGGGAGGAAATGAATGCGCAAATTGTTGCTTGCAGGATTGCTTGGCGCGACCGCGCTGTTCGGCGCCGGCTATGCCTTCGCCGAAGACGAGTTGGCTAAGCTTCAGAACGACCCGAAACAGTGGGTTATGCCGCGCGGAAACTTCTCCAGCACGGCCTTCTCGGAACTCAAGCAGATCACCGCCGCAAACGTCCACAAGCTGTCGCCGGCGTGGACCTTCTCGACGGGCGTCCTGCGCGGCCACGAGGGGGCGCCGCTCGTGATCGGCGACGTCATGTTCCTGCACACGCCGTTCCCGAACATCGTCTACGCGCTCGACCTCAACAACGACGGCAAGATTCTCTGGAAGTACGAGCCGAAGCAGGACCCGAACGTCATTCCCGTGATGTGCTGCGACACGGTCAACCGCGGCCTTTCCTACGCCGACGGCAAGATCTTTCTGCACCAGGCCGACACGACGCTGGTCGCGCTCGACGCCAAGACCGGCGCGGTCGCCTGGTCGGTGAAGGACGGCGATCCCTCGAAGGGCCAGACCGGCACCGACGCGCCGTTCGTTTTCAAGGACAAGGTCTATATCGGCGTTTCCGGCGGCGAATTCGGCGTCCGCTCGTGGGTCTCGGCCTACGACGTCAAGACCGGCAAGCTCGCGTGGCGCGGCTATTCGATGGGCCCGGATTCGGACACCCTCATCGATCCGGTCAAGACCACCGCGCTCGGCAAGGCGGTCGGCCCCGACTCGTCGACCAGCACTTGGAAGGGCGACCAGTGGAAGATCGGCGGCGGCGCGACCTGGGGCTGGTACTCGTTCGATCCGGAACTGAACCTGATCTACTACGGGTCGGGCAACCCCTCGACCTGGAACCCCTCGCAGCGGCCCGGCGACAACAGGTGGTCGATGACCATCTGGGCGCGCGACGCCGACACGGGCGCGGCCAAGTGGGTCTATCAGATGACGCCCCACGACGAGTGGGACTACGACGGCGTCAACGAGATGATCCTCACCAACGAGAAGATCGACGGCAAGGATCGCAAGCTCCTGACCCACTTCGACCGCAACGGCTTCGGCTACACGCTCGATCGCGCGACCGGCGAGCTGCTCGTGGCGCAGAAGTTCGATCCGGCGGTGAACTGGGCGACCGGCGTCGACATGGACAAGGCGTCCCCCAACTACGGGCGTCCGATCCGCGTCAAGGCGATGTCGACCGAGGCGAACGGCGAGGACGTCAACACCAAGGGCGTCTGCCCGGCGGCGTTGGGCTCCAAGGACGAGCAGCCGGCGGCCTATTCGCCTGAGACCGAGCTGTTCTACGTGCCGACCAACCATGTCTGCATGGACTACGAGCCCTTCAAGGTGAGCTACACCGCCGGTCAGCCCTACGTCGGCGCGACTCTGTCGATGTACCCGCCTCAGGGCGAGAAGAACATGGGCAACTTCATCGCCTGGGACGGCAAGACCGGCAAGATCGTGTGGTCGGATCCGGAGCAGTTCTCGGTGTGGTCGGGCGCTCTGGCGACGGCGGGCGGCGTGGTGTTCTACGGAACGCTCGAAGGCTACCTGAAGGCGGTCGACGCCAAGACCGGCAAGGAGCTGTGGAAGTTCAAGACCCCGTCCGGCATCATCGGCAACGTGATGACCTACGAGCACGGCGGACGTCAGTACGTCGGCGTCCTCTCCGGCGTCGGCGGCTGGGCGGGCATCGGCCTTGCGGCCGGCCTGACCAAGGCGACCGACGGCCTCGGCGCGGTCGGCGGCTATGCGGCGCTGTCGAACTACACGGCGCTCGGCGGGACGCTGACCGTGTTCGCGCTGCCGCAGGACTGATCGTCGTCTGACTGAGCAAGCAAACGGGGCCCGGCGCGAACGTGAAAGGCGCGCGCCGGGCTTTTTCCGGTCCGCAAAGAGCGGACATGAGACCAGCGTCGAGGAAAAGAACACGTGCGGATTTTCCATCCTTCCCTTGGCCTCGCAATGGCTTTGAGCCTCGCTGCGCCCATCCTGGCGCACGCGGACGAGGCGCCGGGCGATCCGGCCGCCGTGAAGCAGGACGAAGACGGGATCTGGCGCGACAAGGCCGGCGATCCGACCTTCAAGGTCGAAGCCGACGGGTCGGTCGATTGGGAGACGTACTCGGGCTTCCGCCGCTATCATTCCGAATGCCACGTCTGCCATGGCCCGGACGGCGAGGGATCGAGCTACGCGCCGGCGCTGAAGAACTCGCTCAAGACCATCCCCTATGCGGAGTTCTATGGCATCGTCGTGAGCGGACGGAAGGATTTCATGAACGGCAACGACAAGGTCATGCCGACGTTCGCGGAAAACAAGAACGTGATGTGCTATCTAAACGACATTTACGTCTATCTGCGCGCCCGTTCGCAGGACTCGATCCCGCGTGGACGTCCGGCGCAGCATGCCGCGAAGCCGCCGGGGTTCGACGCTGCGCAAGAAAAATGCATGAACGCGAGTTGATGAGCGTGACAAAAGCGGCGCACAGACGATCGACGGCGCTCGGCGTCGCGGCCATCGGCCTCGCGGCCATCGGCGCGCTAGCGGTCATGGGCGTCGCCCGCGCCCAGGACGACGGCGCCGCAGCGGGCGATTCGATCGAGCTCGTCGATTCCCACGTGTTCCGCGCCTGCGCGGACCCGCGGAACCTGCCGTTCTCGAACGAGGCGCGGGAGGGATTCGAGAACAAGATCGCGAGCCTCTTCGCCGAAAAGCTCGGAAAGAGCGTCGCCTACGCCTTCTATCCGGGCGCGACCGGATTCATCCGCAACACCTTGAACGCGCATCGCTGCGACGTGGTGCTGGGGATCGCGCAAGGCGACGACATCGTCCAGCCGACCAACCCCTATTACCGCACCGGTTACGCAGCGGCCTACAAGAAGGGTGGAACGCTCGACGGACTCGATTCCCTTCAGGACCCGAGGCTCAAGACCGCACGCATCGGCGTCGTCGCGGGCACGCCTCCCGTCTCCTATCTGGCGATGGGCGGCCTGCTTCCGCAGATCAAGTCCTACGCCCTGATGGTCGACACCCGCTACGATTCGCCAGCGCAGCAGATGATGTCGGATCTCGACAAGGGAGACATCGACGTGGCCCTGCTCTGGGGTCCGCTCGCCGGCTACTACGCCACGAAGGCGAGCGCCCCGATCGCGGTCACGCCGCTGGTGAAGGAGCAGAACGGGCCGAAACTGGCGTATCGGATCGTCATGGGCGTGCGTCACGCGGACCAGAACTGGAAGCGCACGCTCAACAAGCTGATCGCGGACAACCAGGATGCTGTCAACGCGATCCTCAAGTCCTACGGCGTCCCGCTGCTCGACGAGAACAATCGCCCTCTGTGAGCCCGAATCGATCAGGTTCGCGGCCTGCGCTGGCGGCCGCGATCGCCGCCGCCGGCCTCGCGTTCTGCACCGCAACCGCATTGGCGGGCGACGCGCCGCCGGAGCCTGAGTCCTTCCGGCAAAGCAACTACCGCGCGCCGACGCCTGCGACGCTTCGAGGCGCGCGTGTGCTGACGACGGGCGAGGCGGAAGCGCTCTGGCGCTCGGACGCGGCGGCGTTCGTCGACGTTTTGCCCCAGGCCCCGAAGCCCGCCGGCCTGCCGGCCGGCGTCGTGTGGCGGGAGAAGCCGAGGTTCGACATTCCCGGCAGCCTCTGGCTGCCCGACACGGGATACGGCGATCTCGCTCCGGTCATGCTGGACTATTTCCGCCGCGGACTCGACCGGGCGTCGAGCGGTCGTTCCCGCGCCCTGGTGTTCTACTGCCTCGAGGATTGCTGGATGTCGTGGAACGCGGCCAAGCGCGCTCTGGCCCTCGGTTACGAGCCCGTCGACTGGTATCCGGAAGGAACGGACGGTTGGGCGGCGGCCGGACTTCCGCTCGAGTCCCGCAGCCCGGAACCGCGGCCGTGAGCGGCGAGACAGCCCTTGTCGGGCGCGTTGGGCGACCGCGCCACGGCCGGATCGACGACCCGGCCCTGAAGCGGCGCGCGTCACAGCGCTTGTTGCACGGCCCGGGCGATGGCGCCGAGGCGCTGTTCGATCAGCGTCGGAGACTCGCAGACGTACCTCACCGTTCGCTGGCGATCGTCGAACACGCGAAGGTCCCATTCCAGCTTCTGGCGCGCCGCCTCGTCGAGTTGCCCCGCGTTGTTCGCCTGATCCGCCGCGTTCTGCGCAACCTCGTTCTCCGCCCGAATGCGATCCGCCAGCTCGCGCTGTTTCCGTCCGAAGCGGTCGAGTCCGCTCAGCACCTGAGACCGCTGCTGGGTGAGATCCTGAAACGCCGCGCCGAAGGCTTGCAAGAGCTTCGCATCGGCGTCCGCGCCCTGTTTGCTCTTGAACGCCGAAATCGCTTTTTCCACGTCCTCCATCGGCACGCGGCGCTGCGACATTTTCGTCGCGAGATCGACGACGTCCGGATCGTCGCGCCAATCCTGGGCGTTCAGGTCGACATCGGGGCCAGCCCACACCGAGGCGAGCGAGAACGCCGCAGTCTCGAGCTGACGGCACGGCCAGTTCGGATCGGCCTTCGGGCGCCCTTGGGCGAACGCCTGCGGCGACGCGATCAGCAGAACGCCGGCAACGACGGCGCGGGCGCAGGCAAGCATGGACGGTTCCTCTCTTTGCGAACTATAGGCGCCGCCGAACGGCGTTTCAAGCGGTCGCGGCTTGCGCCGCCGCGAGCTTGCGCCGCGCCGGAAACCAGTGCGAGACGGACCGGGCGGATATCGCCGGGGAGCCATCGATGACACGGATGCTGGCCAGCGTAACGGACTCGGCCGAGGCGGACGCCGCCCTGCGATTCGGCGCAGACATCCTCGACCTCAAGGACGCGACGCAAGGCGCGATGGCGGCCGTCGACATCGCCACCGCAGAGGCCGTGGTCGCGCAGGTGGCGGGACAGCGCGAAACGAGCGCCACCCTCGGCGACCCGCCCTACGAACCGTCCGCGCTCTTCGACAAGGCGCGCGCGTTCGCGGCGGCGAAGGTGGACTATCTCAAGGCCGCGGTCGATCAGCCAACGATCGAGCGGTGCGGCGCGGGGCTCGCGGCGGCGGCCGGGACCGCCCATCTCGTCGCCGTGCTGTTCGCCGACGAAGCGCCCGATTTCGCGCTCCTGCCGAGGCTGAAGGCGCTCGGCTTCAAGGGCGCCATGCTCGACACGCGGCGCACGGGCGCCGGCCGGCTGATCGACCATCTCGACCTCCCCCATCTCGAGCGATTCTGCGCCCTCTGTCGCGACGAAGGCCTGACGAGCGGGCTCGCCGGCTCGCTGGAGGCGCCCGACGTGCCGCGCCTCCTCTTGATCCGTCCCGACGTCCTCGGGTTTCGCGGCGCCCTCTGCCGCGGCCACGATCGGGCGTCGAGGATCGATCCCGAAGCGATGGCCCTGATTCGCGATCTCATCCCGCGCGAGCGGCCCGACCCGCTCGCGTCTCCGAAGATCGACTGGAGGCTGCTCGCGCGGGGAATCATGGGCGGCCGCGATCACGAGAACGACGTCGACCGCGTCTATGTTCGCGACTTCGTCGTTTCGGCCTTCATCGGCGCCTACGATTTCGAGCGCAGCGCCTCGCAGCGCGTCGTCTTCGACGTCGAGGCCGTCGTCCGTCGCGCGGTGGCGCATGCGGACGACATGCGCGAGATTTTCTCCTACGACGTCATTCTCGACTCGATCCGTCTCGCCGTCGGACGCGGGCACGTCCAGTTCGTCGAGAGCCTGGCCGAAGAGGTCGCCGCCTCCGTGCTTCGGCATGCCCGCGTGCGCAGCGTTCGCGTCAGCGTGCGCAAGATGGACGTGATCGACGGCGCCGTCGGCGTCGAGATCCGTCGCGAGCGGTCGTCGAGCGCGGCGGAGAGCCCCCTCTATGGCGTCGCCCCGAAGACGACGCCGTCGGGGCGCCTGTAGCCGCGCTCGCCGGGCGCGGCGGACGCGGCCGGCGACCGCGTCTACAGGGCGAACGACCGGGCGAGGACGAAGGCTTGGCGGAAGTCCAGCTTCAAGGGCGACGCGCTCGCCGCCATCTCTCTGAAGAGGCCGGCCTCCGTCCGATACTTGACGTTGCCGATGGCGAGCGCGCCGACGCCCAATGCGCCGCGGCCGCCCAGCGGCGTTCCGTTGGCGTGCAGGTCGAGCCCTTCGACGCCGAGCGGCGGCACCGCGTTCACGTCCGCCGCCACGAGCAGTCTCTCCCCTGAAGCGATTTGCGACGCGTCGAGGACGCGCACGCCGGCCTTGGCGGCGCAGAGGGCGATTTCGGTCGAGGCGACGATCGCCGCCTTCTTCTCCGCCGTCGAGCCGTCGGCCACGGCGATGTCGACGCCGAAGCGGCGCTTGACCTCCTCGGCATGGCGGGCCACGCGCTGGGTTCCGTCATGGCCGACGAAGGTGACGTTCGCGCCTTCGAGCGCACCGATGACGCCGGCGGCGGTTCCGACCACGCCGGTCGCGCCGAAAATCGAAACGGCGGCGCCGGCGAGCCCCCGCCCCTTCATTTCCTTCAGCGTCTTCTCGACCACGGCGATCATCGCGGCGGCCGTCGTGAAGGACCCCGCCGGATCGGCGAAGAGCGAGATCTCGAACGGCTTCAGGAGCGCCTTCGAGGCCGCGTCGAGCATGTCGAGCGCCAGGAACGCATCCTTTCCGGCGATGAAAAAACCGGTGCGCGTAGCGTCGCGCGGCGAGCGCGAGAACATCGCGTCCTGCACGAGGCCCGTGACCTCGCCGAGCGACACGTTCGTGTACGGAACCGCCGCGTCGTATCCCGCATCGAGCGCCATATTGACGTCGAACGGGCTCATATGCGCGAGCGGGGTCACCATGTGCAGAATATTCTTGGCCAAGTCTTCCTCCCGGGTAGTGCGCGCCGGTCCTTTGCGAGCGAAGCAAACAATCCATGATCGCAGGGCGCTCTACGATCCCGGATTGCTTCGTCGCTTACGCTCCTCGCAATGACGGATCGAACGCTTCGATCGCGGCGCCGCGATTGCAGGCCGCGCAGATCCTGACGGAAACGTTCGCGCCGGCCGCCTCGCGCGCCCGTGAGGCGAAAAATTCGGCTTCGTCCGAATCGGCGGCGAAGGCGAAAGCCGTCGGCCCCCACGAGCTCTGGCCGACACCGCGCGCGCCCGAGGCCCGCAGGTGCTCGGCGACGCGGCCGACCTCGACGCTGGTGAAGCGTCCGCCGCCCTGGGCCGGCGCAAAGTGATCGCCGAGGATCGCCTGAATGGCCGCGACGCCTTCGCCGAACGCGTCGAGATCAAGCTCTGCGACGCCCGGCAGGACCTGCATCAGCGTCCGGCGGCAGATCTCGCCCGCGGACTGGGCGGACATTGCAGGCAGAGCGGCGAACGCCCGCCGCTCGTCCTCGCCATGAACGCCTTCTACGGCCGGGTCGACGATCAGCACGATTCGCCATTGCTCAGGGAAGGAGAGACGCGTCACGACCGGCGGCACGTCGGTCAGCGGTCCGCGCCCCACGTCGACGACGAAGCCGCCGCGCGCGAACAGCGCCGCCCCGGCCCCCGACCTACGGCCGCGGTCCAGAATGCGCGCGTCCTCGATCGCGTCGTTTCCTACTCCGTGAAGCCGCCTGAGCGCGCTTGCGATCGCGAGGGCGAGCTGAGTCCCGGAGCCGAGCCCGGAATGGGCGGGAATGGCGGAAACGACTGTCACGGTCCCGCTCAGATCGAGCCGCAGCCGTTCCGCAACGCGCCGGGCGAGCGCGGCGCTGCGCGCGCGCTCGTATCCGAGCGTCCGAAACGCGCCGCCCGCGGCGGCTTCGACGCGGGTTTCGAAGGCGTCGATGGACAGGCCGATCGAGCCGAAGCGGCGGCCGAGGCCTCCGTTCAGATCGAGAAATCCCAGGTGCAGCCTTGCCGCCGTGGCGACCTCGACGCTTCTCACGACTGCGCTTCGCCCCCTCGCTCCCAGCGCCTTGGACCCGGCGCGCTACTCCCGACATAGCGAAACTATCGGCCCCTTGCCAAGCGTCGAAGGCGCCAAATCGCGCCAGCTCATCGCGACGCCGCGGGAGACTTGCGCCATCCGGCAAGGCCGTTCACGATGCGGTCGGCGGGGGCTTCAATCGAGGGCGGAAACGCGATGATCGAGCTGATCATGACGGTATGCACGCTGGCTGCGTCGGAGCGCTGCAGCGAAACGCGGCTGCAATTCGTCTCCGACGCGACGCCCGCGCAATGCGCCATGCAGGCGCCGCCCTATATCGCAGCTTGGTCCGAGCAGCACCCCGGGACGCGCGTCGCGCGCTGGCGTTGCGCCTACCCGGAGCAGGAAGGCAAGGCGATCTGAGCGGCGGACTCGCTTGCGTCCGGCATGCCGGCCGCAGGCCGCGCCGGCGTCGTCGCCGGCCGGGCGAGCCGCACGCCGTGGCCGACGCTCTCCGAACGACGGTCCTCGGTTCGCGTCTCGTCACTTCGAGAGGTCGAGGCCCTTGATCTCCTCGACGACAAAGACCTCCGCCCGGCGCCACGCGTCGTCGCTGTCGCCGCGGAAGCTGAGCATCTTGTCGTCGAGCAGGCGGTCCGCCCGAAGATCGACGATCTGGAGCTTGCCCCACTGGATGAGCGTGCTCATCTTTTCGATGCCGCCGTAGACCAGCAGCCGCGCGCCGGCGGCCTTGGCCGCGTCGATCAGAGCCGGCGCCGGCGTGTTGCCGGCCGTGCAGGGCGGCGCGGCGCAAGCGATCTCGACCGGCTGGAATCGTCCGGTCGCGGCAAGGTCGCTGCGCAGCGTCTTCACGAAAGCCGCGAGCCGCGCGGCGTGCTCGGCCGTCTGGTCGCGCGGCTCGCCGGAGGTGTCGGTGTAGTCGAAGTCGATGACGGCGACCGGCACGGGCGGGCTCGCGGCGGCGAGGCAAGCGACCGACAGCATCGCGACCGCCGCAGGGCCGAACATCCGCCAGAACGACCGCGCCGACTTCCCGCTCCGCATGCTGGTTTCCTTCCAGTTTTCCGTCATGGCGCGATAAACTGCCCGAACGCGCGCGGTCCCGAGCCGACCTTCAGCGTCCGGTCGACCGTCATCTTCGCGATGTCGATCGACTCGAGCTCGTCGTCCATCCAGCAGGCGACCAAAGCGTGAGTCTGATCCGGGGCGGTGACAATCCCCTCCGGATAATCGCCGACCGGGACGACCGCGAGCGTCGCGTAAGTCCTCCCGTCGATAACCGACACGCTGTCGTCGTGCTGGTTGGTGACGAGGATGCGCGCGCCGTCGCCCGTCACCGCGACCGCGTAGGGAAACGCCCGCACCTTGATGCGCTCCACTTCGCGCAGGGCGACCGGATCGACGACGGAAACATCGCCGGACTGGACATTGGCGACCAGGAGACGCGGCTTGCCGTCGGTTCCGCCTGCGGCGTCGTAGGTGACGCCGAACGGCGCCTTGCCCACGGCCACGCGCCCGATCTCGACGAAGGTCGAAAGATCGACGACGCTGATCGAATCGCTCTCGCGATTGGCGACGAAGAGGCGCGCATTGTCCGGGCTGACGGTCATGCCGGAGGGCGAGCGGCCGACCGTGATCGAGGAAACCTCTTTCAGGCTCGCCGCATCGACGACATGAACCTGATCCGCATACCAGTCGGCGGCGAAGACGAGCTTGCCCGTTCGGTCGGCGGCGACGCCGAGCGGCCCCTTGCCGACGGAAATCCCGGCGACCACCCGGTGGCGTCCGTCCGGTCCGCGCTCGACCACCGAGAGGCTCGACCCCTCCGGATTGCTGACGTAGATACGATCGCCCCCCGGCGCGACGGCCACCCCGGCGGGCTTCCGCCCGACCTCGAGCGTCTCGACCACCTTCCAGCCGTCGACGTCGACCACGGCGATGCTGTCCGACCCTTGATCGGTGATGTAGGCGAGCGGCCGGCCGGCGGCGGGAGCGGCGGCGACGAGCGCCGCGAGCCCGAGAAGGAACGCGTGCGCCCTCACGGCGCCTCGGCGAGCTTCTTGAGATTGTCGAGGCCGGCGCGATAGACCGCCGTAACCGCTGCGACCGCGGCCTCGTCGTTCAGTTCCGGCGGCGGGTCGTTGTTCAGAAAGCCGCGATAGAACGCGCCCTTCCATTCCACGGTCGACCCGCCGTGGCCATTGTCGCCGGCCGTCAGCCACGACGTGTAGTTGCTGACCGGGAGCACCTTCACGTCGACGTCCTTGCCTCCGTAGTGGTAGGTGTGGCCCGCGTCGTTGTAGCTGAGCAGCTCCTCGACGATCTTCGGATCGCCGGGCGCCTTGAGCACGACGATCCGGACCGAACCGACCGCGTTGCCCTTGTCGGCCGCGCTCGAGGCGACGCCGGGATGCCATTTGGCGAGCGCGTCGAAGTCCTTGACGATCGCCCAGACCTTGTCGACCGGCGCGTTGATGTCGACCGTTTCGGCGATCTTCTGCCGCGAAGGCCCGTGCGCCCAGGCCGGCGCAAGTCCCAGACAAAACAAGAAGGCGACCATCGCCCAGGCCCAACGCTTCATTCCGCTTCCTTCCCAGTCCGGCGCCCCTGCGGACGCTCTTGCCTTCACTGCGCCTCGGCGAGCTTCTTGAGATTTTCGAGGCCGGGTCGATAGACCCCGGTCACGGCCACGACGGCCGCGTCGTCGTTCAGTTGCGGCGGAGGATCGAAGTTCGGATCGCCGCGGAAGAACGCGGCCTTCCATTCGACGGTCGATCCGCCGTGGCCGTCGTCGCCGACCGTCAGCCACGACACATAGTTGGTGACGGGCAGCACCTTCACGTCGTCGTGGGCAGCGCCGTAGTGGTAGGTATGGCCCGCGTCGTTGTAGCTGAGCAGCTCCTCGACGATCTTCGGATCGCCGGGCGCCTT